>VXMR01000041.1 GCA_009841005.1 Gemmatimonadales bacterium
CGCCGCGGAGACGCCCCCGGTGGCGCCCGGGGGGCGGGAGGTTCCGCTGAGCCGAGGCGACGGCTCGTTAACTCCCGCGACGCAGTCGCCCGCCCGCGTCCGCAGGCTCGGGCGCGGGCGGGGGGCCGACCGCGGGCCCGGCACACGGCGGCGGCGCTGCTCGCCATCGCGGTGACAGCAGGCTGCGGAGAACGCGCCGGCGATGCCGCCGAGTCCCCCGGTTCCGCCAATCCCACAGCCGGGACGCGCGAGATGGCGGCCCGCCTGCTCGCGCTGGCCGATTCGGCGGATCCGCTGCTCGACGAGCAACTTAACACCGCGCGCCTCCGCTACCTCACGAACCTGCCGCCGTCGGCGGATGGCGCGGAGATGCTCGTCCGCGCCGCGAACGCCGCGCGGGAACTCCTGAACGCGGGACACACGCAGCCCGCGCTCGAACAGTTCATCTTCGTCGACCAGACGCTGGAAGGGATTCCCGCCGAGCCCTTCCCCGGCTTCCGCCGCTCCATCGAGGAACTCATCGGGATCGCCTTCCTCCGCCTCGGCGCGGAACTCGCATGCCCCGCCTCGGGACCCGCCGCGGGCACCGTCGAGCCGGCCCTCGAGCGCTCCCCGTGCTGGCCCGCCGTCCCCCCGACCGCCTCCGCTCGCTCGACCGCCTCCGCTCCCGCCTCCGATTCGGCGCGCGCGGCCCTCAACGCGGCGGTCGGCTGGCACCGGTCGCTCCTGCAGCTCCGCCCCGACGACCTGCGCGCGCGCTGGGTGCTGAACCTCGCCGCCATGGCCGCCGGGGCGTGGCCCGACAGCGTCCCGCCCGAGTACAGGATCGAGGGGGCCGCCGTGGGCGGGGCCGGAGTGTTCCCCCGCTTCGAGGACGTGGCCGCGCGGGCGGGTCTGGACGCCGTCTCCCTCTCCGGCGGCGCGATCGCCGACGACCTCGGCGGCGACGGCCTGCCGGACGTGATGACCTCCTCCCGCGGCCTCCTGCACCAGCTCCGCTACTTCGAGAGCGACGGCGCGGGCGGCTTCGTCGACCGGACGGCCGAGGCCGGCCTCGAGGGCCTCCTCGGCGGGCTCAACCTCGCCCACGCCGACTACGACAACGACGGCGACGCGGACGTCTTCGTCCTCCGGGGCGGCTGGCTCGTCCAGCCCCTCCCCAACTCCCTCCTGCGCAACGACGGTGGCGTCTTCTCCGACGTGACGCGGGAGGCCGGACTCTATTCCGAGCACCCGACCCAGACCGGCGCGTGGGCCGACTACGACGGCGACGGATGGCTCGACCTCTTCATCGGCAACGAGTCGAGGGACAGCCTGACGCACCGCAGCGAACTCTACCGGAACCGCGGCGACGGCACCTTCGAGGAGGTGGCCGCGGAGGTCGGAATCGAGGTCTCGGACTTCGTGAAGGGCGTGACCTGGGGGGACTACGACAACGACGGCCGCCCGGACCTCTATCTCTCGGTTCTCCACGCCTCCAACCGCCTCTACCGGAACCTGGGCCCGGACCCCTCCGGAGGCTGGGCCTTCGAGGACGTGACCGCGGCGGCCGGCGTCGGCGAACCGCTGGCGAGCTTCCCGACCTGGTTCTGGGATTTCGACAACGACGGATGGCTCGACATCTACGTCGCGGGCTACGCCGCGCAGACCGCCGATCTCGTGCGCGAGATGACCGGCGAACCGCACTCCGCCGAACTCCCCCGCCTCTACCGCAACCAGGGGGACGGCACCTTCGCCGACGTCACGGCCGCGCAGGGTCTCGACCGGATCATGTACGCGATGGGATCGAACTACGGCGATCTCGACGGCGACGGCCGGCTCGACTTCCTCGTCGGCACGGGCGATCCCGACCTCCGGCAGCTGATGCCGAACCGGATGTTCCGCAACCTCGGCGACCGCTTCGAGGAGATTACCGGCGCGGGCGGGTTCGGGAGCCTGCACAAGGGGCACGGCGTCTCGTTCGTGGACATCGACAACGACGGCGACACCGACGTCCACATCCAGCTCGGGGGCGCGAACGAGGGGGACCTCTCGCCGAACGCCCTGTACGAGAACCCGGGGTTCGACCACCGCTGGATCGCGCTCACGCTGGTCGGCGAGCAGGCGAACCGGCCGGGCATCGGCGCCCGCATCGCGGTGACCGTCGAGGGGCCGGACGGGACGAGACAGATCCACCGGCGTGCCGGCACGGGCGGGAGCTTCGGCTCGAACCCGCTCCGCCAGGAGATCGGGCTGGGCAGGGCGACCCGGATCGAGTCCGTCGAGATCCGCTGGCCGGGTTCGGGCACCGTCGACCGGCTCACCGGCCTCGCCCTCGACCGCGCCTACCGGGTCCGAGAGGGGACCGGGGTCGCCGAACCGCTGGAGAGACCGCGGGTCCGCCTCGGCGGCGGCTGAACTTCAGCGGCGCGTAACCGGTGCCGCAATGGACGAGTCGGCGGAGTGCGAAGGGGTCATCCTCGTGCGGTGCGTGATGGGGACAAGGCTACTGCGGCGGGCTGTCGCCGCCTTTCAGGATGAGGAGCGTGTCGATCGCCGACGAGAAGGTGCCGAAGTCGGCGGCGCCCCGGAGGGCCACGCTGTCGCCGAGGATGAAATAGGGCGTGCTCGAGATCCCGGCCTGTGTGACGCTCGTGTAGTCGCGGAGCACGAGTGGGGCGAGCGTGCTGTTGCGGACGCAGGAGCCGAATGACTCGACGTCGATGTCGAGTTCTCCCGCGTACTCGACGAACAGGGCATAGGGATCGGCCGCGCCGCTCCACTCGTCCTGGCGCTCGAACAGGAGGTCGTGCATGGGCCAGAACTTGCCCACGGCCCCCGCGCAGTACGCCGCCTCGGTGGACACGAAGGCCTCGGGATGGCCGGGATTCGCATAGGCGATCCACAGGTAGCTGACCAGGCCCGCCTGGATGTAGGCGCTGTCGATCTTCGCGAGCGTCTGCACGTGGAACTGCCGGCAGTAGGGGCACTGGAAGTCGGAGATCTCCACCACCCTGACGGGCGCTCCCTCTTCTCCCTTGATGCGGCTGCGGTCGGCGCGCTCGCGGGCCACCTGGGCATTGGGCGGCACGATGGAGCGCTCCTGCATGTCCCCGGCTTCGGCCTCCGCGGCACAGCCTGCGGAGAGGACGATGCCGGAATAGAGGCCGGCAACGGACAGGAAGGGTCCGAAACGGAATCTGGCGTTCAACCCGGTTCTCCCGGTGAAAGGTCGGCGGCGGCCCGATGGAGCGCATCGAGCGCGTCGTCCAGGTGGCGCTCCTCCGTGTGAACGCTCCCGACGGATAACCGTACAGTATAACGTCCGTCCAGTTCCGTGTGCGAGAGAAACGAGCGTCCCCCCGCGTTGACCCGGGACATGATCTCGCGGTTCAGCCGCGCCTCGCCCGCTTGGTCGCCCTCCAGCGGGGCGCGGAAGCAGATGGTGCTGAAGGAGACGGGCGCGGCGAGTTCGAAGGCGCCGCCCTCGACGAGCCGGGCCGCGGCGGCTTCGGCCATCGCGATGTGCCGGCGCATCGTCTCCGCCAGGCCGTCCGTCCCCGCGCACCGGAAGAGCACCCACAGCTTGAGCCCGCGGAAGCGGCGGCCGAGCGCGAGGCCGATGTCCATGAGGTCCGTTTCGTCGTCCTCCGATTCGAGGTAGGTCGGCGTGAGCGCGAGCGAGGCGCGGAAGGGGGCGACGTCGCGGTACAGGAGCACGGAGCAGTCGAGCGAGGTCCCGAGCCACTTGTGGGGATTGAGGACGATGGAGTCCGCCACGTCCCACCCGCGGAAGAGGGGCCGCTGCTCCGGGATCATCGCCGCGGGTCCCGCATAGGCGGCGTCTACGTGCAGCCAGACCCCGTGCCGTTCGGCGATCGCGGCGAGGGCGGGAACGGGGTCGACGCTCGCCGTGGAGGTCGTGCCGATGGTCGCGCACACCATGGCCGGCCGGATTCCGCTTGCGAGGTCGTCGGCGATGGCCGCCTCGAGCGCGTCCGGGCGCATGCGGAAGTCGCCGTCCGTCTCGATGCGGCGGACGGAGCGGCGGCCGAGTCCGGCGGCGATGGCGGATTTCTCCACCGAGGAGTGGGACTGCCTGGAGGTGTAGACGGCGAGTGCGGGGCCTCCCGGGAGCCCCTCGTCCCGCACGCCGTCGCCCGCGCGCTCCCGGGCCGCGAGCAGCGCGGTGAAGGTGGAGGTCGACGCGGTGTCGAAGATGAGGCCGGAGAAGGTGTCGGGGAGTCCGACGGCTTGCCGCAGCCAGTCGACGGCGGTCCGCTCGACCTCGGTCGCGGCGGGAGAGGTCCGCCACAACATTGCGTTCACGCCGACGGCGGCGACGAGGAGTTCCGCCACGATGCTCGGCGCCCGCGTGGAACTCGAGAAATAGGCGAGGAAACCCGGATGATTCCAGTGCGTGAGACCGGAGACGATGTGCTCGTCGAAGTCGGCGAGCACGCGCTCGAAGGGTTCCGGGGTGCGCGGCGGCGACTTCGCGAGGGCGCGGCGGACGTCGCCCGGCTGGACGTCGGGGAGGACGGGCCGCCCCTCGACGCGCTTCCGGTAGTCGACGGTCCACTCCGCCGCGCGTCCGAGCGCCTCGCGCAGGGTGTCCCCGCTCCAGTCCCGGTGCGGTCGATCGATGGGGTCCGGCATGCAAGCTCCTGACTCTCTGGAGTCGTTGTGGCTGCTGTTGGCGGATCTCCGCGTCGCGATCGACGAGGAGATCGAGGCGGTCGCGGCCGACCTCTCACGCCGCCGTCTGGACCGGCCGATCCCGGCGCTCTCCGGACGCCTGCGGGGAGAGGCGGGGACCGGCCACCGCTACACCTTCCAGATCGCGGGGGGAACATACGACATCCGCGCGGACGACCGCGTGCGCATCCACGCCGGCGGGCGGGAGGCGCTCGGGACGGTCCACCGTTTCGACCGCACGCTCGGGCTCCTGCAGGCCGTGAGCCCGGAGTGGCTCGGCGAGCGCCTCGACGGCGGCGAACTCGAGTTCGATCCCACGTGGCTCCTTCGCGAACTCTCGGCGCGGCTGGCCGAGGTCGGCCAAGACCCGGAGGACTTCTTCCCGGACACCGTGCTCGGGGCCTTCGGCCGGCTGCCTCCGCGCCTCGGCCGGGAGTCCGCGCGCCTCGACTCGTCCGCCGACCTCAACGAACCGCAGCGCGAAGCCCTGGAACGGGTGTTGGGAAGCAGCGCCCAACTCGTCTGGGGTCCGCCGGGGACCGGCAAGTCCCGCCTCGTGGCGCGCGCGGCGCTGGAACTCGCGCTCCGCGGACGGGTGCTCGTCGCGGCGACGACGAACGGCGCCGTGGACGAGATCGCGCGCCGCCTCGCTTCGGTGGCCGACCCGGTCATGCTCGACCGCGACCGGATCATCCGCGTGGGGTTCGATCTCGGGGCTGCGCCGGATACGCGCATCGACCTGGGGGCGGTGCTCGCGCGTCGGATCGAGGGGGGTGCCGGCGGGGTGGACCGCACGCTCGCGGAGCACGAGGGCAAAATAGTATACACATCTGACGCTGCCGACGATCTTACGCGTGGAGCTCGCGGGGGTCGCCGTAGCAGTAAAAAAAGGTGG
>VXMR01000058.1 GCA_009841005.1 Gemmatimonadales bacterium
CCGAGAATCCGAACAACCCCGACCATGAGCAGTGGGTCGGCTACGGGGATCGGACGGTGGACGAGATGGCGCACCTGTGGGTCGATGTGACATACCTCGATCCCTCGGAGTTCGAGGCGCTCGTCGCCGCCCGAGAGGAGGCGAGGCGCGCCGCGGCGGCTCAGACAAACAACTCGAACCGCTAAGCGTCAGACGGAAGCCGGAACCGGGCGCCGAGGGTCGAAGCCGATGGCCGCGACGGGTGGAGGCCTCACTCCCATGCTCGTCGTGCGGGACGTGGCGGCGAGTTCAGCCTGGTACGTCGAACTCTTCGGCTTCGTGAGCGGCCGGGGGGGACATCACTTCGAGCGGCTCCTGGCGCCGGATGGCAGCGTCGAACTGATGCTGCACCACCGCGAGTTCAAGGCTCACCCGGGCATGACGGACCCGCGCGAGGGGACGCCCGGCCGAGGCCTCCTGCTCTACTTCTACACGGAGGACGCGCAGGCCGTCTTCGAGCGCGCCCGCGCCATGGGGGCCGACTGCCTCGACGAACCGCACATGAACCCGAACGCCCGCTCCATCGAGTTCACACTCCGAGACCCCGACGGCTACCCCATCTCCGTCTCCCAGCGCCTCCCGCGAGACGACTAGTCCGAGAGTCGGTCGGTCAGCAGCTGAGGCAGTTGTGGTTGTTCTTCGCACCCATGCCCTCGAGGAGGGCGATCGTCTCGAAGAACGGCTGCACGCGCTGGATCGGTCCGTTCGCCATGTCGACCGTCGTCTGGCCGCTGCGGGCCACGATCAGCGGGTCGGCGCCCTTGCCGACGAGGTACTCGATCAGCTCGTTGTCGCCGCGCGCGGCGGCGTAGTGGAGCGCGCCGAAGCCATCCGAGTCGCGGCCATTGACGTCCGCGCCCAGCTCGTCGACGAGGTATCGAGCCGTCGCCATCCATTCATCGGGCCGATGCCGGTGCTGGTTGCCCGTGCGTGAGCGCCCGTAGCCGTATCCCGCGGCAGCGACGAGCGGCGGGATGCCCGGACCCCCGACCTCGACCGGCGGCAGTCCACTCGGATCTTCTTCCTCGTCGTCATCATCGGAGGACCGGCGGCGGCGCTCGGGAGCCTTCTTCGTCGGCATGTGCGGATCGGCCCCGGCCGCCACGAGCATTCTCATCGCGGGGATGTCGAGCGCCTTCGCGGCGCGCCAGAAGGGCGTCGCGCCGCTGAAGTTCACGCCCAGCAGGTCGAAGTTATACGCGGAGTACCAGATGTGCGTGTTCACACGCGCGTTCGGATCCGCCCCGGCGGCGAGGAGCATCTCCATCAGCTCCATGTAGTCGAGTTCCTGCTGCCGGAACGCGGTGGGCTGCGGGTACAGCGCCTTGGGCGCCCAGCGGTTGGCGATCGTCGCGTACAGCGGGGCCACGCCGTCCTCGCTGGCCAGGTTCGGGTCCGCGCCCTGCTCGAGCAGCCAGCCGGCGAGGTCGTAGTGTCCGTTCACGGTGGCGACGACGAGCGGCGTGCTCTCATCGCCCCCCGTCCGTCCGTCGATGTCCGCGCCCGCTGCGAGGAGAGCCTTGACGGTCTCGAAGTGGCCTTCGCGAACCGCGTAGTGAAGTGCGGTCATGCCGCCCTGCTTGCCGACGATGTCGGAGTAGCTCAGCGGCCGCGGCGCAGGCGTCGACTCTTCGGGAGTCTCCTCTGCTTCGGGGGACTCTTCTTCGGCCGCGGCCTCCTCAGCTTCCTCAGCCTCCTCGGGTTCTTCCGCGGGCTCGGGGGGATCCTCGCCCTGCGCGGCCCCGGACTCCGGCGGCGGCGTCTCCTGGCCGGGATTGGCACCCGCACCCTGACCCGTCGCGGGGGCCGTGCCCGTCTGGTCCCGATCCGCTCGGTCGGCGGCTTCGCGCCGGGTCGGCTCCTGCCCGGACGGCGTGTCCGTACGGGTGATGCCGGCCACCACGGTCTCGCCGCGCGCCTCGGCTTCGGCCTTTCGAATCGCCGTGAGAACCTCCCGGCGACGGCCCCGGGCCTCGCTGTCGGTGCGCGCCTTCTCGACGAAGTCCAGGACGCGGGACGCAACCGACACGTCCGCGCCGTGCGCGATCAGGGTTTGCACAGCCTCGAGACGGCCGGCGGCAGCCGCGAAGATGAGTGGCGTCTGCCCGTTCGAGTTCTCTCGCGCGTCGACCTCGGCTCCGGCCCCGAGCAGGCTCGTGAGGGTCGGCACGTCCCCGCCCGCCGCCGCGAGGTGAAGTGGCGTGGCGCCGGTCGTCGTCGTCGCGTTGGCGTCGCTTCCGGCTTCGAGCAGGAGGGTGACCGCGTCGGCCCGACCGTCCCGGCTCGCGAGGTGGAGCGGCGTGTAGGCGCCGAGGCGCGTGGTCGACGCGGCGTTGGCCCCCGCGTAGACGAGCACGGACACCATCTCCGCGTCGCCGTGCAGGGCCGCCCAGTGCAGCGCGGTCATTCCGTCGCCCTGGGCCGCGTTCACATCCGCTCCGTCGCGGAGGAGCGTCCGCACGGACTCGAGGTCTCCCCGCGCCGCCGCCTCCGCGACGGGGGCGTCCATCGCGGTGGCCGCCCACAAAGTGGTCGCGCAGAGCGCGACGAGGGCCCCGGCCCGAAGACCGGCCTTGCCGATTCTCTTCAACATCGATCTGCCTCCGACCCCCTGACCGACCCTGCGGCTCAGTCCTGCGCGACCGCCGAGAACGAGAAGTCGCCGGTGCTGTCGCCGAAACTCTCCATGTCCTCCAGGCCGAGCTTGTGCATCAGACTCAGCATCACGTTGGCCATCGGCGTCCCGTCCGGCGCCTTGATGTGCATGTTGCCCTCGAGTTCGCCGCCGGCCTTCCCGACCACGAACAACGGGCAACGCTTGTGGTTGTGCAGGTTCGAATCGCCCATCGGCGAGCCGTACAGGATCATGCTCTTGTCGAGCAGGTTCCCGTCCGGTTCCTCGATGCTGGCCAGCTTCTCGAGCAGGTACGGCACCATGCTCACGTGGTAGCGGTTGATCTTCTCGTAGTCCGTGACGCGGTCCTCGCGGCCGCCATGGTGCGAGGCCGGGTGGAAGCCGGCGTCCACGCCGCTGCCCGGATACACGCGGCCCGATCCGTCCCGGCCCAGCTTGAACGAGAACACGCGCGTCAGATCCGACTGGAACGCCAGCGCCTGCAGGTCGAACATCAGGTGGACGTGCTCGGCGAAGTCATCCGGCACGCCCGGTGGGGCCTCGGGAATCTCGCGCGTCTCGCCGCTCGTGTTGTGCGCCTCGATGCGCTCGATGCGCCGCTCGATCTCGCGGATGTTGTCGAGATACTGATCCAGCCGCCGCTGGTCCGTGGCCCCCACCGCGCGCTTGAGGCCGCTGACCTCTCCCATGATCCAGTCGAGGATGCTGCGGTCGGTGCGCCGGCGCTGAGCCCGGTCTTCCGCCGTGCCCCCGGCCCCGAACAACTGGTCGAACGCGGCCCGCGGGTCGCGGATCATGGGCAGCGGCTCCGTGGGCGACGCCCAGCTGATCGTGTCGGTGTAAACGCAGGCGTAGCCGTACGCGCACCCGCCGGCCTGGTCCACGTTCTCGATGCAGAGCTGCATGGAGGGGATCGGCGTATCCTGCCCGAAGCGCTGCGCGTAGTACTGGTCCATCGATGTGCCGACGTACACGTCGGAGCCCTCCGTCTGCTTCGCGTGCGCCTGCGTGAGGAAGGTGGCGCTGGAGCGGAAGTGGTCGCCGCCGATCTCCTTCGCCGTCTTCGCCTCCGCGTTCTCGATGTCCGTGTTCGAGATGATCGTCAGATAGTCTCGCCACGGTTCGAGCGGGCTCAGGCTGCTCGGCGTGAGGTCGAAGTCGCGCCCCACCTTCTCGGGCGACCACATGAACTGCGACGCACCCCACTCGTTGCAGCCGGCGGCGCCGTGCACCATCTCGATGGCCACGAACCGCTTCACGTCCGTGAGCGACTTCGTCGAGGCCCACAGCCGGCCGGCCGGCAGCATCGCATCGAGGAACGGCAGCGCCACCGTCGCCCCCACGCCCTTCAGGGCCATGCGGCGGGAGATGTGCTTACCTGTGATGAGTTCCATGCTCACTCCTCCTGATCTGTTCCGCCGGGCGGCTCCCTCAGTGCCCGCCGCCTGCGTCGATATCTTCTTCGGCTACCATCTCGACGGCGCTCATCTGGAAGGGCGCGCTCTTCACGACCTCCATGATGAACGATGTCATCCGATAGTCATCGGCCTCCGCCACGCGCGCGATCTCCCGCACCGTGGGCATGTCGTAGTGTTCGATCCGGCGGCCCAGAGCGTAGGCCATGAGATTCTCGATGAACGTCCGGACGAGCGAGTCCTCGCGATCAAGAAGCGCGGCCCTCAGATCCATCGCGCTCAGGATCGGGGTCCCATCGTAGAGTTCGCCCGACGTGTCCACCGTCCGGCCCTGGTCCTTGATCCGCCACGCGCCGGTCACGTCGAAGTTCTCCAGCGCGAGGCCGATCGGGTCGATCACCCGGTGACACGACCGGCAGGCCGGATTCGAGCGGTGCATCTCGAGCCGTTCGCGCACGGTCAGGAAGCGCCCGTCCTCCGCCTCGTCCGTCGCCTCGAGGTCGGGCACGTCCGGAGGAGGAGGCGGTGGCGGCGTCCCGAGCAGGACCTCCATCACCCACTTCCCGCGGAGGACCGGCGAGGTGCGGTCCGCGTGCGAGGTCAGCGTGAGGATGCTCCCGTGACCCAGCAGTCCGCGTCGCGCCTCGTCGGGGATCCCGACCCGGCGGAACTCCTCCCCGGTCACGTCCGGAATCCCGTAGTGTCGCGCGAGACGCTCGTTCACGAACGTGTAGTCCGCGGTGAGCAGTTCGAAGAATGAAGCGTCCGAACGCAGGAGATGCTCGAAGAAGAGTTGCGTCTCCTGCAGCATCGCCTCGACGAGCCGGTGGTCCCAGTACGGATAGAGCAGTGCGTCCGGGTGGATCTTCTCCAGGTCCTGCAGGCGGAACCACTGGTAGGCGAAGCGCGTCGCCATGGCCTCCGACCGCGGGTCGTCGAGCATGCGTCGCGCCTGGGCCTCCAGCACCGCCGGGTCCGACAGGCGGCCCGCGTCGGCCATCTCCACGAGTTCGTCGTCCGGGTGCGTGCCCCACAGGAAGTACGAGAGCCGCGTGGCGAGGTCGATGTCGCTCAGACGGTAGATGTCTCCGGGAGCCACGTCCGCCGGCATCTCCTCGAGACGGAAGACGAAGTGCGGGCTCGCGAGGACCGCCTGGAGCGCGGTGCGGATGCCGACTTCGAAGCCGCCCTCCTCGACGCCGAGATCGAAGAACACCATGAGGTCTTCGACATCGTCGGTCTCCAGCGGCCGGCGGTAGGCGGTGGCCGCCAGCGTCCTGATGATCTGCCGCGCGCAGGGCCGTTCCTCGTCGGGCGCCGTGGGCCGGCAGGAGAAGATCCGCTTGCGGCTCGGCGTCT
>VXMR01000037.1 GCA_009841005.1 Gemmatimonadales bacterium
GATAGAAGAGCGCGGCCGCGGTTCCGGTGATGCCGGCGATCAGCCTCGGTATCCGGTCCAGGTTTCCGCCTCCATCCCCCGTCGTGGGTCGAGTGCGGCGGCCTCTTCGCCTCCCGTCAGCGGCGGGCCGCGCGCAGGTAGCGTCGCCCGAGGCGAGCCATGCGCTCGTCGCCGAGTCCCTCCGCCTCGCCGATCAGATCCTCGATGTGCGGCGCCAGGGCGGGGTCGCCCCAGCCGTAGCCGGTCGCGGTCTCGGCGCTGTGCGTGTTGCCGATGTGGGCGCCCTCCAGGAGGGCCCGCGCGGCGGCCGCGTCGAAGCGCGGCGACTCGCGCGGCGGGAGCGCGTAGCGCGGCTCGGGTTCGTGCGTCGCGTCTTCGTTGACGAAGGCTCTGGACATCGCGACGTGGCTCGCTTCGGGGGTCCGGCCCGGGATGGACCTCCCCGGACGCGGGACCTTTCCTCGACTAGTGGACGACCGCTCCGGCCCGCGCCTGCACCGGGGCCGCGCCGCCCGTGCTCTTGATATAGGCGTAGGGGTCGTGCTCGATCGCGCCCTCCGGCAGGAACTCCCACAGCGGCCCGAGATCGTGCTTCACGCGGTCGATGTAGAACTGCGGCAACTCCTGCGTCTCGCCCTCGAAGTAGTCCCGGAACTTCCGGTCCGACTTGAGCTTGTCGCGCACGGTCGTGTAGTAGGCGATCCTCCCGTTCCCCTCCGACGAGAGTGCGCGCACGGCGTTCAGGAGCCGTGGGATGCCGCCGCGGTTGGCCCTCAGCCGACGCCAGACCGCCCGCTTCGAGAAGCTGTACTGCGTGAGGTCGATGACGTGGTCGTAGAACTCGATCCACTCGTAGTTCTTCGGCTTGAGGTTCATCGCGTGATTGTTGTTGAGGAAGTGGAACGGGAAGCCGAGCACCCGCCCTTCCTGCTGGTATTCGAGGTTGAGCGGGGCCGCCTCTCCGAACGATGTCAGCAGGGAGTAGCCCGGGAAGGCGGCGGGCGAGGCATCCAGGAACTTCTTCGTGAGCTCGAAGGGCTCGGGGCCTTCGTCACAATCGAGACCCATCACGAAGTTGGTCTGGAGATAGGGGATGTAGCTCGTGATGAGGTTGGAATGGTCCGACACCTGGCGGACCTTCTCGAGCCCGTGACGGTTCCGGGACTTCGACTTGTTCCCCAGCATGTACCACGACTCGACGCCGGGCAGGATCGCACGGAAGCCGGCTTTCGCGAGTCGCTTGAGCCGCGGCTCCCCGAGCAGGGAGAGGCTGCTCTCGGCGATGAACTCGATCGTCCCGGGGGGGACGGCGTCCTCGATCGCCCCCAGCACGTCGTCGAAGCGGACCCCGAAGTTGGGGTCGTGCCAGCCGACGATCGGCCGCTTCATCTTCTTCGCGAGGAAGCGGAGGTCGTCCCGCATCTCGTCGAAGTCGAGCGGCTGGTAGGGAATGACCGAATCGATGCAGAAGCTGCAGGTGTACGGGCACCCGAGGCTGCCGAGCATGGGGACGATCTTGAACAACGGTGCCTTGTTGAGCGTCGGCTCGATGAACTTCCAGCGTGCGCGCACACCGGGCAGGGACACCGGCTGCGTCTCGGCCGTCACGTGGCGGCCCAGGGGCCGCTGCGGCTGGCAGTCGTCGAGGACTCCGTTGAGCACCTCCTTGTCGGTGAAGCCGAACACGTAGTCGAAGTACTTCTGAGCGTCCTGGGGATAGCAGCGGGCGTGCGGGCCGCCGATACAGGTAACGGCCCCCCGCTGGCGGAACATCTCGCTGATCGCGTAGGCGAGTTGGGCCCCCTGGGAAAACGCGCTCACGAAGAGCAGATCGATATCTTGCGGGAGTTCCTCGACGAGGTCCTCGAAGCCGGTGTAGCAGACGAGGCTCACATCGTGCCCGGCCTCCTCGCACCACGCGCCGAGAACCTGCGGCATGATGCTCGCGAGGTTCGCGTGCATCACCTTGGCGTACAGCGCCTTCGTGGGACCCTTCGAGACCAGGTCCACGATACCTACGCGGAGCTTGCGCAACGGCGATCCTCTCGGAATGGGGGCACGCGCAGCCGGGTCGAGCGCGCAGCGGAATCGAGTAAACTAGGTTCGGGCCACGCCCTGCGGCAATCGACCGGCGGGCGACGGCCCGCTAGCATGCCTCCTGGTTGACGCGCACGTACTCGCGCACGAACTCGTCCAGCATCCGGCCGACCAGACTCGTGACGGGATCCCCATCGCGTCCGAGATAAAAGCCGATTCCCTGTTGCGGCGTTTCCCACGTCGGGGCCCAGTTCAGCCACTCCGGCGCGGCGTCGGGGGAGTCCGCCGGGCGCCCGGCCTCTCCCGGCCGGGGATCGCTCTGCTGGTCGTACACGAGCTTCAGGAGACGCAAACGGATGACGTAGACCGTCACCACGGCGCTTGGGGAGAGTCTCTGCGCGCTGACGAAGACGGACAGCTGGAGCGTGGATCCGCCCGCGCTGCCGGCGGGGGCGTCGATCCCGGCGGCTCGCAGCCGGCTCGTCGCCATGCCCTCCACGGCGGGTGTCGTGATGCCGGCGGGCCCGCCGGTGTTGGTGACGAAGACCTCCACCGGAACGGGGCGGCAGGCCGTGAACAGGGCGAACCGATCCCGGTTTGAGGGAGAGCCCTGGGCGGCCGCTTCGGCCGGGGCCCAGAGGCCGAAGACGACGGCTGGAACGAGCAGCTTCCGGGTAATCACGAACGGTTCACGATCGAGAGAGGTCCTTGCCCGACGAGTCGCCGACCATCTAGGAATGGACAACCTGATCCCGTCGGTTCCCTTTGCGCCAGATTCGGAGGAGAATCCGGATGTCCAATTCCGCAGATCGACGCTGCCGCGTCCGGAGGGTGATTCCCGCGCCCCCGGAGGCGGTGTTCCACGCCTGGACCGAACCGGATCGCATCCGGCGGTGGTCCTGCCCTCCGGGCGGGACGATCCGCGAATCGCAGGTCGATCTCGTCCCCGGGGGATCGTACCGCCTCCTGATCGAGGCGGAGGAGGGGACGCTCCATACCGCGTTCGGAGTGTACCGCGAGGTCGACGCCCCGAACCGGCTCGTGTATACGTGGGACTGGGAGGAGCCGGAGGCCGCGGTCGGCGAGACGCTCGTCACGGTCGAGTTCCGGGCCGACGGAGCGTCGACCGAGGTCATCGTCGTGCATGAAGGCTTCCCCGCCGCCGAGGCCGCGGAGGGACACCGCCTCGGGTGGACATGGTCGCTCGAGCGCCTGGAAGATCTCCTCCGCTGAACGCCTCTCCCACCCCCTCGGCCCGGGCGGCGACCGGCCTTTCCGCCCGGGGGATCTTCGCCTTCTGGGCCCCGCTGGCCGCCACATGGCTGATGATGGCGTTCGAGGGGCCCTATCTGGCGGCGGTCGTCGCGCGGCTGCCGGAGCCCACGCTGGGGCTGGCGGCCTACGGCGTCGCGATCGCGCTCGCCGTGCTGATGGAGGCGCCGGTCATCATGCTGCTGAGCGCCTCGACGGCCCTCGTGGAGGACGCCGTCTCCTACCGGCGGCTGCGGACGTTCGCGCACGGGCTGAACGCCTTCTCCACGCTGATGCTCCTCGTCGTGCTCGTGCCGCCGGTGCACCGCGGGCTCATGCTGGGGGCGCTCGGGCTGCCGGAGGAGCTGGCGCGCCTGACGTACGGGGCGCTGTGGTGTTTCCTGCCATGGCCGGCCGCGATCGGCTATCGGCGCTTCTGGCAGGGCGTGCTCATCCGCTCCGGGCGAACGCGGCTCGTGGCGGGCGGGACGGTCGTGCGGCTCGTCTCGATGTCGGTCGCCGCGCTCATCCTCGCCATCGCCACGGACCTCCCCGGCGCCGCGGTCGGGGCCTCCGCGCTCTCGTTCGGCGTCGTGATGGAAGCGGCGGTCGCGCGCTGGATGGCCCGGGACGCCATTCGCGCCCTGCTCGCCCCGGCCGGCCGGCGGGCGGACGCGACGGACCCCGTGACGGTCTCGTCCGACCCCCATGACATCGCGGAGATCGGCCGCGTGGGCGTCTCGACCGCCGATCCGGCATCGGCCGCGGGGACCGGCGGCCGCGAACTGGGCTTCGGTGAGATCGGACGCTTCTACCTGCCCCTGATGCTCACCTCGCTGATCGGCATCGCGATCCAGCCGATGCTCACCTTCTTCATGGGTCGCGCCGCGTCGCCGGTCGAGTCGCTCGCCGTGTTTCCCGTCGTGCACTCGCTCGGGTTCATCTTCCGTTCCGTGGGTCTCAGCTTCCAGGATGCGGTCATCGCGCTGCTGGGCCGGCGAAACGAGGGCTACGAGGAGATCCGCCGCTTCGCGATCGGTCTCGGCGCGACGCTCTCCGGCATCCTCGCGCTTCTCGCGTTCACCCCGCTCTCGCAGCTCTGGTTCGTCCACGTGTCCGGCCTCACGCCGGAACTCGCCTCCTTCGCGATTCCGGCCGCCCGGGTGCTCACCCCCGTCCCCTTCCTCGGCGTCCTCCTCTCGCTCCAGCGGGGCACGCTGATCCGGCACCGGACGACGGGTCCGATCATCGTCGGGACCGCCGCGGAGATTTCGGCCGTCGCCCTCGTGTTCGTCGCGGTCGGCTGGGGGCTGGGCTGGGTCGGCGCGACCGCCGCCTTCACCGGCTTTCTGTTGGGCCGCCTGACCGCCAATATCTATCTGACGCCCAAGGTGCGGGCGGCGAGGCACGAAGCAGGATCAGCGATCGAGGAGGTACGGCAATGATCCATCGAATAATGATCCATCGAATTGGCACCGCGACGCTGGCGGCGGCGGGGTTCGCGGCGGCTGCGACGTTCATTGGGTCCGAGGAGGCGGTGGCGCAGGACCACACGGCGTCGACCGACGTGCTCACTATCGAGGAATGGACGGTGCCCTACCCCGACAGCCGGCCGCGCGACCCGTTCGTCGGACCGGACGGCCGCGTCTGGTTCGTGGGACAGGCCGCCCACTACGCCGCCGTGCTGGACCCGGCCACGGGGGAGTTCACGCGCTACGACATGGACGACGGCACGGGACCCCACAACCTGATCGTCGATGATGACGGGATGGTTTACTACGCGGGCAACCGGGCGAACCACATCGGGATCATCGACCCGGCCACCGGTGAGATCGACAAGATCATGATGCCGGACGAGCGCGCGCGGGATCCGCACACGCTGATCTGGGACGACAACGGGGACATCTGGTTCTCCGTGCAGGGCGGGAACCTGGTCGGCTTCCTCGACAAGGAGTCGAGGGACGTGCGGCTGGTGGAGGCGCCCGAGGTCGAAACGCGCCGCGGCATGGGCTCGAGCCGTCCGTACGGGGTCAAGCTCGACTCGGAGAACCGGCCCTGGATCGCGCACTTCAACACGAACCTGATCGGGATGGTGGAGCCGTCCTCGTTCGAACTCATCGGCTACGACCTGCCCGAGGGCGCGCGGCCGCGCCGCCTGGTCATCGACTCGAAGGACCGGATCTGGTACGTCGACTACAGCCGCGGGAAGATCGGTCTCGTCGAGGAGGGCGGCGGATTCCAGCGGGAATACGACCTGCCGGCGGGCGAGGAGTCGCGCCCGTACGGGGTGGCCATCGACAAGTACGATGTCGTCTGGCTCGTCGAGACGGGAATCCAGCCGAACCGGTTCGTGGGCTTCGATACGGACACGGAGGAGTTCGTGGGCACGCTCGACGTGCCGAGCGGGGGCGGCACGATCCGGCACATGTACTACGATCCGGCCACGGATTCGATCTGGTTCGGGGCGGACGTGAACACGGTCGGCCGAGCGGTGGTGTCGCCGCGCTCGCGCTGATGTCCCCGCCGGGGCCCGCGGCCGCGCTCTGCGCCGCGGGCCTCTTCGCGCTGGTCGGGGTCGCTGCGATCCCCGCGGGGGACTCCGGTGCCGGGCCGCACGACGCGGCGCCCCACTGGGCGCACGCGCCACCGCACATCGAGGGACCACCTCCGGGCCACACGGGGGGCTTCGGGGAGCCGACCTGCGCCACCTGTCACTTCGGGGCTCCGCTCAACGAACCGGGGGCCGCGCTGCAGGTCGTCGGACTCGAGGGCGGCTACCGTCCCGGCCAGCGCCACCCGGTGACAGTCCGTTTCGAGAGCTTCGACATGCTCTCCGCCGGTTTCCAGGGAGCGTTCCGCTTCGAAGACGGGGATCGGCGCGGCGCCGGGGCCGGCGGGATCCGGCCGCTCGACGACCGCGTCACCGTCGTGCGCGGGGAGGGCGGCGACACGGAGTACGTCCAGCACACCCGCGCGGGCTCGGCGCCGACGGACGGCGTCGCCGAGTGGACCTTCGAGTGGCGCGCTCCCGACGCCGACGCCCCGGTCGTCCTGCACCTCGCCGCAAACTCCGGAGGAGGCGACGACTCCCCCCTCGACGACCTCGTCTACACCCTCTCGATCACGGTCCCGCCGCGCGGACGCTGACGGCGGTCACACGTTCCCGCGGGAACGTCTCCGAACCCACTTCGGCCTTCAGCCGGGGGGGAGCGCCTTCGGGCGCCAGAGGCCGATCAGGCGGCTGCGGCGGGCCGAGCGCAGTTCGGTCCAGTCGTCGATGTCCAGTTCCACAGCGGCGAGGGCGGCGGTCGGCATGTACTCGCCCTCGCCCGTCAGGTGCCAGACGAGGGAGGTAATGCCCGGGTTGTGACCGACGAGCATGAGGCGCTCCGCCGTTCCCCCCATCGCCTCCGCGACCTCGATGTAGCCGTCGGGAGAGGCGCCGTAGAGGTCGTACGTCGTCTCGATCTCCACATCCGCGCCGAACTCCGCCGCCACGAGTTCCGCCGTGGTGCGCGCGCGGACGGCGGTCGAACTCACGATGCGGTCGGGCACGAGGTCCTGCTCCGCCATGAACCGGCCCAAGCGGGGCGCGTCGCGGCGGCCGCGGGGGTTGAGGGGGCGGTCGTGGTCGCGGAGGCCGGGATGGTCCCAGGAGGACTTCGCGTGCCGGAGGATGAGCAGGGTCTTCATGTGATCACGGGAGTCACGTGCGTCGCGTGCGTCACGGGCGTCACCAGCGGATCGGGATCACGAGCATGGTCGCGACTCCGAGGAGGATCGTCGCCAGCCAGAGTAGGAAGGCGTAGCCGAGGATCTCCCCGAAGCGGCGCCGCGTCACCGCGAGGATGGGGAGCGCCCAGAACGGGTGGATGAGGTTGAAGGCGGAATCTCCGTACGCGTAGGCGAGGAGCACAGTCATGACGGACACATCGAGCGCCTCGCCGGCGGGGATCACGTACGGCGCCTCGATCATCCACTTGGAGCCCGCCGAGGGGATGAACATGCTCATTATCCCCGAATAGACGTAGACCACGAGGGGATAGAGCCGCGTCGTGGCGACCGCGGCGAACTGCTCGCCGAGCCAGCTTCCCAGGTTCGTGTTCTGGATGACCCCGAAGATGCCGGCGTAGAACGGGAACTGAAGGATGATTCCCCACGCCGAGGTCACTCCGTGGCGGCAGGCCCGCAGAAACGACGTCGGCCGGCCGTGGAGGAGGAGCGCCACGGCGAGGAAGACCGTGTTGTACGCGTTGATCGTCCAGCTCGCGCCGAAACCGCGGGTGACGATCGAGTGGATGAGGGGATACGCGAGCAGGACGGCGGCGAGCAGCGTCCAGCCGCGGAAGCGGTCGAGGCGCTCGGCCGGCGTCGTGCCCGCGCGCGCCGGCGGCGGGGGCGCGGGGAGGATCTCGTCGACCTCCGCCTCCGTGAGGGTGACGGCGGCGCGGTGCGGGTGGAGCGCCATCGCGGCCACGAGACCCACCAGCAGCATGACGGCGGCGTAGCCGAGGTTGAAGGGATGAAAGAGCGTCTCGGTGACCGGATAGAGACGGTCCACGACGGGAGCGCCGGCGCCGGGCTCGAGCAGGGGGTTGCCGGGCGTGGCCATGATGAGCGGGGCGGAGCTGGAGAGGCCGCTCTGCCATACGGTCCCGATGCCCATGTAGGCCGCGGCGATGACGAGGCGCACGTCGGCCCGCGGGTTGCGCTTGAGGATGAACGGGACGAAGAGCGCGGACCCTACGAGCCCGAATGCCCAGTTGAGATAGCCGGCCACCATCGAGAATCCGGCGGCGAGGGCCACCGCCTGCACGGGGCGTTCGGGGTTCGGGAGGCCTGCGAGGCGGTCGAGCATCCGGTACATCGGGGGGGACGAGGCACACGCGTGGGCCGCCACCATGATGATCGAGAACTGCATTGCCAGTTCGAGCAGCGTCCAGACGCCCGCGCCCCACGCCAGCCCCGCCTCCGGGATCGAGGCGCCGCCCCCCGTGACCGCGAGGAGGAGCGCGACCACGGTGAGCGACATGAGGATCACCCACGCGTCCGGCACCCAGCGTTCCGTGACGCGGGAGAGCGCCGCGCCGCTCTCGCGCAGCCGGTCGAGCGGACTCCCGCTCATGCCGTTCGGCGGATCGGGCTACTCCCGGGGCGGAGAGGCGTCCGGCGGAGAGGCCTTCGCCGGGGAGGCGTCCTGAGCAGGGGCTTCGGCCGTGGCGGCTTCCGGCGCGGGCGAAGCGTCGGCTTCCGGCGCGGGCACCGCGACAGCGGCATCCGCGGGCGGCGACGCGCCGAAGGCCGTGGCCGGCAGCACCTCCCGGAAGGACTCGCCGTAGAGTTCCCACACGGTGATGAAGAGCGCCGCGACGATGGGGCCGATGAGCACGCCAGCCATGCCGAAGGCGATGAGCCCGCCGAGGGTGCCGAGCAGGATCATCAGATCCGGCATCCGGGTGTCGCGCCCGACGAGCCAGGGGCGCATGAGGTTGTCCAGCGTCCCCACGACGAGGCCGCACCACAGAATCAGCCCGACGCCGCCCCCGATCCGGTCCGCGGCGATGAGGTAGATCGCGGCGGGCAGCCACACGAGCGCGGACCCGATCCCGGGGACGATCGAGAGGACCGCCATGACCGTGCCCCAGAAGGCGGCGGACGGAATTCCCACCACCCAGAAGGCGAGCCCGGCCAGCGCGCCCTGCACGATGCCGATGAGAAACGTCCCCTTCACCATCGCCCGCGTCACGGAGACGAAGCGGTCGAGCATGCGGCGCTCGTCTTCGTCCGAGAGCGGGAGGTAGTAGAGGACCTTGTGCAGCACGCCGCGGCCGTCCTTCAGGAAGAAGAACATGGCGTACAGCATCAGCAGCAGGAGGAAGACGACCCGCACGGTGGCCGTCGTGACGCCGGCGAGCCAGTCGACCACCAGGCCGCCGACGGATCCCGCGACTTCGCCCAGCTTCTGGAGGAGCTGCTCCTGGTACGGTCGCAGCGAGTCCAGCCAGGGAATCCGGTCGAGCAGTTCGTCGACCCCGCCCGGCTGCCGCAGCTGGGCCTGCATGTCTTCGATCCAGGGGCCGGCCGACTGCGTGACGTGCACGGCCTGGTTCGCGACGATGCCGAGGAACGCCGTGACCGGCCCGATGAGGAGGATGACGAACAGTCCGACTGCGGCGAAGGAGGCGAGCCCCTCCCTTCCGCCGAACCAGCGGCGAAGCGTCCGGTAGGCCGGGTACATGAGGCCGCTGAGGATCGCTCCCAGGAAGAGCGCAGTGAGGAACGTCCGGATCATCTCGAGGAAGAGGAGACTGATCCCGAGGACGAGAAGGAGAAGAAAGACGGCCCGGAAACGTCCCGGATGAAGGGGCGGGCTCCCGCCCGCGTCACCCATTATGGGCGTCGGCGCTGAGGTCGGCGCTGATGTTCGCGGTGGCGTCGGAGTCGATGTCGGCACTGAGGTCGCTGAGGAGGCGGCCCGTCGCGGTCGCGCGCTGCGTCCAGAAATCCGCGACTTCCGGCGCCGTGGTCCCCCCGCGGTCGTGGAGGCGCGTCCAGTCCCGCGCCTCGCACGCGAGCCAGTCCAGGGTCGCGCGCGGGCCCTGCGACATCATGCACCGGATAATGTAGGCGCGCTCACCTACGCGGAGACCGAGACCGAGGTCGCGCGCGGCTCTCGCGAGGTCCGCGCGCGTGAGGACGAGTCCGCTGCGGACCGGGCTCAGGAGGGCGTTGAAGAAGCTGTCCCCATCCGTCCGGCGCGGGTCGGGCACCGGTTTCGCCTCGCGCAGCGCGAGCGGGCGTCGCGTCGGCGGCCCGAGGCGAGCCGATTCGCCGAAGAGGAGGGCCTCGAGCGTGTCGGCCCACTCCCGATAGAACGGGGGCGCGATCTGCCGCAGCTTGGTGAGGAAGGGGAGGACCCACGAGAGGAGGTGCTCCCAGAGGAAGGCGTGCCGCGCATCATGACACGCCTGCGCCGTCTTTCCATTCCCGCTCTGCTGAGCTTCCACGAGCCAGGCGTAGCCCCCGAGCAGCGCCCGGAGGTGGTCCGGATCCTCCGGGGGCGTCGTCCCGAGTGCGCGCCAGAACCCGGCGACGCGGTCGCGCGCGTCCCCGCCCATGTGGCCGTCGGTGCCCAGAAAGGCGGAGGCGTACGGATAGAGCTGGAAGAGGAAGAGGTCGTTGTGCGTGGGCTCGTCCGGCACCGGGCCCAGCTCGAGGAGGTGGCCAATGAGCCGATTCTCCCCGCAGGGGCCATCGAGAAGCGCGCCGAGGGCGCGAAAAAGCTCCATGGCCTAGCTGTCCGTGGTATGTCCCGCGCCGACGGCGCGTGCGGCACTGTGCACTTTCACCTTATGAAGTAGATGGGGGCCTCGATTTGCTGTCAAGTTGCGTCCGAATCGGTATTCCCCGACTCCGGGTCGGGCGACTTCGAGCCCTGCGGTTCCGGGAGGTCGTAGGCCGTGCGCACGGGACGCACGGGCCGGATGAGCCAGTGCGGCCGGCGCGTCCCGTCGGGAGAATGCCGCCGGGCTCCGCGCGTCTTGTCTAGCCAGCGCCGATACACCTCGTGCGACCGCTCCGTGTCGACGTGAATGTCCCCGTGGCAGTCGCGCCGCGACGCCTTGACCACGCGCACCGCCTGGTGCCAGCAGTGCATGCCGGACACGGGATCGGGGTGCACCGGGAAGGTGAGGTTCTGATGGACGCCCACATCCGTCCACCAGATCCGCGACGTGTCCGGATCGTCGGTCTTGTACGGCGCCGCGCCCTGCCTGCGCGACAGCTTCCAGTCGCCGTCTTTCCCGCTGAGGGAAACCGTCGCCATGAGTTGCCGCTGACCGGCGACGCGTTCCCGCTCGCCGCGCCCGGCCGTACCGGGTTCACCCCCGTTCGGGCCCGCTGCACCGGCGTCCGCCAGCTTCCAGCGCCCCATGTGGTGGCTGCACGCGACGACGCCCGGCTTGATCCCCTCGGTCACCCACGCCTTGAGGACGAAATGGCCGATCTCGGTCTCGACCCGCACGAGATCACCCGTCTTCACCCCCCTCCGCGCCGCGTCGGACGGGTGGAGCCAGAGCGGATTCGTGTGGGCGATCTCGTCCAGCCACTTGGAATTGGCTGAACGCGTGTGGATCTGCACCGGGAGCCGGAAGGTGGAGATGAGACACATCTGGTCCGGCTCCATCGCGGCCGGGTGCACGTGGCTCCGGATGTAGGCGGGAACGGCGTATTCGGGCCAACCCCAGCGGACGAGCGTCGGGGAGTAGAACTCCAGCTTGCCGCTCGGGGTCGGGAATCCGCGGCGAATCGTGTCTTCCACGCGAACCCCCACCGGGCGCCGCCCCTCCGGGTCGGAGTCGGGCGCACCCATGGGCGCCAGGTTCACCGCGGCGGAGGCGGGGGCCCGCGTGTAGATGCGGCCGAACTCGTCTTCCCGCGCGTCCTCGAGCTCCTCGGCCGGAACGGGCCGCTCGTGAAGCGGGCCGATGTCGCGCGCGACCTCGAAGGCGCCGTAGCGGCGCATGTAGTCCAGCGGCGAGCGTCCGTCCGCCGCCGCCGCCTCGGGCAGGCCGGGCACGGAGTGCTCGAACATCCAGGCGTAGTACTCGTCCACCGTGAGGCGCTGCCCGGGATTCTCCTTCGACTCCACGAACTCGCGGATGCCGCGGCTCCCGTCGGGGTCGATGCGCCAGGAGAGTTCGAGCCAGAACTCGTTCTCCTCCCACACCTCGCCCGGGTTCGTGTGGCGCGTGTCCGCCACCCGCTCGCCGAGGCGCTCGCGCGCGGAGCGGAGGACAGGCTGCCGGAAGCCGATCCACTGTCCGTCGTGGGTCTCGTAGGAGTGGAGGTCGTGCCGCTCGGGTCCGTGCCCCATCGGAAGGACGTAGTCCGCGAAGTAGGCGGACTCGTTCCAGGTCGGCGTGAGCGCGACGTGGAGTCCGAGCTTCTCCTCATCCGTCAGGGCCTCGATCCACGCGAACCCGTCCGGGTTCGTCCACACCGGGTTGTACACGCGCGTGAAATAGACGTCGAGCTTGCCGCGTCCCTCCCTGAGGAGGTGGGGGAGGAGGAAGGAAACCTCGTACATCGCCAGCGGATACTCCTCGGGCCACGTGAGTTCGTTCCAGTGCTCGGGGTGCCGGGGCATCCGGATCGGCTTCGGGATGAACTTGTTCCACGTGCTCGGATAGGTGCCACCGGGGGTCGCGACGGAACCCGTGAGGGCGTTGAGGAAGAACAGGGTCCGGGCCACCTGCCAGCCACCCTCGTTGCCCGACGCGGCGCTCCGCCAGTTGTGCGTGGAGAGGCGCGAACCGGCGCGGGCCACGAGTTCGGCGACCTCGCGGATCTGCTCCGCATCCACACCGGACTCCTCCGCCGCCCACTCGAAGGTGCACGCTTCGTACAGCTCGCGAAGGACGGCCTCGAACGATTCGAAGGTGCGGGGGAGATTGGGCTTCTCGGCGGCGAGATACTCCTCCCAGTTGAACCAGCGCCGGACGAAGTCGCGGTCCCAGGCCCCCGTTGCGATCAGGTGGTTCGCGATCGCGAGGAGGACGGCGGCCTCGGACCCGGGTTGCGTGGGGAGCCAGTGGTCGGCGTGCGTCGCCGTGTTCGACAGGCGCGTGTCGAAGACGATGAGCCGCGCCCCCTGCTTGACTCCGTCCAGGATGCGCTGGGCGTGGGGGTTGAAGTAGTGCCCCGCCTCAAGGTGCGAACTCACGAGAAGGATGACGTCCGCTCGGGCGTGGTCGGGGCTGGGGCGGTCCATGCCGAGCCAGAACTGGTAACCGGCGCGCGCGCTGGAGGAGCAGATGTTCGTGTGCGAGTTGTGGCCGTCGACGCCCCACGCGGCGAGCAGCCGTTCCGTGAACCCGTCCTCGCCCGGCCGCCCCACGTGGTACATGACCTCGCGCTGGCGACCCTCGTCGATCGCCTTGCGGATCCGCGTGGCGATGTCGTTGAGCGCCTCCTCCCACGAGACGCGCACCCACTTCCCCTCCCCGCGCTCGCCGGCGCGTTTGAGCGGGTAGAGGACGCGGTCGGGGTCGACGATCTGGTTCAGCGTGGCCGGGCCCTTGGCGCAGTTCCGGCCGCGGGAGCCCGGATGCTCCGGGTTCCCCTCGAACTTCCGCACCTGCAGGGTGTCGCGGTCCACGTAGGCGAGGAGCCCGCACGCGGACTCGCAGTTGAAGCAGGTTGTGGGCACGAGCATGTAGCGCCGTTCGCGCTTTTCCGGCCACGCTTTCGAGTCGAGTTCGACCCAGTCGTCCCAGCGTTCCCGCGGGGGGAAGGCGGCGAGCTGGGCGCGGCTGGGGCCGGGATAGAAGGTCTCGCCGCGACTTTCGGTCTCGGAGCGCGCCGCGCTCACGCGCTCGCTGAGTTCGCGGAGCCGCCGCGAAACGTCGTCCGGGCCCGAGCCGTTGCCGCCCGCGCCGGAGCCGTTGCGGCCCGGGCCGCCCGGATCGCTCATGCGAGGGGCACGGACTGGCCGGCCTGCACGTACGCGTGCTCGTGCGCGAGAAGCCCCGCGAGGGCAGCGATGCCGATCAGCGGGGCGACCCAGGCGCCGCCGAGCGGGCTCACGGTGAGCGCGGCCGCCAGCGTCACGAGCACGATGCCGCCCCAGAACCACGGAGCGTAGCGGCCGCGCACCATGTTCCGGGCGGCGAGCGCGGCATGGGCCGTCGCGTGCGTGAGGGTGAGTTCGGCGAGCACGAGCAGGAGGTGCGCGACGGCCGTGAGCCCCACGAGCCGGCCCAGCGCGGCGGACCCGCCGAGCGACGGGACGAGCATCAGGGCCGCGCCGCCGGCCAGCACCGCCTGTACGAGAAAGTGCGGCGGCAGGAGCGGATTCTGCCACAGATCGCGCGCCCTCGCCTGCGCGAAGAGGTAGGCCGTGTAGACCGCGGTCATGCCGGCCAGCGGCGCCCCCGCCCACGCCATCCAGCGCGTCGTCTCCGCGGCGCCGGCGCCGCCGACCAGCGCCGCCCCGAGGTGCGCGGTCAGGGCCAGGCCGTAACCCGCGATCACGAAGGCGCCGCGCACGAGCCAACTCTTCATGTGCGGTCTCGTGAAGATGAGGAAGAAGCGCTTCGGATGCTCGAGGTCCCAGATCAGCAGCCCGCCGGTGAGCGCGAGGGCGGCGAGACCGAGAAGCGGCGTGAGGGTGAGCCAGGCCCCGCTCTGCCACGCGAGCCCGCCCAGCAGGCAGAGGAGGAGCACCGCGAGATACACGCCGGCGGAGACCCCCTTGGTGAGCGTGTACAGGCTCACGCGCCAATCCCACGGCGCGGTGTGCGAGACATCGTAGGAGAGAATCGCGGCGGCCGAGGAGTTCGGGCCGTGCCGTCCGTCCGTCCCCATCGGGTGCGGCTGGCCCGAGCCGACCTCGTGCGAGCCCGCGGGCTGCTCGCTCCACATGTACAGCCCGCCGCCTGGACGGACGGCGGCCAGCGGATCGAGCGTCGCCTGGTGAGCCCCCTTGTAGAACAGCTTCGGGTGCGTCTCCTTCTCCGGCCGCCGGACGCTCACCGGGTCACGCCCCACGTACTGCGAGACCTTCGATTCGGGGTCGTCGAGGTCGCCGACGATGATCGCCTCCGTCGGGCACACCGTGACGCAGGCCGGCTCCAGCCCCATGTCGATGCGGTGAGCGCAGAAGTTGCACTTCTCCGCCGAATGGTCGTCCGGGTTGATGAAGATCGCATCGTAGGGACAGGCCGCGATGCACGCCTTGCAGCCGATGCAGATCGATTTGTCGAAGTCCACGATCCCGTCGGGACGGCGGAACATGGCCTGGGTAGGGCACGCGGTCGTGCACGGCGCGTCGTCGCACTGGTTGCAGCGCGTGACCTGGAAGGCGCGTCGCGTGGCGGGGAACGTCCCTACGTCGGCGTACTTCACGTAGGTGCGGGTGACGCCGAGCGGGACTTCGTTCTCCGACTTGCAGGCCGTCGTGCAGGCGTGGCAGCCGATACACCGAGTGTGATCGATGACCTTCGCCCAGCGGGCCGTCTCGGTCCCTGTCTCTGAGGACTCCGGCATGCGTGCTCCCCGTGGGAGGTTCGGTGCGGTCGCGACGGCGCTCGCGCGTGGGCCGGCGGTCACATGGCGCTGCTATGTTCCATCGTGGCGCCGAACCGGGCAAGCCCGTTCACCTGGTGAGCACGATTTCCATGCCGGGGAGGTCCACGCCCGCTGCTTCCACACGCCACCGCTCGCCGGGGGACAGCGGCTCCAGGGCGGTCATCGTCCCGGTGCTCACGACACCGCCGGCAGGCGAGTCCTCCTGCCCGGCGAAGCGCGGGAGGAGACGCGGCACGAATTCCAGCGCCGCCAGCGGATGCCCGAGGACATCGCTCCCGCGTCCGCGGGCGACCGGCGTCTCGTTCCGGAAGAGGCGGACCTCCAGGTCGTCGAGGCGGGCCACCCGTTCGTCGAATCCGGGTTGGCGGACGTTCACCGGCCGGCCGACGACGAGCGCCCCATGAAGCCCGAAGTCCGCGACGGAGTCCGCCGGCGTGAGGTGCCACTCGGGGTAGTGGCAGTCGACGATCTCGAACCCGAGCGCGACCCATTCCGGACGTCCCTCGTCCGCCACCTCCTGCGCGAATCCGAACACGACCTCCACTTCAATCATCGGAGCGTGGAACATCCCGATCGGGATTTCGGCCGTCGGCCCGGCGAGCCGCAGGGTACGGTCGTAGACCGGGGCCAGGATCGGTTCATCCAGCCCGAAGCGGGGCCAGATTGCCCGGTTCGTGAACCCGACCTTGCAGCCGATCGGATGGTATCCGCGCCGCCGGAGCCGGCGGTCGAGCGCTGCGCCGACACGATAGGCCTGATCCAGCCCGAACCCTTCCGCCCGCGTTGTCGGCGGCTGTGTCGTCCCGCGCCCGTCACGAGCGGACATGAGGTCCCGCGCGAGATCCGCTTCGAAACGCGCCGCGGCGGCGGTGCTCTCGTCGTCGGCGACGATTTCGGTCTCGGCTCTGGTCATGCGCGGCTCCGGGTCGAGGTCCGGCCGGGGCTTGCGGCCCAAGCTTCAAAACCGGACGATTTTGCTAATCGTAACGTCTCGTGAGAGAGGACGAGATGCCCTTTGAGAGCATAGATCCGACCACGGAGGAACGGCTCGCCTCGTTCCCCGCCCTCGATGCCGCCGGGATCGACGCGGCGCGCGGGCGGGCGCGGGACGCGTTCGAGGTGTGGAGGCGGGTGCCGGTGGCCGAGAGGGCCGAACGTCTTCTCGCGCTCGCGGAACTCGTGGAGCGGGGCAAGGCGGCGTACGGCCTGCTGATGACGCGCGAGATGGGCAAGCCGCTGGCCAGCGCGGTCGCCGAGGCGGAAAAATGCGCCTGGGTGTGCCGCTACTACGCGGAGCACGGGGCCGCGCACCTGGCGCCGGAGCGCTTTGAATCCACCGGCACGCACTGCTGGGTGGAGTACCACCCCCTGGGCGCAGTGCTCGGAATCATGCCGTGGAACTTCCCGTTCTGGCAGGCCATGCGCTCCGCAGTGCCGACGGTGCTGGCGGGCAACGTCTTCCTGCTCAAGCACTCTCCCAACGTGCCGCAGTGCGCGGTCGCGCTCGAGGGACTGTTCTCGCGCGCCGGATTCCCGGAGGGCGTGTTCCAGAACGTCTTCGTCGAGGTCGAGGACATCCCCCGCGTGCTCGACGACCCGACCGTGCAGGCCGCCTCTCTCACGGGCTCCGTCGCCGCCGGCTCCGCGCTCGCGGCCGAGGCGGGACGCCGCATCAAGACGACCGTGCTCGAACTCGGCGGCAGCGATCCCTTCATCGTCATGGAGAGCGCGGACATGGATCGAGCCGTCGCGACCGCCGTCGATGCCCGCATGTGGAACAACGGCCAGTCGTGTATCGCCGCCAAGCGGATGCTCGTCCAGAGCTCGATCGTCGACGAGTTCACCGAGCGGCTCGTCGAACGCGTGTCGGCGCTCCACGTAGGCGACCCGAAGGAGGCCGAAGTCGAGATCGGACCGCTGGCCCGCCGCGACCTGCGGGACACGGTCGCGGAGCAGGTGGAGGCCACCGTGGCGGCCGGCGCCCGCGTGGCCACGGGCGGGCGCGTACCCGACCGGCGCGGCTGGTTCTACGAGCCGACCGTGCTCACGGACGTCCCGGACGGGTCCCCGGCCACGGATGACGAGATCTTCGGTCCGGTCGCCAGCATCTTCCCGGTCGCCGACATGGACGAGGCCATCGAGCTGGCGAACGCGACGGAGTTCGGCCTCTGCTCCGCCATCTGGACGAACGACCCCGAGGAACGGGCCCGGGCCGTCCGCGACCTGGAGGCCGGCGGCGTCTTCATCAACGGGATGTCCGCCTCCGATCCCCGCGTCCCCTTCGGCGGCATAAAGCGCTCGGGCTATGGGCGCGAACTCGGCCCCCACGCGATCCGCGAGTTCGTGAACGTGAAGACGGTGTGGGTCGGCGACTGACGCGTCCCGATTGCACGAGGCCGGTCCTCACGGAGTCAGCGGCGACCGATACCCTTCGCGGGAGAGGAAATCCAGATAGCTGGAGAAGGCCGCGTCGACCTTGTCCCGCGCCAGACCGAAGTCGGCAAGATCGTACTTGTGCCGTTTTTCGCCTCGCCGCTGTTCGGCCTGTACCTCGAGCCATGCATCCATGGCGGCCACGGCCTCTTCCTCCAGCGGCCAGCCGAAACGGTCGTAGATGCGGGCCAACATGGCCATCGGGTCCTCTACAAAATCGTAGAAGCTGACGTCCATCCACCGGTCTTCGAGTTCGGGGTGCCCGGTGCGAAACTCCACCGCGCAATCCAGCATGCGGCTCATGAACTCGAGCTGTTCCGCCCCGAGATCTTCGGGCGGGCGGGGCTGGCAGGAGAGGCTGCGGACCCGGTCGACGAGGCTGCACCAGGACCCCATGAACTGGGCGGGTTCGCGGTGGGTCTGAATGAACAGGGCATCGGGGTACGTCGCGATCAGCGCTTCCAGTTCGAATAGGTGGAAGGGCGCTTTCAGCACCCACTGCCCCTCCCCGCCGCCTGGCCGCTGCCGCCGCTGGTGCGTGTAGCTCTGCATGGCGCGGCGGTGAAACGCGTAGCTCTCCGACATGTCCCTGCCGGCAAGCCAGCGGGCGAAGTCCGGGATGTCGAACCAGACGGTCGCGCCCCAGGCCGTAAACCCCAACCTGAGGAGTCCGAGATCCTCCTCCGGTTCGTTGACGTCGAAGTGATGCACCCCCTTGAACATGTCAATGATCCCCGACGCGTTCAGAAGTTCTTCCGCAAAGGCTCGCCGCGGGTCTTCGGCCGGGCCGGGGGGAGTGGCGTGGTTGCCGCCCGCCGGGACCGGCTCGACATATTCGTAGCCCCGCAGCGTCCAGAACCTCGGGTCACGAGACATCAGGCGGTGCAGGAAGGTCGTGCCGGTCCGGTTGATCCCGACGATGAAGACGGGCCGCCGGACGTCCTGTTTCGCGATCGCCGGGTAGCGGCGGCGCTCGGCTTCCAGGGACGCGTTGTTGCGCAACCGGCGGGTGAGATCGAAGGCGATGTAGTCGTGTCTCCCGGTCCGGACGCCGGCCTCCGGCGCGTTCACCGCCTGCACGAGCTGCCTGAGTCCATCGAGCTTCCAGGCGGGGAATGCGATGTCGAAGGGGACATCGTATTCGCGCGAGAACGATTCGGCTCGACGCACGAGGTGGTCGTAGTCGAGGCGGCTCTCCGGGATGCGGTATGGCCATCGTTCGCGATGGGCCCGCAACCAGTCCAGGGAGCGCCGGAGCATGGCGTACGCGCTCGGCCACGGAATCGGGTCCGGACAATCGGCTTGCAGCGCGCGGCTGCAGACGCGATGGGACGGGGCGGTCGCGTCCCCGCTGAACCAGTAGGGCGCACCGTGATCGATCAGGTTCCAGAAACCGTGAAGCGGCGACCTCTCTCCCCGGGACAGACAGGCCCGCTTGAACTCATCGTAGGGGACGGTCTTGTAGTACAGTCCGAAATCGGCGAGCTGCATCTCGTGTCCGAGCGGCGGGTCTTCGGAGTAGTGATAGATCGTGAAGCGCCGTTCGGGATTCAGCGAGATGGCCGCCATGGTGTCGGCGACGACATCGGCCGCCGCCTGGCTCCACTGCAACGTGAACCCCTCCGGCATCCGTCCCGCATCTACTACCGCAGCTACCGTTCGCACGGCGACGTCGTCGGCATTGCCGAAACCGGTACTCGCGACGTTCGCGTGCGGCAGTCGGAACAGTGCCACGGGCACCCCGGTCCGCGTCGCATGAAGCAGGGCCTGCTCGACCACGACCTTGGTCCACGGATACCCGAGCATGCCGAGGGGGAAGGCGCGCTTCATGCTCGCGATGTCCGGCTGCATCTGGTGCGTGATGCGGCTGCCGGAATACTCCTTCGCGAAACCGCAGAAGTACTCGGGGAAAACCCCCATGGTCGACGCGAAGAAGATGTGTTTCAGGCGCGTGGTCAGGCACAGGTCGAGCACGGCGCGGATGCTGAACACGTTGGTCCTGCGCAGGGCGACGTAGGGCGTCGCTACGCTCAGGCTCGCGGCAAGATGGTAGACGGCGTCGATCCGCTGGCAGAGCTCCACGAATTGGGCCGGCTCCAGGCCGAAGCGCGGGAGATGGATGTCTCCCGCCAGCGCACGGATGCGCGGGACGAATTCGTCATCCCGGATTTCCGCCTCCTCCAGGGCGGCGCGGACGCGAGCCAAGGCGTGGTCGGCATCATCCGCACGCACGATGCAGGTCACGGTCAGGTTCGGGTTCCGCCGCAGGAGGTCTCTCAGAAGAAAGCGGCCGAGGAAGCCGGTCGCTCCGGTCAGCAGCACCTCCCGGAAGTCCGCGGGATCGGCGGGGGCGCCCGCCCCGGCGCGACCGGACGCCTCGTCGATGAACCGGCGCAGCGCATCGAGATCGTGCCGGCATTGAGGCGGCAGGGTTCCCGTGAGCGGGGGAACGTCGCTGCGCAGAGTGTCCGTTTCAGGCACGGGCCGCTCCACCGGGATCCCGGGTTTCGCCCACAACCGGCAGGCCTCCACGGGTCGCCGGAGTTGGGTGGACCTCGGGATCCAGCGCGAGTTGAAAGGCCGCGAGGGCTTCGGAGATGCCGTCTCCGGCGTAGCGGAATTCCTCCGGGATGGCCCTCCGCCGCGCATCAGCCCGGTCGAGCGCCGCCTGCATGATCCCATCCTCCGCGCCCGGTGTCGGCGTCGGCTCCGGCCGGGCACCGTGGATGGTCGCCAATTCCGAGTCCAGATACTCCTTGAATTCGCGGATCACGGTCTGCTGACGCGTGAACTTCTCGCAGTGATGACCCGTCGCCGCGAGTCGAATCGCCAGGGGCATCAGGCGGGGATGGTCTTTGGAGACCTTCGCGACGTACCGTGAGAACGCCGGAAGCTGGTTCTCGGTCAGGCGTCGCCGGATCCCCATGATCCCCGCATAGAGCGCGTGCTCGCTCACGGGCTTGTGGATGTGCGGCACGGGGTTGAGGTGCTCCAGCAGTGTCAGGCAGCGCTCGAAGTAGTTCTCGAGCGTCGAATCGTAGATCGTCCCGATGACCCGCAGATATCCCTCCACCAGCGTGGCCGGGTCCATCTGCGGCCTGAAGTTCAGCGAGGTGGCGTTGATCTCGATGGGCTTGTCCAGCAATCGGCCCTCCTGCTCGAGACGCGCCCACAGGTTGGTGTCCTTGAGCGCGGTCAGCAGGCCGACCAGCGCGATCGGGATCCCGGTTTCCTGAATGAAGTCGATCTGGGCGTCGAACGCGGTCTCGTCATCCTCATCGAGACCGAGAATGAAGCCGCCCTGCACCTGCATCCCCTTCTGCTGGATCTTGCGGACGGCGGTGAACAGGTAGTTGTCGTCGCGCACGTTGATGTTCTGAGGCTTCTTCATCTTCTTGAGAGCCTTTGGATTGGGCGTCTCGATACCCAGGAAGACGGTGTCGAAGCCGGCCTCGATCATGACGTCCATGAGGTCGTTCATGCGGACCAGGTTCACGCTGGCCTCGGTAGACAGCGTAAACGGATACCCGCGCTCCTTCTGCCACTCGGCGATCGCCGGCAGGAGACGCGTCACCTCGCGCTTGTTGCCGATGAAGTTGTCATCGACGAGGAAGAGCGGGCCGCGCCAGCCCAGTTCGTGCAGGTGATCGAACTCGGCCACCATCTGCTCGGGCGTCTTCGTGCGCGACACGCGGCCGTACAGCTTGGTGATGTCGCAGAACTCGCAGTCGAAGGGACAGCCTCGCGAGAACTGGAGGCACATGGAGTAGTAGTCGCTCATGTCGATGAGGTCGAAGCGCGGCAGCGGCGTGACGGTCACATCCGGCTTTCTCGGCGCTCGATAGACCTCCTTCGCGGTGCCGTCCTCCAGGTCCTGCAGGAAGGTGGGGAAGGTCTCCTCGACCTCATCGAGGACGAAGTGGTCGATTCCCTCCATCTCGCGGTGGAAGGTGGTGGGGTGAGGGCCGCCGGCGACGACCGGAATCCCGGCCCGGTTGCAGCGCTCGACGACCTGCTCGAGCGACGGGCGCTGGACGATCATGGTCGACGTGAAGGCGAGATCCGCCCACTCCAGATCGCGGTCCTCGAGCGAGGTGACGTTGAGGTCGACCACGCGGAGGTTGTACCGGGACGGGAACATCGCTGCCACGGTGAGCAGGCCGAGCGGTGGAAAGGCGGCCCGGATGCCCAGAAGGTCCAGGGCGAAGTTGTTGCCCCAGTAGGTGGGAGGGTGCCTGGGGTAGAGGAGGAGCGCGTTCGGCATGGCTCAGGTCGCCTCTTCCAGGAAGTGATCCTCCGGGGCGTTCGCGAACGCGGACGGGGTGCGGCGGGCCCGTGGCCGGGAGACCTCAGCGGTGCGGCCGGATCCGTCCCCGTCCGTCTCGGCTTCATCCTCCCCGGCGGCTTCCTTGCCGTGAATGATGCCCTCCGCCAGCGACAGGGACGAGGCGGTGGTCATGAGCTCGAGCGCGCTGACGCGGTAGTTGAATTCGGCCTGAATGAACGTCCCGAGTTCGGCCACGGAGATGGAGGTCAACCCGAAACTTGACAGTGGTTCGTCCACCTCGCCGTCCTCGTGGCCGCAGAGTTCGGCGACCTTGGCGGCGATCTGCTCCACGACGCTCTCGAGTGTGAGTTCTCCGCCGGAGCCCGCCTCGAAGGCATCGTGATTGTGCATCACCCGCCCGATCCGCATGTAGTCCGGGAAGTCGACCGTCCACGCCGGACGCTCGAAGAGCGAGGTGACGAGGTGGGGTCGGTCGGAGAGCGTGCGTAATGCGTAGTCGAGGTTGGCGATGGCGAGGTCGGAGCTCACCGGCGGCATCCCCGCGGCGCGCATCATGCGCAGCACCGGAAGACTGCGGGCGGCCATGCCCGCGTCCGCCACGGCGGGCATGTTGTAGGCCAGGCAGGGCAGGCCCTGCCGGTGTCGGGCCGCGGCCAGCCCGTCCAGGAAGCCGTTGGCCCCGCTGTAGTTGATCTGTCCCGGATTGCCCAGCATCGAGGCGGTGGACGAGAACAGCACGAAGTGGTCGAGATCGTGACCCATGGTGGCCGTGTGAAGATGAAGCGCGCCGGAGGCCTTGGGCGCGAACACCCTCTGCAGCGACTCCATCGACATGTCGTCAAGCAGGCGATCGTCCAGTGCGCCGGCGAGGTGGAACACGCCCTTGAGCGGCCGCTCGAGTTGCTGGACGCAGCGTTGAACGTCGGCTTCCACAGCCACGTCGCCGGGCACGATGTCGATTTCGGCTTCGGCCTCCATGTAGACGAGCGCACTCGCGCGCCGGACCCACTCGGCGTCCCGGCGACGCTGGGGATCGCGGTCCATCAGCGTGAGGTGCCGCGCGCCGGACGCGACCAGGTAGGGGATCAGACGCAGCCCGAAACCGCCCAGACCGCCCGTCACGAGATAGGTGGCGTCGGGGTCGAAGAGAGGGCGGATATCGGCGATCGGGAATCCGGTATCCGTGGCGTCTTGCGGCGCCTTGAGCACCAGCTTGCCCTGATGCCCGCCCGTCGTCATCAACCGCAGCGCCTTGCCGTAGTCCCGGTAGGAGAACACGGTGACAGGGAGCGGCGGCAGCGCACCCCGCCCCAGCAGATCCATGCACGTCTGGGAGATCTCGCGCGTCAGGTCGGGATCGTCCAGCATCAGACGGTCCACGTCGATGGCCGCGAAGCGGAGATTCTTCCGGAAGATCCGCAGCCCGAGGTCGTTGTCGGCGTAGATGTCGATCTTTCCGATTTCGCAGTGCCAGCCGCCCGGACGGAGCGCCCGTAGACAAAGTTCGATGTGCCGCCCGGCCAGGGAGTTCAGCACGACATCCACTCCATCGCCCCCGGTCGCCGCCAGCAGGTCGTCGTACCAGTCGTAGCTGTGCGAATCGAAGGCGCCGCGCACCCCCATCGCCAGGAGTTGCTCACGCTTGCTTGCGCTGCCGGCCGTCGCGTAGATCTCGGCGCCCACGTGCCTTGCAAGGGCGATCGCGGCCTGCCCCACCCCACCCATCGCGGAGTGTATCAGGACGCGCTGGCCCTTCCGGAGGCGGGCCAGGTGAATCAGGGAGTAGTACGCCGTGACGTAGACCGACAGGGTCGACGCGGCCTCCTCCATGCTGAGCCGGTCCGGCTTGGCGAAGACGAGGTACTCGGGGACGACCGCGCGGTTGGCGATGCAACCGCCGGCGATGAACGCGACCCGGTCGCCGACGGTACAGTGCCGCACCTTCGAGCCGATCCGCGTCACCGTTCCGCTCCCCTCCATCCCCACCTCGCGGCCGAGTGCCGAACGCTCGTAGGCAAGGGCGGGCAGCAGCCCCAGCGTGACCATCACGTCGCGGAAGTTGAGCGCCGCGGCTTCGACGTCGATGTGCACATCGTTCGGCCCGACGGGAGGGAGTTCGTACGTCTTCATCTGGAGGCCGGCGATCTGGCCCGGGTTGTCCAGCGTCAGCCGATACTCCGCGTCGTCGCCCGCGGCGACCTGGGAGTACCGCTTCCTGATGCTGGAAATGCGCGGCACCCACAGCCGGTTCTCCCGCACGGCCAGTTCCCGCTCGCGCAGGTCGCGCCGCGCCAGCCGGGCGAGCGTCCGGAGATCATCCGCGTCGCCAAGGTCCACCAGGCGAAAATCGAGCTTCGCTTCGTCGCCGACCTCCATGGCCATGCTGCGCACGGCGCCCCACAGCGCACTTCCCCGCGGGTGTTCCACGTCGAAGGCCGCACGACAGGTGACCACGCTGAGAAGACAGACATCATTCGCGTCCGCCCGACGGGCGGACACAAGCGCCTGGACGAACCCGATGAAGTGTGCGGCCGCCCTCTCGCCGGTCGGATCATCGGGGTCGGCACCGCAGAAGTAGTCGATCGCACGCAGGTCGACTGCCTGCGACCAGGCCTCGAGCGATTCGAAATGTCCCCTGACGACCGCCTCGTGAGGAATGGGCCGCACGGTGTCGGGTGCGTCCAGCAGCGCGGTCCAGTCGGACGCCCAGCTTGACGGCTCTCCAAGCACCCAGCGTGGTCCCGGCAGGGGGCGGCCCGCGGTGTCGGCGTCGTGGACGAGCGGAGCTTGCAGAATCGTGGTACGCCGACCGGCCCTGACGATCGTCCACCCCTCACCGGGCTCGATGCTGTCGCCGTCGCCGTGGCGGACCAGGGCCAACCCTCCCTCGACGCTCATGCGTCGAAGGAACTGCCAGCCCTCCGAGCCGGGGAAGTCGTCCGACCCGTGCAGGAGCATGATCTCGACGCTGCCAGGGCGAAGGAGCCCCTCTTCCATTGAGGACCCGGAGGCCGGGTCGAGATACTGGAAGCGCAGCGCGGCATCCCGCTGGTTGAAGGCGTCATAGTAGCCCCGGGCCGTCTCCTCGCTGTCGCCGAGGAGCCAGAACTCGGACCGGGCTTCCGGGCGCGTCAGGTGGTCCAGACAGTCGGCCAAAATAGTCCGGTCGGGTTCCCTGGATCCGGCAAACTCAACCACATGAGCGCTGTACCCTCCGTCTCCATCCACCCGTTCAAGCGCCGCAATCAAGGCGGCGGGCCCGATCTCCCCATCAGGCAGCCGGTCCTTGAGCGCCCTGCCTTCGGGAACGAACTTCGGTTGCCACACGATTTCGTGCTTGCTCTTCGGCAGATCGTTCCAGCGCGGATTCGAGGTGAAATACGTGTACTGCCCGATGTGTGCGATGAGATGTCCGGTGTCGCTGTCGTAGAAGCTGATTGCGCCGGCGGCTCGCTCCCCGCGCTGGACCGAGTACTGACCGCGCTCGTTCGCGTCCATCCAGTCTTCGCTGGGCCTGGTCACGTGGCAGGTGATCCGCGGACCGGTGGGCGGGCGCAGGAACGTCGCCCGCTCCGCGCGCTGAGGGATGGCGAAGAGGTGGGAAGCGGTCAGGAGGTGCGACAGGAAGATCTGCAGCCCTCCGTCGAGCAGTGGCGGGCACCCGACGTAACCCTCTTCCCGGCCCGTCGCCCAGAGTTCTTCGTCCATCTCGATGTCGACGATCAGGGCCCTGGATTCAGGGTTGAGTTCGAACAGCCGGATGGTCTGGAAATAGGGACCGTACTGGAAGGTCTCACTGAGAACCGCCTCGATCCGTTCGTAGAAGTCGCTCCGCTGGGCGAAGACGGTCTCGCACGAGGAGCGGTCGATGTCCTCGAGGCGGGCCGGCACTCCGGCGGGGTGCTCGGCCCCGATCAGGGCCACGCGGCCGCGGCAGTGGACCTCGCTCGTGGCATCCACATCGTACGACCGGGACGAGATCGTGAAGGTGAACTCGTCGGGCGCGGTGGGCACCGGATGCAGGGCGGTCTGCAGTCGTACCGGCTTCCCGGGCACCGGGCACGGCTGCAGGAACTCGAGAACGTCGAAGTGAACGGGAACGCCCCCCAGTGCCTGCAGGACGAGTTCGATGTAGCCCGCGGCCGGCATGATCGCGGCATGGTGCACGCGATGGTCCGTCAGCCAGGGGAAGTCGTTCTCCGAGAGCCGCGCCTCGAAGAGCAGGTGGTCGCTCGGCACCCGGTGGCCCACCAGGGGGCCGTGAGAGTACTCGCCCTGACGGACGAAGAACTCGTCGTCGGTCAGGGGATCGATCAGCGCCTGCTCCTCCCGGGGATGACCGGGAAGAAGATGTGCGATCGGCCGCGGACGCGGATACTGAGCCGCGAAATCCAGGGCGACGCCGGACCTGAACAACGAGGCAAGGGTCTGCTGAAAGCCCAGCCGGTCGTCCGAGTCTCGCTGGAGGCTCGGAATGCTGGCCGGCATCGGCGAGGTCCGTTCAAGACACTGGACCACCGCGGATTGAAGCGCGCTGTGAGGGGCGATTTCCAGGAACAGGTCGGGACGGAATTCGCGCACGATCGTGTCGATCGCGCGCGCGAAACGCACGGGTTCGCGGATATTCGTCCACCAATAGGCGCCATCGAGGCGTGCGCTGCGGTCGCCGGTCACGGAAGAAACGAAGGGCACCCCGACGTCGAACGCGCAGTCGTCCAGGAACGCCAGGGCCTCGCGCGCGTCGTCCCGGATGGGATCCATGGCGGAGGAATGGAACGCGATATTTCCCGCGAGCAGCTGGTTCTGAACGTTGCGGCGATCCAGTTCCGCCATGACCGGCCTCAACTCCGCCTCCCGACCGCAGACGACGACGCTGGCCGGTGCGTTTTCGCAGGCGATCTCCACCTGTGTCGGTCGGTCCCCGCCGGGCCGGAACGCGATGTCGAGCGAGTCGAGCACGTCCTCGACGCCGGGGAGGTCGAGGCCGATCGCCAGCATCCTGCCTGAACCGGCCCTGCTTTGCTGCAGCGTCGCGCGGTGGTATACCAGCCGAGTCGCCTCCGCGAGCGACAGGGCCCCGGAGGCGTAGGCGGCCGCGACCTCGCCCGAACTGTGCCCGACGACGCAATCCGGATGCACGCCCCAGGTCTTGAAGAGTTCGAAGAGGGCGCACTGGATCATGAAGATCGCGGGCTGGGCGAGCCGGACTTCGTTGAGCTCCTCCTGCGGTGCGTTGAAGCAGGCGTCGCGCAGCGAAGTGTCCGAGTGTGTCCGCCAGCGGTCTTCGACGGCGTCGATCGCCCTGCGGAAGACCGGGTCGGCGTCGTAGAGTCCGCGGCCGCAACCCGCCCATTGGGTCCCCTGGCCTGCGAACACCAGCGCAATCCGGCGTTCACCATCGTCGGTCGTGCTGACGTTCGAGGGGCTTTCGGCGAATTCGTCAAGCGACGCGAGCAACTCCTCCCGATTTCGCACCGCAAAGGCGGTTCGGGCGGCGAAGTGCGTGCGACGGCGGCTTAGATTGCCCGCCACCGTATAGAGGTCGGTGCCGTTCTCGGCCAGTTGTTTCCGCAGCCGCCGGGCACCGCTCGCCAACGCGCCGGCGGTGCGCGCCGAAAGCGGGATCATGAACCCGCCGCGCGAGGCGGGATGCGACGACCAGACACGCGGCTGCGAAGGCCGGTACTCCCGGACCACGCAATGGCCGTTGGCGCCGCCGAAGCCGAAGGAATTGATCCCGACGAGCACCGGCCGTTCCGGGAACGGTTCGCATTCCGTCTGCACCTGCATCCGGCCGCCAGCGAAGTCGATCTCCGGATTCGGGACGACGAAGTTCGTCGAAGTCGGCGCGAAGGTGCGCCGCTGCATCATCAGAATGACCTTCAGCAGCGCACAGTGAAATGCCGCCGCCTCCATGTGCCCCAGATTGCTCTTCACGCTGGAGACCCGCAGCGGCACGTCGCGGTCGGCCGCCCCGAAGGCTTCCATGATCGCGTTGCCCTCGATGCGATCTCCGACCACCGTGCCCGTCGCGTGCGCCTCGACGTAGTCGAACTCCTCCGGCGCGCGCCCGGCGCGCGCGCAGGCCGTCCGCATCAGGTCCACCTGCGCGTGGCGGGTGGGGGCGGTGATGTAGCGGCCCTGCGCGAGCCCGGAACTCCCGTCAGCCGCACCGGCCGCGTTGACGGCGGTCCCCTCGATTACTGCGTGTATGTGATCCCCGTCGCTCTCGGCCGCCGCCAATGGCTTGAGCGCGAAGGTGAACGCCCCCTCCGAACGGATGTAGCCGTTGGCGTCGGCGTCGAAGGAATGGCACTTGCCATCGGGACTGATCACGCCCAGGGCATTGAATGACGCGCTGAGCCGCGAAGTGCCGAGGTAGTTCACCGACCCCACGACGGCCTGTTCGCAATCGCCGCAGCGGAGCGCGGTCATGGCCGAATGGAGGGCGGTCAGGCTCGCCGAGCAGGCCGTGCAGTACGTAATCGACGGCCCCATGAGGTTGAAGTGGTACGACACCCGGTTGGCCAGCATGGCGAGGCTGATCGTCGTGACATCGAACGGACCCGCGCCGTGCATGGGGCGCCAACTGGCCACGGCCGGAACCTGCGCCCCGATGAAGACGCCGGTCGAACTGTTGCGCAGTGAGTGAAAGTCCCACCCGACGCGCTCGAAGGTCTCCCATGAGCAATTCAGCAACATGCGGACCTGGGGATCCATGGAAAGCACTTCGTCCTGCGACAGGCCGAAGAGCTTGGGATCGATCAGCTTCTCGCCGTCCTCACGGATGAGACCTTCATGGGGACTCGCAAACCGCCCCGGACCGGAGAAACGACCAACCGGCCGATAGCCTCTGCCGTACCTCTCGGTAACAGGCTCCTGGACGATCTCGCGTTCACGGAGCAACCGCCAGAAGTCGGAATCCGTCTGGATCCCGCCCGGCATGCGATAGCTGTACCCCACGATCGCGACGGGGGACTCGCGCGACACGGCGGTCATTCTACGGCCGCAACGGCTTCGGGCAGCGCCCGGCCAAGCCTGCCTTGTGCATGGATTTCATCCGCCGACCGCCGGGTGCAAAAAATGCCGGGAACGACCCGGCCCGCCTGGGGGCCTGTGACGGGCCGTTACGCGGGCTCCGGAACCGGATTTCGCCGCCGAATCAGGAGCCTTCGGCGGACTTCCGCACGACCTCGTCGGCGGCGTCGAACAGCTTCTTGCGCCACTCCTTCCGCCGGTTCCGGAACGCCTTCACCATCTCCCACAGCGCGTCGCGGACCTGTTCCACGACCTCCTCCCGCGCCTCGTCCGACAGCGTCGTGCCGCTCGTGAACTCGTACTTCTCGATTGCGAAGTCGGCGATGTCCAGGATGTTGTCTCCGACGATGCCGAAATCGACCGCGTTCCTCATGGCCGGGGCCGGTCGTGGGTCGCTCATCTGTCTCATCCTCGTGGAATGGGTTGCCGGGGATTGCTCCTGCCACAGAATGAATGGTCGCGGGCGAACTTAGTCAACCTCACTCACGTCACGCCGCCGCGCGGACCAGGCGCGGTCCACGTGCACGGTCAGGCGGTGAACTCCAGCCCGGCGCCGAAGCGGAGGTTCCGGGCCACGACGCGCAGTCGTCGCTCCCCGGGGGCGGGGGCCTGTTCCTCCGTCTCCTGGGGCAGGAGGCTCAGGAGCGCCTCTTCGGCCGCCGCCCGCAGGCGGTCCGTGGCCTTGCCACTCCACTTGTGCCGAGCCGCGAAGTCCTGGAGGAACCGGTCGAGTTCCGGGAGGTTCTCCGGGCGCAGCGCCATCTCGATCCTGTGGCGGCGGGGTCCGGTCACGTCGAGGAACAGGTTCAGCAGCAGGATGGACAGCCCGCCCACGGTGAGACCGTTCGCCAGCATGCGGCCCATTGGCGTGGCGAGGTAGGCGGGGAAGATCGCCTGGAACTGGACTCCGGCCCCGATCCAGAACGCCAGGCCCGCGATCAGCGAATACTGCCGGTCGATCCCCTCCTGAAAGAGGATCCGCATGCCCTGTACGAAGATGAGACCGAAGACGACCATAATGTAGGCGCCGAGCACCGGCGCCGGGATCGACAGGATGACGGCGGTGATCTTCGGCACGAAGGCGAGGGCGATGAAGCCGGCCCCGATGACGACGCCGACTCTCCGGGCGGCGACGCCGATGCCGCTCGCGAGAGCGATCCCGGCGACGTACGGCCACGGCGGCAGCACGCCGGCGAAACCCGACAGGAGCGTGCCCGCGCCGCAGGCGGCGACGGACCCCTGGACCCGGCGGAAATCGACCGCCCGCGGCTCGCGCCGGGAGAGGTGCTGCATGCGGACGTTGTCGCTGACCTGCCGGATCGTGATCACGAAGGACACGAAGAGAAACCCGGGCAGGAGCAGCCAGAAACTCGCGTCGAAGCTCAGATCGAGACCGAAGGCCGGGGGAGTGGGGATCCCGATCCAGCGGGCCTCCGCCACGCGTCCGAAGTCGAGAATCCCGAAGATGGCGGCGGTCACGCAGCCGGCGGCGATCCCGATGACGGCGTTCCAGGCCCGCACCCACCGTTTCCCCCGGAGCAGAAGGCCGACGACGCACAGCATGGTGACCGCCGCGACGGTGGGGGCCGCGGCCGGCGGCGCGTTCTCCGGCACCCGCGTGAGCATGGCGAACGCCAGCGGCATGATCGTCACCGCCACGAGCGCCGTCAGCGTGCCCGACACGACCGGCGTGATGATGCGCCGGAGCAGCGCCAGGCGGGACGCCAGGACGAGTTGGCACAACCCCGCGACGAGCACGAGCACCCCCAGCAGCGCCGGGCCACCCGCGACGAGCGCGAGCGCGCCGACCCCGATCGAAGCCCCCGAGGCGCCCATGACGGTCAGCGTTCCTCCGCCGATGCCGGCGACACGCCTGGACTGGACGATCGTGAGCAGGCCGCCGATCACCATGCTCGCGAAGATCGCCCAGCGCAGGTAGTCGGGGCTCTGGTCCGCGACGCGCGCGACGATCGTCGTGACCACCACCAGGGGCAGGCAGACGAGGATTGCCGTCTGCGCGCCGATCACGAGGCTCATCGCGCGCGGCGGGCGTTCGTCGGCCGCGAACCGCAGCTTCGCGACGTCCGAGAGGGGTCCGTTCGCCATCAGCGATCCTCCGTTACGGGAGTCGGGAGAGCTTGTCCGTCAGCAGCTCCACGCATTCTTCCGGGGAGAGCGTCTCCGTGTCCAGGCGGAGGTCGGGGCGTTCGGGCCGTTCGTAGGGACTGTCGACTCCCGTGAAGTTCCGGATCTCGCCCCTGAGCGCCTTGGCGTAGAGGCCCTTCGGGTCGCGTTCCGCACACGCCTCAAGCGATGCGTCCACATGAACTTCCATGAATTCGCCGGGCTCGAACAGGCCGCGGGCATAGTCGCGTTCCGACCGGAAGGGGCTGATGAAGGCAACGATCACGATCAGGCCCGCGTCGACCATGAGGCGGGCGACCTCCGCTACCCGCCGGATGTTCTCCACCCGGTCCGCTTCGGTGAAACCCAGATCGCGGCACAGGCCGTGGCGCACGTTGTCGCCGTCCAGAAGATACGTATGCCGCCCCTCGATGGTCAGGCGGCGGTCGAGCAGGTTGGCGATGGTCGACTTGCCCGAAGCGGACATCCCGGTCAGCCACACGCACTGCGCGCGCTGGAGCTTGAGTCGCGAGCGGACCTCCTTCGACACGTCCAGCTGCTGCCATTTCACATTCGCCGCCCGCATGAGCGGGAAGAGGATCGTGCCGGCCGCGGCGGTCGCGTTCGTGGCCCGGTCGATCAGGATGAAGCCGCCCAGCGCGCGTGACTCGTCGAAGGGCGCGAAGGGGACGGGACGGTTGGTCGCGAGGTTCACGGTGCCGAGGTCATTTAGTTTCAGGACGGAGGCGGCCAACTCGTTGCCGTTGGATACGTCCAGCCGGTGCCTGATCCGGGTGACGGCGGCGCCGACTTCCCGTGAGTGGAGCTTCATCACGTACGGGCGGCCCACGGCGAGCGGTTCGTCGTGCATCCAGACGAGGCGCGCCTGGAACTGGTCCGCCACCTGGACGGGTTCGTCGGCGTCCACGACGACGTCGCCCCGCGTGACATCGACGTCGGGAGCCAGCGTCAACGTCACGGCGTCGCCGCGGCCGGCGCGGTCGCGGGTTCGGTTCCCCACGAGGATCGACGCCACGCGGCTCTCGGTTCCGGCGGGCGAGATGCCGACGGCATCGCCGACCGCCACCGTGCCGCCGGCCACCCGTCCGCAGTATCCGCGAAAGTCGGCATGCGGCCGATTCACATACTGGACCGGCATCCGGAAGGGCCGGCCGGCGGGGGATTCCTCGACGTCCACGGTCTCGAGATGGGCGAGCAGCGTCGGACCCGCATACCAGGGCGCCGACGCGCCGTTTCGAGTGAGGTTGGCCCCGGTCAGCGCCGAAACCGGAATCGCCTCGACCGCAGCGAGACCGATCTCGTCGGCGATCGCGCGGTAGGAGGTCCGGATCGACTCGAAGATGCCCCGGTCCCATTCGACGAGATCCATCTTGTTCACGGCGAGAACGACGCGGCGGACGCCGAACATGGCCACGATCCGCGTGTGCCGCGCCGTTTGGGGCAGCACGCCCTTGCGGGCATCCACCAGGACGACGGCCAGGTCCGCGGTCGAGGCGCCCGTCGCCATGTTGCGCGTGTACTGCTCGTGGCCGGGCGCGTCGGCCACGATGAACCGGCGGCTCGGCGTCTCGAAGCTCCGGTACGCGACATCGATCGTGATGCCCTGTTCGCGCTCGTCCCGCAGTCCGTCGACGAGCAGGGCGAGATCGGTTTCCGTCCCCTGCGTGCCGTAGCGGACCGAATCCCGTTCGAGGCGCCTCAGTTCGTCCGAAAAGACCTGCCGGCAGTCGTACAGCAGTCGGCCGATGAGGGTGCTCTTGCCGTCGTCGACGCTGCCGCAGAGCACGAAGCGAAGGGTCGCCGGCACCGGCGGCGGCATCGGCGGCGGCATCAGAAATAGCCCTGCTTCTTCTTGAGTTCCATCGAACCGTCGCGGTCGTGGTCGATGAGACGCCCCTCGCGTTCGGAGCGATCCGTGCCGAGCGTCTCGGCGATGACCGCGTCGAGCGTATCCGCGTCACTCTCGACCGCGGCCGTCAGCGGGTAGCAGCCCAGCGTCCGGAAGCGGACGCGCCGTTGCTGCGACTCCTCGCCCGGGAGCAGCGGCATCCGGTCGTCGTCGACCATGATCCACCGTCCATCCCGCTCGACGACGGGACGTTCGGCGGCGTAGTAGAGCGGTACGATCGGGATCTCCTCCGCGCGGATGTACCGCCAGACGTCCGCCTCGGTCCAGTTCGAGAGCGGCGACACCCGCAGGGATTCGCCGGGAGCCAGACGGGTGTTGTACAGGTTCCACGGCTCCGGACGCTGCGCCTTCGGGTCCCATTGGTGGGCCGCGTCGCGGAGCGAGAACACGCGTTCCTTGGCGCGCGACTTCTCCTCGTCCCGCCGGGCGCCGACGAAGATGATGTCGTACCCGCCCTCGTCGAGCGCCTGCCGTAGCGCGTCCGTCTTCATGACATCGGTGTAGCGTTCCGATCCGTGATCGAACGGATTGACGCCCTCACGCAGCCCGTCCTCGTTGGTGTGAACCCGGAGTTCCACGCCCGCTTCCGCCGCCGTCCGGTCCCGGAACTCAATCATCTCACGGAACTTCCATGTCGTGTCGATGTGCAGCAGGGGGAACGGCGGCGCGGCCGGCCAGAAGGCCTTCCGGGCGAGGTGCAGGAGCACCGACGAGTCCTTCCCGATCGAATACAGCATCACGGACCGCGACGCCGCCGCGAGCCCCTCCCGGAGGATTTCGATGGCTTCGGACTCCAGCGACGCCAGCCAGGCGCCCGAGAGATCGTTCAGCGCTCGATCCCTCCCGCAGCCAGACCCAGTTTCGGCTTCCGCCGCCAGCGAACGAAGGCCCGCTTCGCCCGCACCGTGAACGTGTAGTTCATCATCGCCAGAGCCGGCACGGCGAGCATGATGATGAAGGTCGCGAACAGAATCCCGAACCCGAGGCTCACCGCCATGGGCGAGAGGAACTGCGCCTGCGTGCTGCGCTCCAGGATGATCGGCGAGACCCCCAGGAAGGTGGTCACGGAGGTCAGCATGATGGGCCGGAAGCGGACCTTCGCCCCCTGCACGATGGCCTCGGACATGGGAAGCCCCGAGCGGTGCCGTTCGTTGATGAAATCGATGAGGACGAGCGAGTCGTTCACGACCACGCCCGACAGGCCCACGAGCCCGAACATGGAGAGCATGCCGAGATCCAGGCCCATGATCAGGTGCCCGATCGCGGCGCCGACGAGCCCCAGCGGAATCGAGGCCATGACGACGAGCGGCTGCAGGTACGAGCGGAAGGGGATGGCGAGGAGCGCGTAGATCGCGAGCAGGGCGAGCAGGAAACCGCGGGCGATCCCCTCGAACGCCAGCGTCTGCTGGCGCTGCTCGCCGCCGAACCCGTAGCGAAGACCCGGGTACCGGGCCTGCAGTTCCGGCAGGATCGCGGAAGTGATCTCCGTGTTGACCTCCTGTCCCGTGATCACGGCCGCGTCCACATCCGCCGTCACCGTCACGATGCGGCGTCCATCGATCCGGTTGATCGTCGATGAGGCGATGCCGAAGGACACATCCGCGACCTCCGACAGCGGCGCCTCGCCGCCCGTCGGCGTGCGGATCCGGTAGTCCTGCAGGTCGGCGAGCGTGTTCCGCTCCGATTCCGGGAGCCGCACGTAGACACGCACCTCGTCGCGGCCCCGCTGCAGGCGGTAGACCTCGTTCCCGAAGAACGCCCCGCGCACCTGGCGCGCCAGGTCGTCGAGCGTGATCCCGAGGGTGCGGGCGGCGGGCCTGAGTTCCAGCTCCAGCTCGCGCTTGCCCTGGCCCCGGTCGTCACGCACCTCCGTCACGCCCGCGATGCGCACCAGGCGGTCCGTGAACGCCGGCACCGCCGCGTTCAGCACCGCCGTGTCCGGATGGGAAAGTTCCACCTGCACCGGCGATCCCAGATCGATGAGGATGGAACTGAACGTGAGTTCCCGCGCGCCCGCGACCGGCCCGACGCGCTCCCGCCAGGCCCGCTCCACCTCGATGGCCGACAGGTCCCGGATCTCCGGATCGGTCAGCCGCAGGCTCACCTCTGCGATGTTCGAGCGGACGAAGCTCGCTTCGGCGCTCATGCCGGGGCCTCCGGCCTGGGAAGGGCGCTGCCCGATGCTCGTGAAGACCGCTTCCAGCAGGGGCGGCTCGTCATCCGGCAACTGCGCTTCCAGTTCCGCGATCGCCGCGTATCCGTGCCCCTCCACGTAGCTGGCGACTTCCGCGGTGCGCTCGCTCGTCGTGCCCTCGGCCATCTCGATGTAGGCGACGACTTCCTCGCCCTCGATCATGGGCAGAAGGCTGAACCGGAGATGCCGTCCCGCCACCAGCCCCCCCACGATCATCAGGGAGGAGACGGCCCCGAGCACGGTCAGGCCCGGCCGCCGCACGGCGAAGCGCACGGAGCGCTCCAGCGGCCCGTCGATGAAGCGCTGCAGGCTTGTCTGGACGAGCGCCTGCAGGCGGTAGACGGGCCCCAGCCAGCCTCCCTTCCCGCGGCTCGCGCCCGGGGCCGGGAGGTGCGAAAGGTGATACGGGAGGATGAACAGGACCTCGACGAGCGAAAGCAGCAGCACGGAGATCACGATCGCGGGGATCACGTAGAGGAACTTCCCAAGGCTGCCGGGCACGAAGAGGAGCGGGGTGAACGCCGCGACGGTCGTGAGCACGGCGAAGATCACGGGCACGGAGACGCGTCTCGTGCCCTTGATTGCCGCCCGCAGGGCGGCCGTTCCTTTCTCCCGTTCGGCGAAGATGTTCTCCCCCACCACGATCGCGTCGTCCACCACGATCCCGATCGCGAGGATGAAGCCGAACAGCGCCATCATGTTGATGGAGATGCCGGCCCACGCCATCACCGCGAACACGCCCGCGAAGGAGAGGAAGATCCCGACCGCGGTCCAGAACGCCAGGCGCAGGTCGAGGAAGAGGGCAAGGGCGATGAGAACCAGGATCAGACCCAGCCGGCCGTTCTTGATGAGGAGGTCGATGCGGCTCTGCAGGTATGAGGCTTCACTGCGCCAGATGCTGTAGTCGACGCCTCGCGGGAGCGCGAGGGCCAACTCCTCTTCCAGGTAGCGCTCGACTTCGTCCGAGATCTCCAGGACGCGCTCGTCTCCCGTCCGCATGACCTGGACGAAGGCCGTCGGTTGCCCGTTGTAGGCGTTGATGAGGTCGACGTCCTCGAAACCGTCCCGGATGTCCGCGACGTCGGAGAGGCGGAGCATCGACCCGTCGACGTTCGCCCGCACGACGATGTCCGCGAAATCCGCCCGGGTATAGTTCTGGCCGCGGATGTGAACGAGGATCTCCTCGCGGTCGGTCTCGACGCTGCCGCCGGGAAGATCGAGGCTGCCCCGCCGCACCGCCGCGGCCACCTCGTCGAGCGTCAGGCCGTGCGCGCGCAGGGCCGCCTTCGACACTTCGATCGAGATCTCGTACTGCCGGACGCCGGATACGCGGACGAGGGAGATCGTCGGCAGCGAGGTGAGGTCATCCTTGACCCGGTTCGCAATCTCCTTGAGGGTCCGCTCGGGGACGTCGCCGAAGATCGCGACCTCCATGACGCGGCCTTCCGCGGTCAGCGCGACCACCTCCGGCTCCTCCGCATCGACCGGGAAGCTCGTGATCCGGTCGATGGCGGACTTGATCTCGTCCAGCGTCTTCGACTCGTCCGTGCCCAGCGACAGTTCGGCGAGCACGATGCCGACACCCTCCGAAGCGGCGCCCGTCACGCGGTCGACGCCCTGGATGCCCGTGATCCGCTCCTCGACCCGCCGCACGATCGCCTGCTCGACTTCGTCGGGCGAAGCTCCGGGGTACTGGACCTGTACCTGGATCGTGTCGAGGGAGATCTCCGGGAACGTCTCCTGGGGCAGACCGATGAGGCTCACGAATCCCGCCAGGATGATCAGCACCATCAGCAGGTTCGCGGCGACTCCGTGCTTGGCCATCCACCCGATCGCCCGCCTCATGAGCCGTCTCCTTCCCGCTCGTCGCCGCCAGCGCCCCGCTCCCACGGCTCCGCGCTCTCCAGCAACTGAACCGGCCGCACCGTCATGCCCTCTGTGACGAAGAGGAGCATCGAAACGATGACCGGGGTGCCGTCCGGGATCGGTCCGAGCACGACGGCTTGATCGTCCACTTCCTGGATCGGCTCGACCGGCGTCATCACGAGCAGGGTGTCGTCCGCCACCGTCCAGAGGACATCGCCGTCGCGGACGGCGGCGGCCGGGACGACGGCGTATTCCTCGAAGCTCGTGCCTTCGATGTCCACCGTGGCGTAGCTGCCGAGCAGGAGAGGCGGTCGCCGGGGATCGTCCTCCGGGGGGGTGAACGGCTCGGGGACGGTGACGACCACGTCGACCGTTCGCGTCTGCTCGTCGAGCGCGGCCTCCGCCCGGTCCACGTATCCCGACCACGCGTACTCGACCCCGCCGTACTCGGACACGATGTCCACCGGGATGCGGGTCGCGGCATCGCCGGCGCGCGCACTCCACAGACGCTCGATCAGCGCCGCCTCGTTGTCGCTCAGGGGCACGACGATTTCCACGGCGTCCGTCGCGTACAGGCGGCCGACGGCCTGGCCGGCCGCGACGAACTGCCCTGGATCGACCGTCTCCTCGCGCACGATCCCGTTGAACGGGGCTCGAATCCAGGTCCGTTCAAGCGCCAGGCGCGCGTCCTCCAGCCTGGCCCTGGCGCTCCTGAGGGCCGCCGCCGCCGCATCGAGTTGCGGCTGCCGCGTGACGAGCGCGTTCGGCGGCGTCGGGTCGAGGTTCTCGCGGGCGGCGAGCCGCCTCCATTCGTCGAGCGCGAGGCGCGCGTTCTCCTCGGCTTCCAGCAACGCCACCTCGCGCTGGGCGAGGTCCGCCTCCGCGGCCTCGACGGCGTTCTCGTAGTCCGCCGGGTCTACCCGCAGGAGCGGCTCGTCCGCGACGAAGCGCCCGCCGCTCACCAGGGCGGCCGAGGTCCAGATCACGCGCCCGCCGACCTGCGACGCGATCGTAACTTCCGCGCTGGGACGGACCGTGCCGCCGCCCCGCACCTTGATCGCGCCCTGCGTCACGCGGGCGGGCACCGTGCTGACCGTGGGGATCACGCGCGGAGGCTCCACCTCCGCCGGTGCGGCGCGCATGCCGAACAGCAGCGCGAAGCCGAACACGCCCACGCCGATAACGATCGCCCCCTGTACCAACCGCTTCGTGAACGCGGGCAGGGCGACGGGCGCCCTCGTGTCCCCGGCCTCGTGCGGCGTGTGCGGCGTGTGCCGCGATCCGTCTTCCATCATTCCGCCCTATCTCCGATCAGGGAGCGACGCCGCGTCCCCCGTGTCTTCATTAATCTCGACGTCCTCTACATCCTCGACATCCTCCGCCACCCACGCGCCGCCCAGGGCGCGGTGCACGGCGAGCCGCGCCTCCCCGATGCCGCGTTCGGCGAGCACCCGGGTGGTTTCGGCGCCGTTCAGATTGACCCGCGCGTCGAGGTACTCGACATAATCCCCCACTCCGCTCTGGTAGCGCTCCAACTGGTTCTCCAGCGAGGCGCGGGCGTCGGCGACCTGTTCCATGACCTGCGCGTACCGCTCCCGCTCGTTCTCGAACTGACGCAGGCTCGTCCGCACCTCCCGGTAGGCTCCCAGCACCGTGCGCGCGTAGGCGATCAGCGCCTGGTCGTACTGCGCCCAGGCCGCCCCGACGTTGGCGCGCAGACGGCCGCCCTGGAAGATCGGCGCGACGAGGCCGCCGATCAGGTTCGTGAACCACTGGTCGACGAACCGCAGATCTCCGAGTTCGCCCGCCTGGCGGCCGGCGGCCCCGTTCAGGGAGATCGTCGGGAGCAGTTCGGCCCGGCGCGCCCCCACCCTGCGGCGCGCCGCCTCGACGCGCTCGAACGCGGCCATGACGTCGGGCCGGTCCTCAAGCAGCGACACCGGCAGCCCGCCGGGAATCGGGGTCGTATCGACCGCCGGCTCGAGTGTCGGCGGCAGAAGATCTTCGATCATCCCCGCGTACCGTCCGACGAGGAGGGCCAGGCGCCCCTCGGCGTCGTCCACGGCCGTGCGCAGCCCCGGCAGGTTCGACTCGGCGGTCCGGTACTGCTGCCGGATCGCGTAGAGTTCGAAGGTGTTCGTGACGCCCGCCTGATACCGCTCCCGGGTGAGTTCGGCGCGCTCCCGCAGCAGGTCGACGTTGTCCTCGGCGACCGCGAGCTGCCCTCGCGCCGAGACGACCTCGAGATACGTCGAGATGGTGGACGCGATCACCGTGAGCCGTACGGTCTCCGCGTCCGCCCGGGAAGCCAGGAAGTCGCGGACCGCCGCCCCGGATTCGTTGCGCAGCCGGCCCCAGAAATCCAGTTCGTAGGCGAAGCCCAGCGAGGCCGAGTACGTCGTGAACTCGAACCGGTCGGGGAAATCGAAGCTGAACCCCGGGATCGGGCTCTCGCCGCCATCGTCGCCCCCGAACTGCGACCCGAGGCCCGTGTTGGCGGGGGTGCTGGACCGGTTGCCGTTCGCGTCGAGCGTCAGCGCCGGGAAGAGCGGCGCGCGCGCGATCCGGTACCGGTGCCGCAATTCCTCAAGCCGCGCGACGGCCTCGTGCAGGTCGAGGTTGGCGACGAGCGCGGTCTCGATCAGGCGGTCCAGCGTCGCGTCGTCGAACGCACGCCACCAGTCGCGGGCTTCAGGCGCCTCCTCGGCCGCGGGAGCTTCCGCATCGTACGCCGCGGGCAGTTCGGCGACCGTGGCCGGGAGCCGGGGGCCCGGCGCGAACGAACACGCGCCCACCGCCGCGAGCAGGAGAAACCCGCCCGTTCGCAGGAAACCGCGCGCCCCGACCCCGGAGACCGTCGTCGCGGCGCTCACGCGTGTGCCTCCCCCCGGACGCCTTCGGTCGGTCGCAGACCCGCCAGCAGGAGATCGACGATGTGCGCCTTCCGTTCCTGCAGGAAGCGATCGAAGTCCTCCACGGCCCTGGAGTGGAAGAGGCGCACTGTCGGGAGGGCGACGAACGGAAACAGGCAGGCCGACACGATCGTGAGCAGCGTGTGCCGGAGGTCGACATCGCGGATCTCGCCGGCACCGAGGGCCGCGCGCAACCGGTCCTCGAGCAGGAGCCCCGGCACCTCGTCGCGCGCCTCGATCGCGGCGGCGAAGTGCCGCTCCAGGATGCCGCCGCCGCACAGGCATTCGTTCAGCATCAGGCGGGCCATGTCCTGGTGCTCGTAGATGTAGTCGATGTAACCGTACACGAACGCGCGCAGGCTGTCCTCGACCCCCTCCTCCGCCCGCAGCGACTGGCTGAGCCCGGTCATGAACTGCCGGCACCCGTGCTCGAACACGGCCTCGTAGAGCTGCTCCTTGGTGCGAAAATAGTAGTGCAGCAGCGCGCGATTGATCCCGGCGTGATCCGCGATCTCCTGCAATCGGGCGCCGTCCCGTCCCTTGCGGGCGAACACCGTGAGCGCGGCGTCGAAGATCCTCTGCTCGGTATCCGGCGGTCGTTGTTCGGTGTCCGGCGGTCGTGTGGCGGCCGGTGCTTGCGGCACCATCGCGGTCCTCGCGTTGTCCAAATCGTTTAACAGTCTTGTCAAGAGGACCCGGACCCTAGTCACGGCTCGTACCGCACGCAAGTTTCCCGCCGGCGAGATACATCGCGCGAGGTGCATCGCCGCCCCAATTCGGCAGGGCCTGGGCCACGGGCTGCCGGGGACCGCAACACCGACGGAGGATCCATGAAGCCAGGCATCCGGATGTACGGCACGACCGTTATCGCGATACTCGCGTTCGCGGCGGTGCCGCTGCGGCTGGACGCGCAGAGTGCGCCTCAGGTCGCGCGCTCGGCGGACGGGGTCGTCGTCGCGGCGCAGCCGCTGGCCGCGGCCGCGGGCGCGCGGATGCTGGAACTCGGGGGAAACGCCGCCGATGCGGCCGTCGCCGCCGCGTTCGCGATCTCCGTCGTGGAGCCGAGCATGAACAGCATCGGGGGGCGCAACCAGATCCTGATCCGGACGCCCGACGGCGGGGTCACGGGCATCGACGGGACCACGTCGGTCCCGCTCGGTTACGATCCGGCCACGGCACCCCGCGCCGCCTATGGCTATCCGACCGTCGGCGTACCAGGGTCGGTCGCGGGCCTCATGCGCCTGCACGAGGAATACGGGTCCCTCCCGCTGACCACGATCATGGCCCCGGCGATCGATTACGCGGCGCACGGGTTCCGGCTGCTTCCGGGAGAGGCGCGCCGCCAGGCGGGATCGCGCGACCAGGTGGCGGAATCCGAAGGCGCCCGGCGCTACTACCTGAAGGCCGACGGGTCGCCCTACCGCCCCGGCGACCGGCTCGTGCAGTCCGACATGGCCGAGACGCTGAGGACGATTTCCCTCGGCGGCGGCGACGCCTTCTACCGGGGAGAGATTGCCGGCCGCATCGCCGACGACATGGCGGCGAACGGCGGCTTCCTGACCCGCGAAGCGCTGGCGGCCTACGAAGCGGAGGACTCGCGCATCGTGCGCGGATCCTACCGGGGGTTCGAGATCGTCGGTTCCGACATCCCGGCCTCCGGCGCGATCGCGATCCTCGCCCTCCAGGTCGCCGAAGTCTTCGATCCCGGCAGCATGAGCGACGAGGCGTGGGCGTCCGTCGTCGCCCAGTCCCTCGCTGTCGCCATGACCGAATACCGCCGGCCGAGTTCGGACTCCTCCGCCGCGCGCGTGACGTCGAAGGCGTTCGCCCGCCAGCTCGCGGAGCAGGTCCGGGTGCCCGTGGAGGCCGCCATCGAATCCGGCACGGAGTCCTGGGCCGCGTCGGGGGCCGCGTCACGGGCCGAAGGTCCATGGTTGGCGGTCGGCGCTCCGGTGCCGGGACTGCCGCCGGAGGACGGCCACACGACGCATCTCTCCGCCGCCGACGGGAACGGCATGGCCATCGCGCTCACGCAGACCATCGGCCCCGGCATGGGAGCGAAGGTCGCCACTCCCGGACTCGGGTTCCTCTACGCCGTGACGCTGGGCGGTTACCTGGGAATCAGCGAGCCGGGAGAGCGGGCGCGGTCCGGCATCACGCCCTTCATGGTCCTCGACGACGGCGAACCGTTCCTCGTCCTGGGCGCCGCAGGCGGCATCCGGATCATCTCGGCGGTCGTCCAGGCCGTGACCCGGGTCATCGATGACGGACTGGCGCTACCCGCCGCGCTCGCCGCCCCTCGCGTGCATCCCGACATGGGGCCCGACGGGCTCGCGGGCTTCTCCGTGGAGTCGGGCCCCGAGGACGGCTGGTCCGGGGCTTCGGTCGAAGAATTCCGGGAGATGGGATTCGAGATCACGCCCACGCCGCGGCAGGGAGCGTTCGGGCGCATCCACGGCCTTCAGTACGACGCCGCCACCCGCACCTGGATCGGGGCGGCCGACCCCGACTGGGAGGGCGCCGCCGTGGCGCCCCGCCCCGCCGGGCCGACAGGAGGTCGCGACTAGCCGGAAGCCGGTTGGCCGGCGGCCTCTAGCCTCGCTGCATCCCCGGGCAGCCGGCGGCCTCGGCCACGGCGCGTGCGATCAGCACCTGCGCGAGGTGGACGCGGTACTCCGAACTCGCGTTCTCATCCGCCGGCGGCGTCTCGAGTTCCGACACCTTCGACGCCGCCGCGAGGATCTGCGCCTTCTCGGACGCGCCGGTGAGGGCCGCTTCGACCCCGGGCGCGCGCAGCGGCGTGCCGCCCATGTTCGTGAGCCCGATCGCGGCGCCGGCGATGCCGGACTCGGTCCAGTTCACGACCGCGGCCACGCCGACGATCGCCCAGTCCTGCGCGCGGCGCTGGAACTTCTGATAGGCACTGCCCCACCCTTCCCGCTTCGGCACCCGGACGCCGGTCACGATCTCTCCATCGGCCGCGGCCGACATGAACGGGCCGACGAAGAAGTCCGCCGCCGCCACCGAGCGCGTGCCATCGCGGCCCGCGAGTGTGACCTCGGCATCGAGCGCCAGGAGCGCCGCCGGCAGATCCGAGGCCGGGTCCGCGTGTGCTACGGAACCCCCGAGCGTGCCGCGATGCCGCACCTGCGGATCGCCGATCCCCTCCGCCACCTTCGCCAGAAGGCCGCTCCCGCCCGTGAGTTCGGACGCGCCGGCCACTTCGTGATGCGTCGTCAGGGCCCCGATGACGACCGAGTCGCCGTCGTCGTGTACGCCGCGCAGTTCGTCGAGACCGCCGATATCGACGAGCAGGGAGGGCCGCGCAAGGCGCAGCCGCATGAGCGGAAGGAGCGAATGTCCGCCGGCCAGCGGCCGCGCGTCCTCGCCGCCCGCCGCGAGCAGGCTCAGCGCCTCATCGAGAGACGACGCGCGCTCGTAATCGAAAGACGCGGGAATCATGCCTCACCTCCCTGGGCCGCCTGAATCGCTCGCCACACCCGTTCCGGACTCGCCGGCATCGGGACGTCCGTCACGCCGAGATGCGAGAGCGCATCCACGATCGCGTTGATCACCGCCGGCGCGGACCCGATCGTCCCCGCTTCGCCGATCCCCTTCACTCCCATGGGATTCGACGTGCTCGGCGTCACCGTCCGATCCGTCTCGAAGGACGGGAACTCCGCCGCGGAGGGCACGAGATAGTTGACCATCGACGAGGTCTCGAGCGTCCCGTCCTCTGCGTACGTCGCTTCCTCGTACAGCGCGGCCGCGATCCCCTGCGCCACGCCGCCGTGCACCTGGCCGTCCACGATGACGGGGTTGATCACCGGCCCGCAGTCGTCCACCGCGATGTAGCGGACGAGATCCACGGCGCCCGTCTCCGTATCCACCTCGACGACGGCCACGTGCGTCCCGAAGGGGAAGGTGAAGTTCGGCGGATCGTACACGCAGCTCGCCTCAAGCCCGGGCTCGGAGTCCTCCGGCAGGCTGTGGGCCGTCCACGCCGCGAAGGCGAGTTCCGGCATCGACTTCGTGCGGTCCGGGACCCCTTTCACCGAGAAGGTCCCCGCCTCGTACTCGAGGTCCTCCGGCGCCACCTCGAGCAGGTGCGCCGCGAGTCCCCTCGCCTTGTCCACCACCCGGTCGCACGCGTTGTGCACGGCGACCCCGGCCACCGCGAGGCTGCGGCTGCCGTAGGTGTTCATCCCGTGCGGCGCCACGTGCGTGTCCCCGTGGAGGACCGTGACGTCCTCGTACGGAATCCCGAGCGCGTCCGCCGCGATCTGGGACCAGGAGGTCACGTGTCCCTGGCCGTGCGGCGAACTGCCCGTCACGACCTCCGCCTTTCCGGTCGGCAGCATGCGTACCGTCGCCGCGTCCCAGCCGCCGGCGCCGTACTTCAACGACGCCAGCACCTGCGAGGGCGCGAGCCCGCAGATCTCCACGTAGGACGAGAACCCGACCCCGATCTGCTTGCCGCCCCCTCCCTCCCTGCGCTCCGCCTGGTCGCTCCGGAAACCGTCGTAGTCGAGCAGTTCCAGCGCCCGGTCGAGCGCGGGCTCGTAGTCGGCCGAGTCGAAGGCGAGCCCGCCCGGGCTCTGGACCATGTCGCCGGCGGGGAGGAAGTTCCGCCGCCGGATCTCCGCCGGGTCCACGCCGACTTCCCGCGCGAGCGAGTCGATCGCCCGCTCGATGGCGTAGGTGGCCTCGGGCCGGCCCGCGCCCCGGTAGGCGTCCGTCGGGGTCGTGTTCGTGAACACGCCCGTGCACTCGAAGTGGTACGCCTCACCGCCGTAGCAGCCGCAGTAGAGGAAGGCGCCCAGAAGCGGCACTCCCGGCGCCACGAGCTGCAGGTAGGCGCCCATGGCCGCGAGGATGTGGACGCGGTATCCGAGGATGTCGCCGTCGGAGGTCGCCGCGATCTCGATCTCCTGGACCTGGTCCCGGCCGTGAATCGTGGCGAGGTATCCCTCGCTGCGGCCGGCAACCCACTTGACCGGCTTCCCCAGGCGGCGCGCGAGGGCGATGCAGAGCGCCTCCTCCGCGTACACGTTCAGCTTCGAGCCGAAGCCGCCGCCCACGTCGGAGGGCGCGATGACGCGGATCTGCGACTCGGGGATTCCGAGGGTGAGCGCGAACAGCACCTTCGCGACGTGGGGAATCTGCGTCGTGGACCACACGGTGAAGTCGCCCGTCGAGGGGACGGACTGCGCGACGACCGCGCGCGGCTCCATCGCGTTCGGGATGAGCCGCGGCTGCGTGTAGCGCTCCTTGACGACGACATCCGCCTTCGCGAACGCCTCATCCACCTCGCCGTTCGTCAGCGCCCAGGTGTAGCTCTTGTTGTCGTCGAACGACTCGTGTACGCGCGGCGCGCCATCGGCCACCGCCGCCTCCACGTCCACGACCGCGTCGAGCACCTCGTAGTCGACCTCCACGAGTTCCGCCGCGTCGAGCGCCGCGTTGCGGCTCGTGGCGACCACGACCGCCACCGCGTCGCCCACGTACCGCGCCACATCCTGCGCCACCGGCCAGTGGTCGGGGATCCGGATGTCGTCCGTCACGGGCCACGCCATGGGCAGCCCCGCCGCCCATTCACCGGCGAGGTCGGCCCCGCTGTACGCCGCGACCACGCCCTCCGCGGCCGCGGCGGCGGAGACGTCCACCGAGTTGATGCGCGCAGACCCGTGCGGGCTCCGCACGAGCGCCGCATGAAGCATGCCGGGCAGCGTGAGGCCTTCCAGGAACTGGCCCTGCCCCGTGAGAAGCTTGGGATCCTCTTTCCTCGGGACCCCGCCGCCAACGTATTTCTCAGCCGTCGCCATGTTCTCTCTCCTCCTCTTCTAAGAGCCCATGTCGTCGGCGGCCGCGAGCACCGCCTTGACGATGTTGTGGTAGCCGGTGCACCGGCAGAGGTTGCCCTCCAGCGCGAGCCGGACTTCGTCTTCCGTGGGCGCGGGGTTCTCATCCAGATATCCCACCGCGGCCATCATCATGCCCGGCGTGCAGAACCCGCACTGCAGGCCGTGGTTCTCGTGGAACGCCTTCTGGACCGGGTGCCAGTCGCCGTTCGACGCGAGCCCCTCGACGGTCGCGACGTCCGCGCCGTCCGCCTGGACGGCGAGCACGGTACACGACTTCACCGACTGACCATTCATCAGAATCGTGCAGGCGCCGCACGAGGACGTGTCGCAGCCCACGTTGGTGCCGGTCAGTTCGAGTCGTTCGCGGATGAAATGAACGAGGAGGGTGCGGGGTTCGACGTCCGCCTCGTGCCGAACCCCGTTCACGGTCATGGAGATGCGCTTCATGCGGCCACTCCTGATCCTGTGCCGGCGGGAGCGCCGGCGGAGCTCCCGGAACGGGACTCATCCGGCCGCCCGTCGGCCGGGGGGATTCAGTCTAGAACGGGCCGCGGGGCCGGGGCAACCGGGCCGGGGCCGGGAGTCGGCGGGCCGGGTTAGCGGGCGGCGTCCGGCGGCGCCCTGTCCAGGGTGAGGGCGACGCGGAAGCCGGTGCCGCCGCCGACCTTGGGGTGGGCGTGGCGCTCTTCGGCGGTGGCGAGAATGCTGCCGCCGCTGCGCCACGCCGCGCGCACGGTCCAGCGGAAGTAGCTGAAGGCGCCGCCCCGCCAGGTGGGGCGCAGGCAGCGGCCTTCGCTCCAGTGATGGGACGCTTCGCGGACGGGTGAGCCATCGGTGGGCACCTCGTCGTAGGTGGCCGTCCAGCAGTCGGCCGCGAGTTCGGACACGTTGCCGAGCATGTCGTGCAGTCCCCACGGGTTCGGCGGCAGCGATCCCGTGGGCGCGGTGGATCCCACCTCCCACTCGAGCCCGCACTCCTCGCACACCGCGTGTCCGCTCCCCACCTCGTCTCCCCACCAGCGGGCGGTCGTCGTCCCGGCGCGGGCGGCGTACTCCCACTCGGCGCTGCTCGGCAGCCGGTACGGGCGGCCGGTCTCCTCCGCCAGCCAGGCGAGGTACATCTCGGCGTCGAGCCAGGAGACGTGGATCACGGGACGGTCGCCCCGCCCCCATCCCCTGTCCTCGGGCCGGTAGTCGCATCCTCCCGCAGCCACGCAGCGGTCCCACTCGTCGAACGTCACCTCGTACTTGCCGATGGCGAACCGGTGTCCGAACTCGATCTGCACGCGGGGACGCTCCCGCTCCCGGCTGAACTCCGGCCGCCTCGGCTCCCGGTCGAGGCCCAGGCGCCGGTCCTCGCCCTCGGCCCGCCCCATCACGAACCCTCCCGCCGGCAGTTCCACCATGACCGGACAGAGGTCGCAATCGCTGAACTCGCGCAGACCCGCCGGGTTGGGCTCCGGGGGACGCCGGGGAGGGGCCGCTGCCGCGGCGGAGGACGATTGTCTGGACCCGCCGCGCAGTACCGACCCGATCCGAGCGGGCGGGCTGTCTCCGGCGAGCCCGCGGCCATCGCGGGCGCCCGATCCGCCGCCCGCCGCCGCGTCCGTCCCGACTTCATACAGCGACACCCGGATCTCCCCCGTCTCCATCACCGGCCGTACGGCCACCAGCCGCGACGGCGACGCGAACCCGACGGGGATGGCGGGGATGTCGAGCGTGCCCAGGTATCCGCCGCCGGCTCCGATCACATCGATGACCTCGGGGAGGAGACCGCGCGTCCGCCGCGACACCCACAGGCCGCCCGCCGGACCGGGCGTGAAGCCGACGATGGGAGACAGCACCTCCTCGTATCCGGTCGCGTCGACCACTTCCCCGGCCGTCACGCCGCACTGCCGCATGAGGCTCCCGTACGGGCCCGGGCCGAACGAGAGCGACGCCATCGCCATCTCCCGCGTGACCGGGATCGCGGGGGTCGCCGCCCGCCGCACGCTGGCGAAGACCTCTCCCCCCGCGTAGCCGTCGATGCGGAACCCGTCCCCGTCCACGAACCAGAGGGTGTCGCCGCGGCTCGCCCACACCGCGTCCGGCGCGAACACCTTCGGGGCGGGCATGGACGCGCACGGCAGTACCATGAGCGACAGTTCCCGCCTTACGACGTGGACCGGTTCCGCGCCGCGCGGCGTGTGAACGGCCAGCGTCTGGTCCATCGACATGTCCGCCGTGGCCGAACCCACGGTCGCGAACCAGTCCGCCGCCGCGCCCTCGCCGACCGCGAAGCCGGGTCCCCAGTAGTTCGCCGGCAGCCGCTCCTCGCCCACGAACGCTCCGTCCGGTGACCAGCGGCTGAGTACGCCCCGCCTCGCATCGAGCGCCACGAGCGTCCCCGCGGGCGCCAGCGCCAGCGCGGACACGCCCCGAAACTCGCCCGGACCCTCTCCCGCCCGTCCCAACTCCTCCACGAAGGCCCCCGCGCCGTCGAACACGGCGACCCGCGCACCCGTCACGTCCGCTACGTAGATGCGCGCCGCCGTCGGATCCGCGACCACCCCCCAGGGGAGTGCGGTGAGCGCGCTGTCCGGCGTCATGAGATCCGCGACGTGCACCACCCCGCCCGCGAACGGAGCGTCGGCGGACTCGTTGTCGGAAATCGCCACCCCCGCCGAGTCGCGCCGCGACGGGCCCCCGAGACCTTCCTCCGGCCCCGGGGCGCAGGCGCCAGCCGCGAGGACGAAACCGGCGGCGACGAGCGTCGGGAACCGCATCGGCGCGCTACGCCGCATCGCGCCGGCCGCTCGCGTACTGCAGGGCGAGCCAGACGATGGACGCCACACCGAGGATCAGGAAACCGACGATGGACGAGCCCAGGGCGACCTGGATCCCGCCCCAGGCCAGCCCCGCGTTTACCT
>VXMR01000035.1 GCA_009841005.1 Gemmatimonadales bacterium
GCCCCGCCCCGCCCCGTCCGATGGGCCGCTGGCCGCCGCCCCCGACGCCCCCGCGAGCCGTCCCGCGGCCGAGGACGAGGAAGACTACGAGCGCCCGATCGAGGAGCCCGAGCCGCTCGGCTACGGCGACCTCATCGGCGGCCATGGCGGTCTCACTGCGCTGCTTCACGCCGCCCGCGAAGGTCACGCCGGCACCGTGCGCGCCCTCCTCGAGAGCGGAGCGGACGTCAACCAGGTGAGCGGCGGCGACCACACGAGCCCGATGCTCATCGCGATGATCAACGGCCACTTCGATCTCGCGATTGAGCTGTTCGAGGCCGGGGCCGATCCCCGACTCGCCTCCGCCGCCGGTGCGACGCCGCTCTTCGCCGCCCTCAACGCCCACTGGGCGCCGAAGTCGCGCTACCCGCAGCAGCACGCCTACGGGCAGCAGCGGCACAGCTATCTCGACGTCATGCGACGCCTCCTCGACGCGGGCGTGGATCCCAATGCCCGTCTCGAGAAGCACCTGTGGTGGGTGTCGTACAACTTCGACCTCCTGCAGATCGACCTGAAGGGCGCGACCCCCTTCTGGCGCGCCGCGTACTCCCTCGACGTGGAGGCGATGAAGCTCCTCGTCGAGTACGGCGCCGACCCGCACCTCGCCACGATCAAGGTGCCGCCGCGCCGACTCCCGGCCTGGGACCGCGAGAAGCGCGACCTGTCCGGCGTTCCCCCCGTGCCCGTGGGCGGCCCGGCCGACTACCCGATCCACGCCGCGACCGGCATCGGCTACGGACAGGGCTTCCCCAGCAACGCCCACCGGTACGTCCCGGACAGCTGGCTGCCGGCGGTCCGCTACCTGGTGGAAGAGCTGGGCGCGGATGTGAACGAGCGCGACGACGAGGGCTACACGCCGCTCCACAACGCGGCCTCGCGCGGCGACCTCGAGGTCATCCGCTTTCTCGTCGAGCACGGCGCGGACCCGACCGCCGTGAGCCGCGTCGGCCAGACCACCGCAGATATGGCGAACGGCCCCTACCAGCGCACGCAGCCCTTCCCGGAGGCGGTGGCCCTGCTCGAGAGCCTCGGCTCGAAGAACAACCACAACTGCGTGTCCTGCTGACCCGACCAGGCGCCCATAAGCGGCCGTTCACATGACCCTCACATGATCACCGTCTCCGGCCTCGGCAAGGCGTTCGGCGGCCAGGTCCTCTTCCGCGACGCGACCTTCCTCCTCAACCCCGGCGAGTGCTACGGCCTCGTGGGCGCGAACGGATCCGGCAAGACCACGCTCCTCAACATCCTCGGCGGTACCGAGGACGCGACGGAAGGGTCCGTCACCATCCCGAAACGCCTCCAGGTCGGCGTCCTGCGCCAGGATCACTTCCTCCACGACGAAGAGGAGATCCTCGGCGCCACACTCATGGGGAACCCGGAGCTGTGGCGCGCCATGGTCGAGCGGGAGGCGCTGATCGAGGCCGAGGACGGAGACTTCGACGCCGACCGCTTCTCCGAACTTGAGGAGACCTTCCAGCGCCACGACGGCTACACGGCGGAAGCCCGCGCGGGCGAGATCCTCGAGGGCCTCGGCTTCCCGAGCGAGATCCACCGCCGCCCGCTCTCCACGCTCTCCGGCGGGTTCAAGCTCCGGGTGCTGCTCGCCCAGGCGCTCGCCGGCGCGCCCGACGTCCTCCTCCTCGACGAGCCGACGAACCACCTCGACATCCTCTCCATCCGCTGGCTCGAGAAGTTCCTGCGGGAGTTCAAGGGAGCGATCGTCGTCATCTCCCACGACCACCGTTTTCTCGACAATATCGCCACGCATATTCTCGACATCGACTATGAGACGGTCACGACATACAAGGGCAACTATGACGACTACCTGATCCGAAAGAAGGAGGACCAGGAGAGACGGGAGAAGGAACTCGCGAACCGCGAGCGCGAGATCGCCCACCACCGACAGTTCGTCGACCGCTTCCGGGCCAAGGCGAGCAAGGCGCGGCAGGCCCAGAGCAAACTGCGTCTCATAGAGAAGCGGGCGGAGGCGCTGCAGCCGCTCCCCGTCTCCTCGCGTCGCTATCCGAACTTCCGGTTCGAGTCCCGCCGTCCCAGCGGACGCACCGTCCTGGGCGTGGAGGGTGTGAAGAAGGCGTTCGGCGACGGTGATGAGCTGAACGAAGTCCTCCACGGCGTCGACCTCACCCTCGAGCGCGGTGATCGCATGGCGATCATGGGCCCGAACGGGATCGGGAAGTCGACCCTGCTCAAGATCGTCATGGGCGAGCTCGAGTCCGACGCCGGCCGCGTCACGTGGGGCTACGAGACGCACCCGAGCTACTTCGCGCAGGACCAGGAGGCCCGCTTCGATTCGCCGGGACAGACGGCCGAAGACTGGATCGCGGGTTTCTGCCCCGGCCGGACACTCGGGTTCGTGCGCGGCGAGATGGGGCGCGTGCTCTTCTCTGGCGACGACGCGAAGAAACGGGTCGGCAACCTCTCCGGGGGCGAGGCCGCCCGCCTCGTCTTCTGCCGGATGGCGATCGAGCGGCCCAACGTCCTCGTCCTCGACGAACCCACGAACCACCTCGACCTCGAATCCATCGAGTCGCTGGTCGAGGCGCTCCGGAGCTACGACGGCACCCTCATCCTCGTCTCGCACGACCGCTGGTTCGTGTCGCAGCTCGCGACCCGCATCGTGGAGATCTCCGAGGACGGAATCCGGGACTTCAAAGGCAGCTACGAGGAGTACGTCCACTATTGCGGCGACGATCACCTCGACGTCGACACCGTCGTCCTCAAGGCCCGGCGAGAGAAGCGCGCCGCCCGCGCCGCCGCCGCCGAAACCCGCGACGCCGGCAACCTCCCGGGCGACCCGCCGCCGGGAGGGAGAGCCCGCTCAGCGGTGGCGAAGGGGAACCGGAACCGCTACCGCGGCGGCTCGCTCCGCAAAAAGCTGCACGACACGACGAAGCGAATCGAAGCCGCCGAGACCCGCCTCGCCGAAATCGACGAGATCTTCGCCGACCCCGCCTTCTATGCGGAGACCCCGGTCGAGGAAGTCCGCAGGCTCGAAACCGAACGCGCCTCCCGGAAGAGCGAACTCGACGAACTCATGAGAGCCTGGGAACGACTCGAAACCGAACTCGCCCACCTCGACTGAAGACCTCCGGAGGAGCCGGGGCAGACGGCCTCGCCCCCCCCCGACCGGCTCAAAGCGGCCAGACGATGGGGAGGAAGAAGACGACCATCAGCAGCAGGAGCACGAAGAGCGGCGCGCCGACCTTCGTGTAGTCGACGACCTTGTAGCCGCCCACGCCCATCACGAGCAGGTTCACCGGGTGGCCGAACGGGCTCAGGAAGGCGCAGGAAGAGCCCACCGCCACGACCATGAGCAGGGCGCGCGCCGAGAGATCCAGTTCGGTCGCCGCGCTGAGCGCGATCGGCGCGACGAGCACCGCGACCGCCGAGGTGGGAACGAACTGCGCCGCGAGCGCGCAGATGAGGAAGATGCTCGCGATGAGGATCCGGGGTCCCATCTCCGCCGCCCGCCCCACGACTTCGCGGGCGATGAGTTCCGCCGTGCCGGAGTCCTCCATCGCGAGGCCGAGCGCCAGCATCCCCCCGAGGAGCATGACGACTCGCCATTCGACGAAGGTGTAGACCTCGTTCCCCTTCACGCAGCCCGTGAACACCATCAGGAGCGCGCCGAGAAGCGCCGCGATGTACACGGGGAGCAGGTTGAGGGAGGCCGCGACGATGAACACCGCCATGATCGCGCTGGCGGTCCACGCCTTGTGGACGCGGAACACCTCGTGGAGTTGCCCGTGGAGGACGAGGAATCGCGGGTCGCGGGCGAGGAGCGCGATCTTCTTCCGGTTGCCGTAGACGAGGAGGGCGTCCCCGAACGCGAGCGCCGTGCGCGCAATGCGGATGTTCGAGTGAAAGGCGCGCCCGCCCCGGAAGATCGAGATCAGGTTCAGTCCGTAGGATTCCCGGAAGAGGACCTCGCGCAGCGTCTTGCCGACCAGATCCGAACTCGGAGCGAGCGTGACTTCCGCGAAGCCGACGTCCTCCGACTCCAGCTCGTCGACCGAGGGTCGTTCGTCCGCCGGAACGAGCGCCTGCAGCGCCTCCAGCACGGCAAAGCAGGCCGGGTCTCCTTCGACGATGAGGCGGTCGCCGGCCCGCATCCGCTCCGCCGCGTCAGGCAGGGCGATGTCGCCGTCCTCGCGCTCGATCTCCAGCACGGTGAGGTCGAAGGCGCGCCGCAGACGGGACGCTGCGAGCGTCTTCCCGTCCAGCCAGGATCCGTCCGGCACATGGAGCCGCATCAGCCATCGGTACAGCTCGTATTCCTCGGTGGCGGAGCCGATGTCGGTCCAGCCGATCGCCGAAAACTCCGTCGCGTAGCGGAGTTGCTGGAGCTGGTCCTCGCGGCCCAGGAGAAGGAGCGCGTCCCCCGCCTCGAGTCGCACCGCCTGGAACGAGCCGCTCAAGACCTGGCCGCCGCGCCGGATGGCGACGACGTGCGCCTGGAACCGGTTGCGGAAGTCGATGCTCCGCACCGTGCTGTCGACGAGGTCCGATTTCTCGGCGATCTCGACCTCGGCCAGCACCGTCGAGTCCCTTACGAGACGTCCCAGGGCATCGTTCGACTCCCTGTGCCTGACGAGGTGGCCCCAGGCGCGCAGGCGCTCGAGCGCCGCGATCCGCCCCTCGACGATGAGCACGTCGTCGCTCCGAAGCCGGAAGTCCCGCTCTGGGGCCAGCACCAGGTGTCCCTTGCGGCGCACGGCCAGGAGGTCGTACCCGAGCGCCTGTCCGAGCCGCGCCTCCACGAGCGAACACCCGTCCAGCGCGGAACCCGCCGGAATCCGGAGCGTGAGCAGCGACTCGGCGAGATGGTAGCGGCCGGTCAGGTCGATCTCGTCGCCCCCTTCGTCGTCCCCGGTGGAGCGGTCCGGAAGGAAGTGCCTCCCCGCGAGGACCACGTACAGGACCCCCAGAGTGAGCGCGGTCGCGCCGACGGGCGTGAAGGCGAAGAAGCCGAATCCGCCCTGCCCCATGCGCTCGAGTATGCTCGAGAGGAGGATGTTGGGCCCCGTCCCGATGAGCGTCGTCATGCCGCCGAGGAGAGCGGCGAAGGAAAGCGGGATCAGCAGCCGGGAAGGACGCATGCCGAGGCGGCGGGAGATCTCGATCACGACGGGGATGAGGAGCGCGA
>VXMR01000077.1 GCA_009841005.1 Gemmatimonadales bacterium
TCGCTCCCTGAGCGAGCAGCGGGGCCGCGCCGATAAAGAGCCAGGCGCTCACTGCCGTGGCGGCCAGCGCGCTCGCGCGCTTCCGCCGTCCTGACAACCTGAACAACATGGATCACTCTCCTTGTAGCAGTGAGATCCGTTGGTGCTTCGTATACGACCGTCCTTTATCTGAAGTCAGACCGGGAGGCACCCGGTGGCGCCCCCCGGACGTTTCTCCTCAACTTTCAACGCACGACCAGATCCTCGCTGGCGCGCGCGGCCTTCTGGTGCCGCTGGAGGCGATGCAGCGTGAAGGCCGCCCTCTCCAGCGCCGAGTCGAGGCTGCCCGGTACGATCGACGGCGGCGTCGGATTGCCGGCCGCACCGCCCGCGCTCCCGCCGAAGGTGTAGATGTCCCGCTGCAGGACCTCGAGGTCCGCGGCCGGCATCGGCAGTTGCAGCGCCGTGCCCGCGGGCAGGATGTCGTTGCGTCGCCCGTGCCAGAACTCGAGCCCGCCGAACACGTTGAACACGTTCTCGAAGTGCTCGAACCAGATGGCGTCCCGCAGGTTGCCGCAGCGCCCCTGCACGTCGTATCGCTTCCGGGGCGTGCACTCGCCCGCACCATTGGACGGGACGGCGTCCGTCGGATTCGACGGTGCGGGAGGCAATCCGGCCTGCATCCGCGTCACATTGATGATGTCCGCGGCCCCGCCGAAGTCGCCCATCCGGTACAGGCCTTCCGCGACGTAATGCTCCATCTCCTGGCCCGTCATCTCCTCCATGTCCCCGGACTCGCAGAAGTTGCAGCTCAGGGTGTAGTGGTCGTACCGCGCATCTCCGTAGTGCGACTGCCGGTACGTCCCGCGCGAGGCGATGAAGATGATGTTCGCGTTGTAGCGGTGGACGGGACCCGTGGACGCGGCCGTGGGACTCACGCTCTCGCCCAGCGTCCCGTTCTCGTTCACCGCGGGGTAACGCCGGTCATCCCCGAAGTCCATCTTGCGCGCCGTCCGCTTCGAGGTCTCGAAGGAGAGCCAGTCCTGGTACTGCCCGCTCTGGTCCGCCATGCCGGCCCAATCCATGTGCATCCGGTGCCAGGTACCGTTCTGCTGCGCCTTGGCCTTCATGTCGTCATACCAGGCCGTGTCGGACGAACGGTCCTCGCCTACGACGACGACATCCTGGATGCCGGCCCGCGCGTCGGAGATGATCTGGCTCCAGTTCGCCCCCGCCGCCTCGGCATCCGTCCGCGGCATGTTCGCCGCGCAGCGCGCCTTCCACCCCACCAGATAATCGGCGAACTGGTTGTTGTCCCAGGCGTTCCCGTTGATCCAGGTGTCCGGCAGCGAGAACGACGTCGCCCGCACGGCGGACTCGGCCTCGTTCAGCTTGCCCATCGCATAGCTGAACATGCTGTTGTAGTCGACGGTCTCGAGTTCGCCGGTGAGATCCGTCGCCTCGTCGACGATGAAGGCCTGATCGTACCACAGCGAGAGCAGGCAACTCAGCATCGCCTGACTGGAAAGGGCGAAGGCACGGGCCCGGGCGTTTCGCTCGCCCCCCGGCCCGATCTCCAAGCCCTCGTCGATGGCACGGATCCCGTCCGACGCCGCCGCGATCCCTCCGTAGGCGTCGTTCCAGTGCTCCGAGAACACGTACGACCAGCGATAGGAGGTCGAGTTCGGCATCGGCTCCCGGGGCTCCCGGCCGAGATCGTTCTGGCCGTTGTTGCCCCACGTCGCCGTGTGCCGGCTCGACATGTGGTTGAACGCGAAGTTCGCGTTGTTCCAGTAGTGGCCCATCGCCCACACCTGCTGGTAGGAACTGGCGATGAGCGATTCGACGTCATCCGGGCTGGCCAGAGCGCGGGCCCGGTCCGGCTCGTTCGGATTGTTGACCTGAAGGTCGCAACCCGAAAAGCCGACTCCCAGAGCCAGCGTGACGGCCGGCAGTGTCAGCTTCTTTTTCATGACCCCTCCGTTAACTCGATCAATTCCCGTCCGACCTCCGTTTCGCGGAGGGAGCGTCAGAAGACCAGTTCCGCCGAGAACGTGAACGAGCGGAAGTTCGGATAGCCGAAGCTGTCGTACCTCTGCAAGCCCGCGTTCGTGAGTTCGCCGCCGCTCCGGCCGACTTCGGGATCGTATCCGCGATAGTCCGTGATCGTCAGCAGGTTACGGCCGATGGCGTTGAGTGTGACCCGGTCGAACATCTCGCCGAAGAGGCTCTGCCGCATCCCGTCCGGCAGCGTGTACCCGATCGACAATTCGCGAATCTTGATCCAGTCGCCGTCCTCGCGGAACCAGTCGTTGTCGTTGTTCGAGAGGTAAACCCCCGCCACGTAACCGATCGACTTGTTGAACTCGAGGGGTTTCCCGGTCTGGTCCACGTCCTCGCCCCGGTCATCCCGGAGCGCCCACTGCGCCGTGTTGTTGTAGATGGAGTGACCCATCGACGACTCGACGAGGGCGTTCACGGCGAGGCTCTTGTAACGGAAGTTGGACCCGAACGACACGTTGAAGTCCGGCGTCGTGTTCCCGAACGGAAGCACATCCGTGAGCTGGCACTTCTCCATGTAGTTGCCCGGGTTCTTCGCCACGCACGCCGGCGAGTAGTCCAGAACCTTGATCGGGATGCCCCACAGATACGTGTTCTCGCCACCATCGGTCGTGGGCACCGTCCCATCCGTGCCCCAGAGCCTCTTGCTGAACCCCTCGGTGTAATCGGCTCCGCCCGTCCACACGAGGATGCCGTCGTCGTTCACCTGGAAGTTCGCGTTGCAGTCGGACGCCGCGATGCCGACGGGTTCGAGGTCCGCGCAGGTCGTCGCGAGCACGTGTCCCCACATCTCGCCCAGCGGACGACCCTCCGAGACGAAGAACGTCCCCTGGCGGTACGCGGGAACATCCAGTCGCGTGATCTCCTGGCGCGTCCGATCCCAGTTCAGCCGGAACTGCAGGCCCATCTCCTCCGTGTCGATCGGCGCGTAGCGCATGGAGATCTCATACGTCTTCGCCGAGATCTCGCCCGCGTTCTGCCACTGGCTCGAGAAACCCACGAACGCCGGCTGCGGGACGCGCAGCAACTGATCGTCCGTCGTCTGCCACGCGTACGTCAGATCGAGACCGAGGTTGTCGAAGAAGACGAAGTTGAGCCCCGCCTCGCGCTCCGTCGTGAACTCCGGCTTGAGCGCCGTGTTCCCGAGGTTGACGGGGAAGATCGCGCCGCCCGCAATGCCGAAGGTCTCGTACTGCGCCTGGAAGTTCGGCCGCCCGCCCGCCGTACCAAGCGAGAAGCGCAGCTTCAGTTCATCGATCGCGTCGATGTTCCAGAAGTCCTCCTGCGTCACGCGCCATGCAAACGAACCGCGGTAATAGGTCTGCCACCGCTCGTCCGGCCCGAAGAGGGACGAACCGTCGCGCCGGATCAGACCGTCGAGGATGTAGCGGCCCTTGTAGTCCGCGCTCGCGATACCGAAGAGCCCTTCCGCCTTGATCGCACGGGTCGAGTTGCTGCCCGTCGTGGATCCGGTGATGGCGCCGAAGTTCGGGACATCCTGCACCGAAAACTGAGTTCCGAAAACGCCGTTCGACTCGAAGCGCTGGTCCTCGATCAGATAGCGGGCCTTGCCGCGCACCGTGAGGTCGCCGTCCATGAACGTCTCGCTCGCACCAAGCGTCACCGATGCGTTGATCGCCTCGTCCTCGAAGTTGCCTTCGCGCAGGCTGCCGCCGGTTGGGCCCTCACGAGTCTTCTCGTTCTTCGGATAAAGTTCGTAATCGTAGAAGTCCGTCCGGTCGAAGGACGCATTCGCTTCGAGGGTCAGCCAGTCGAGACCCGAAGGAGTGTAGTTGAGGTCGACCGAGCCCATGGTCCGCGTCCGCTTGTCCCGACTGTCGACGATCGCCAGGAGGTAGAGCGGGTTGTTGGAGATCGACTGCGAATCCGCATCGATCAGCGGATATCCGTCCACCGGGTCGATCTGTGCCAGGTCGACGGCCGGCGAGGCGAAAGTCAGCTGGCTGAATGCGCCGTTCTCGAGCGCCTTGTCGTCCTGGTTGGCGCGCGAATAAAACCCGCTCGCCGCAATGTCCAGGTCCCCTAAGCGCGTGTCCACATTCAGACGCACGTTCTGTCGCTCGTATCCGTCGTCGTCCGGCAGCCCGACCTCGAAGGCCGTCAAGCCTTGGGCGACCCGGTCCGCGTTCAAAGTGGAGAGGTTGTCGATGCACGGCGTGCACCGCACGATGCCGCCCTCCCTGAACTGGTCCACGCTCACCCGGAAGCTCGACTCGCCGAAACGGCCCGTCACCGCGCCGTAGACATCGAACGTTTCACCGGGATCGAAGAACGTGCTCATGTGATCGAACAGCTCGTGGGGGAACGCTTGGTTGGCGAACGACGTGAAAGAGTCGCCCGGTTCGCCGGGGTTGATCTGGTTCGCGAGGACCGGAGCACCGAATCCGCCGCGGCTCAGGTCGGTGAAGGTGACCTCGTTCCCGTCGGTGTCGATGAACAGCGTTCCCGCCGCGTTCATCTGGTAGGGGTGGGACCGCGTCAGGCCCACATCCCCCACCAGCTGGGCGATGCCGTATTCGCCACGGGCCAGGATGTTGAGCGAGTTCGTCTGCAGGCCCGTGCCGCGCTTCGTCGAAATCTCGATCACGCCGTTCTGCGCTCGCGAACCGTACAGCGACGCCGCCGCCGCACCCTTCACGATCTCCACGTGGTCGATGTCCAGCGATCCGATGTCGGAGAGCGAGGCCGACTCCGATTGGATCACCCCGTCGATCACGATCAACGGCGATAGCGATCGACCGGATGAGTTGATGGAGGTTGGACCGCGGAGCATGATGGATGCCTCTGCTCCGGGCTGGCCCGAGCCGGAAACGACGGAGACGCCCGCGGCCTTCGCTGTCAGCAGCGAAGAGACATCCGCCGCCGGGACAGGGAAGTTCTGCGCCGACAGCCGCTCCACCGTGAACGGGAGTTTCACCTGAGGCGTCTCGCCC
>VXMR01000026.1 GCA_009841005.1 Gemmatimonadales bacterium
GCCGCGCGGCGCGGGGGCGGCTCTTCCTGCGGTTCGCCCCGCCCGGATCTTCGTTCCGTGACGAGGAGGCGGACGCCGGAAATCGCGCCGTCCATCAGAGAGTCGATCGCCGCCCGCAGTTCTTCCCCGCGGAGGCCGGCCAACTGCGCCCGCACCTCCTCGGGGAGCCGCCGGACGAGTTGTACGTGGCCGCGTTCCCGCCAGTCGGCGCGTCGGCGTTCGGCCTCGGTTCGCTCCCCATCCGGCGATACGGGCTCTCCCGCGCGGGAATCGCCAACCGCCGTCAGGAACGGAAGCGCGAACGTGCTATCGATCTCGGCCGCCCGCTCGTAGTGGGCCTCGGCTTCCTCCAGGTCACCGGCACGGGCGAGGGCGTTGCCGCGATGGAACGCGGCCCACGCCTCCAGGTCCCGCGTCCCCAGGTGGCTGATGCGAGCGACCTCGGCCGGCGGCGGCGCGCCGGAGAGGTGGGAAGCGAGACGCACGGTCAGCGTATCCACGAGTTCGAACACATCGCTGCCCCGTGCGAAGTCGGCCGACGCCACGGTGCCATTCTCCAGTTCGATCAGCTGGGCGTCGATGCGCATGTCGCCGGCGGTCCCCGTCACGCTCCCCCATAGCAGCAGCCGGGCGCCGGCGCCGCGCGCGACGGTCAGCGCCAGCGACTCCGGGATCTCCTCCTCCTCGGAGAGCCCCCCCTCGGTGATGAGGTCGTAAAGGCTCTGCCGGCCCACGACGAGCAGATCGGGGAGTTGCGCCAGGTTGGTCGTGAGGAGGTCCGCGAGCCCCGAGCCGAGCCACTCGAGTTCCGGATCGGGCACGTTGTTCCGGAAGGGCAGGACCGCGAGCGAGTTCGGACCCAGATCGGGCGCCGACCCCGCGAAACTCACCGCATCACCGCTGCGGTCCACACCCTCCGCGACGATGGGGGGCGCCGCCATCTCCGCGCCTCCTCCGGCTTCCGGTTCGGCGGTCGCGATCCGGTAGGTGCCGATCCCGCCCAGTGTGACCAGCGTGACCAGGAGCCAGGCTTCGGCCCGGCGGATACGCTGGGGGCCGCGCTCGCCATGATACCAGCCGATGATGAGAAAGGCGGGGAAACCGAGGATGGCGAGGAAGACGACGGTATCGAGGACCTTTCTCGAATACGCGTAGGTCCCGACGATGAAGTCGGTGATCTCCACGCCGAGCCAGGCCGCGCCCACATACACGAGCGCGATCTGCACCATGCGCCGCTTCCGGATCTTCTCCAGGAGCGACGCGTCGCTTCCCTCTTTGTTCGTCATCATCCGCCCATCCCGGTCTTCGGAGGTGCGCCGGCCCGACGCCGTGAGCCATCGAGCCATGCGACACCGCCGGAGCGGCGAACGTTTGCCGCTCCGGCGGGTCCGCGGGCCGTTAGCGGTCGTTCTCTCCGTCGGGCTTGTCCCAGAACCCGAAGCCTTCCTTCCTCACTACCTCGAGCGGGATCGTATGGGTTTCGTCGCCGATCGTGATCGCGACGGTGTACGTCCCGGGATCAGCCAAGCCGCCCCCGCCGCCGCCCCCGCCGAAGAAGCGACGGATGGTCGACATGCCGCCCCGTTCGCGGACGGCCTCGCCCACCTGCTGGAACACCTCGCGCATGGCGGCCGGGTCGGCGCCGCCGGCCGCGCCAGCGGCCATCGCCATCGCGGCGCGCGCTCCTCTCCCGCCTCCGCCCCGTCCCGCCGCCTGGCCGGGCGGCGGGTAACGCTCCGCGGGCCTCTCCTGCCAGCCCCCGCCGCCGCCTCCACGGCCTCCACCGCCGGTGAACATGCGGACGATCGCGCCCTGGTTGCCACCCTGCATCATGTCGAGCACCTGGTCCATCGTCTCCCGCGCCACCCCTTCATGCTCGACCAGCGAGTCCCCCACCGTCTCGTAGAGCCGCGCGGTGCGAAGGCTGTCCAGCCGATCCGCCGGTGACGGCTCCCTCGGCGCGGCCCGCCGGCTGAACGTCCACCGCACGCGCTGCACGCCGGCCGAGGCCGAGCCGTTCATCGTCTGCACGGTGTCTCCCGCCGCGTTCAGGATCGCGATCGAAGCCTGCGGGCGGTTTCCGCCCCCCGTCGCTGTGACGACCCCGGACACTGTGAAGGTGCGGCCCGCAGCGCCCGCGGCCTCTTCCTCGGCTTCCTCCTCGGCTTCTTCTTCGGCCTCTTCTTCTTCGTCCTCGACCTCCTCTTCCGCCTCCTGCTCGGCTTCAGCCTCGGCCTCCGCCGCGGCCGCCGCGGCGAGCGCCTCCGCCACGTCCTCGGGAACGTAGTAGGAGATCTGCGCCCCGTATTCGCCCGCGTCTGCCTGGAAGTTGCTCTGCGCGACGAACTCGCCACCCACCGGCGGATCCCCGAACTGGATCGCCGTCTTCGGCTGGAACACCGTCACGGCCTCCGGCAGGCGCCCGCCGTCGAGTTGCTGCAGGAGCGAGATGTCGGCCACGAAGATGGAGCGCCCGTGCGTGCCCGCGATGATCTCGCTTTCGCGCGGATGGATCTTCAGATCGTGGACCGGCACCGTGGGCAGGCCGTTCATGAAGCGCGTCCACGAGCCGCCCCGGTCCGTCGACACGTAGGCCCCCACGTCCGTCCCCACGAAGAGGAGATCCGGGTTCACCGGGTCTTCCCGGACCACGTGCACGAAGTCCGGCGCCCCGGTCGGGAGATTGGACGAGATCGAGCGGAAGCTCTCCCCGGCGTCATCCGTCACGTAGACGTACGGCGTGTAGTCGTCGCGCCGGTGGTTGTCGAACGTCACGTAGAAGCGGTTCGGATCGTGGCTCGAGGACTCGATCCGGCTCACGTACGTCCCCTCCGGGACGCCATCGAAGCGGTCCGTGAGTTCGATCCACTCGGCGCCTTCGGGCGTCCGCCACACGCGGCCGTCGTCCGTCCCCGCGTAGAGTTCGCCCTCGTTGAGCTTAGACTCGGCGAGCGAGACGATCGTTGCGAAGTTCTCCGCCCCCGTGACGTCCGGCGTGATCCCGCCGGTCGTGTTGTACGCGATCTCGATCTTCTCCGGATCGGCGTAGGTGAGGTCGTCCGAGATCGGCGTCATCTCATCGGTGTCGTACGTCCACTTCAGGACGCGGTTCGCCCCGATGTACAGCGTCTGCGGATCGTGCGGCGACAGTTCGAGCGGCGTATTCCAGTTGAACCGCATCTCGTACAGCGCGGAGTCCTGCGCGACGAGCGCCTGCAACTCCTCGATCTGCGCCACGTTCCCGGCCGGGGGGTTGTCGGGATCGTCCCCCGTCAGGATCGCGATCGAGTCGCGGAGCGTCTGCGTGCGCTCGCGCCAGTCGGGGTGCTGCAGCTGGTGCCGCTCGCCCGTGCGCGTGTTCCGCCAGTAGATCCGGCCCTGCTGCGATTCGCCGAACACGATGTCCGGGTTCGTGGGATCCTGCGGCGCATAGAAGCCGTCGCCGCCCCCGATCGAATACCACATGTGATTGTCGATGGAGCCGCCGGCGCGTGCGCTCGGCCCACACCACGTATAGTTGTCCTGGAGTCCGCCGCAGACGCGGTACGGTGTGTCCATGTTGTAGCTGACCGCATAGAACTGACCCATGGGAATACGGTTGGGGAACTCGAAGTTGCCGCCCCGGTCCCACGTGATCGCGATCCCGCCGTCGTTGCCCAGTATGAAGTGGTCCGGATTCGTCGGATCCCACCACAGTGCGTGATAGTCGACGTGGACGCCCTGGGCCGGGTTCCCGACCGTGCGGCCCCCGTCCCGCGAAAAGAAGAGGGAAGACCAGTAGATGAAGTCGGGGTCGTCCGGCGACACCCAGACCCCGGAATAGTAGAAGGGCCGGGAGTTGTTCGAGTTCCTGAACTCCCACGTCTCGCCGCCGTCGGCGGAGCGGTACAGACCGGAGGCGTGGCGATTCCCGTCTTCATCCGCCTCTTCCGGGGCCTCCGCCTCGACCATCGCGTACATGACCTGCGGATAGCTCGGCGCGATCGCGATCTCGAGCCGCCCCAGCAGGGTCTCGGGGAGGCCGTTGCCCTCCACCTTCTCCCACGTGTCGCCGGCATCCGTGGACTTCCAGATCGCGCTCCCCGGGCCGCCGCTGTTGAAGAAGTACGGGCCGCGCACGCGCTCCCAGCTCGTCGCCCACAGAAGGTCCGGATTCTGCGGATGCATGTCGATGTCCACGAAGCCGGCGTCTTCGGAGACGAAGTTGATCCGCTCCCAGGTGTCGCCACCGTCCGTCGTGCGGTACAGCCCGCGCTCCTCGTTCGCTCCCCAGGGGTGCCCGAGCGCCGCGACGTACACCCAGTCCGCCTTCGTCGGGTGGACGACGATGCGGCCGATCGCCTGCGTGTCCTCGAGCCCCTTCAGCTCCCACGTGAGCCCGCCGTCGACGGACTTGTAGATGCCGCCTCCGGGCGAGATCGAGTTGCGCGAGTCCTCCTCGCCGGTACCGGCCCACACGATGTCGGGGTTGCTCGGCGCGATCGCGAGGTCGCCCATCGAGATCACCCGCTCGTCGTCGAAGACGGGCCGGTAGGTGGTCCCGTTGTTCGTCGTCTTCCAGATCCCGCTCGACGCGCCCGCGATGAAGAAGGTCCCGGTGCCGGGAATCCCCTCGATGTCGGTGACGCGCCCGGCCATATTCGCCGGACCGATAGAACGCCATTCCATCTCGGCCATAAAATCTTCATCGGCCACGGCCTCCCGGGCGGCCTCCTGGGCCACGGCTGCGGCCGGGAGGACGGTGGTCGCGAAGAGGACGGGGAGAAACGCACGCTTCAGCATGGTTCGCGGCTCCTGACTGTGGTGGTGCCTCGTGGGCGCAGTGATGCTCCGTGGGCGCAAGTGAATAGACACCCGCGCGCGGTCCGGCGTTTGAGGCTCGGGCGCGCGCCTGGGCAGTGTCGTCGGGGAAAGGGCGAAGGGTCATGCCGGAGGAGGGACTCGAACCCTCAAGGGATTGCTCCCACCG
>VXMR01000017.1 GCA_009841005.1 Gemmatimonadales bacterium
GGGTTGCCCGACAGCGTGAGCTTCCAGCTCGAGCGCGACGGCACGGTCATTGCGACCGTGCGGGCGCCCCGCCCGGCTGCCGGACGGACGGGTCGCGCGCAGATCACCTTCGTGCCGCGGGACGAAGGCGCCGAGTCCGCTTGGCGACGCTATGAGGCCGTGCTCGTCGATCCGCCGGATCCCTTCGATGTCTCCGGCCGGACGGGCGCGTGGATCGAAGTCTCGGAATCCTCGGCCGGGGCCGTGCTCGTGTCGCTGGCCCCCAACTGGGAGGCGCGTTTCCTCGTCCCCGCCCTCGACCGGCTCGTTCTGGGCGGAGCGCGCGGCTACCTGCGCCTTGCGGATGGCCGCTATCTCGAGATGGGCGCCGCTCCCCGCATCGTCGAGGCATCCCGGGTGCGCGAAGCGGTACAGGGCGCCCGGCTGCTTGCTGTGCAGGCCTCGCCGGAGGATCTGCCGCCGTGGCTGGCCGGCGCGCTGCGGGCTCACGCGCGGACGCTCTTCTTCACGGGGGGGCCGGGTGACGTGCCGGGAGTGGGGGCGCGCGTGACGGGTCCCCTGCCCGGGGAGTGGTACCCCGCCGGGCCGGTGCCCGCGAGCCCTTCGGCGGCGCTCCTCGCCGAGGCCGACCTGGACCTCCTGCCTCCGGTCCGCGAACTCTACGCCGTGGAGCCCGCGGGGAGATGGTCTGTGATCAACGCGAGCCGGAACCGGCGCGGAGAGGGAAGGCCGCTCCTGACGGCGGACGAGGACGGCACGCGCCGGTGGGCGCTCTCCGCAGCCGCCGACTGGTGGCGCTGGTCGCTGCGGGGGGACGAGCCGCGCAGCGTCTACGAGGGTGTGTTCAGCGGCATCGTCGGCTGGCTCGTCGAGGATGCGACGCCCCGGCTCGCCTCGCTCGTGCGGACGCCGGCCCCCGGCGAGCCGCAGGTGTGGCGCATCCGTCCCGGATCCGCGGACCTCACGATCCGGCTGCTCGATGAGACGGGCGCGGAGGCGTGGAGCGAGTCCATCGCGGATCCTCCCGCCGAGATCGTGGGCCCCGGTCTCCCGCCGGGCCGCTACGAGGCGCTCGTGACGGCGACCGGCCCCGACGGCCCCGTCGATCTCGGCCGGCCCGTCGATGTCGAACCCGATCCGCGCGAGTTTCTTCCAGGGCCCCCGTCCGAACCGCTCGCCATCGGCGCGCAGCCTTCCCCCCGCGCTCCGGTCGACGTCCGGTCGCCCCGGCCCGTGTGGCCGCTCCTCCTCGCCGTCCTGCTCCTGTGCGGGGAATGGGTGTGGCGGCACCGGATCGGACTCCGGTGACCGGCACCCTCAGCCGCCCGAAACGCGGCCTCTGGCGCCGGATCGTCGACTTCGCGCTCACGGACGTGAACACCCTCGTCGACGGCGGACTCGACGGCGCCGCCATCGAACGCCTGGAGGAAGTCCTCCTCGAAGCGGACTTCGGGGTCGACATCACGCTCGAACTCGTCGAAGCGCTCGAGCGGGCGGCGAGCCGGGGCGCGATCGCGACGGAGAGCGACCTGCGCGATACGCTGAGGGCCCGGCTCGCCGAGGCGCTCGCCGCCGCCGCCCCGCCCGCCGGCGGGTCGCCCGCCGACTCGCTGCCGCGCGGCGGGGCGCCGGGGGTCCTCCTTCTCGTGGGCGTGAACGGCGTGGGGAAGACGACGACCGCGGCAAAGCTGGCCGCGCGCCTGCAGGCGGAGGGCGGCCGCGTGCTGCTTGCGGCGGCGGACACCTTCCGGGCGGGGGCGCAGGAGCAGCTCCGGGCGTGGGCGGAACGGCTGGGGGCCGATTTCGTCGGGGGAACGCCCGGAGCGGACCCGGCCTCGGTGGCGTTCGACGCGGTGGCGGCGGCGCGCGCGCGGGATGCCGACTGGGTGCTGGTCGACACGGCCGGCCGGCTGCATACGCAGGACGACCTGATGCGCGAACTGGTCAAGATCGACCGCGTGCTCGGCCGACAGGTGGAGGGCGCGCCGTACGAGCGGCTGCTGGTCGTCGACGCCACCTCCGGGCAGAACGTGATGAACCAGGCGCGACAGTTCGGGACGTCGCTCGACCTCACGGGCCTCGTGCTCGCGAAGTTCGACAGCACGGCGCGCGCCGGCACCGTCGTCTCCGTCGTGCGCGAGCTCTCCGTGCCCGTCCGCTTCCTCGGAGTCGGCGAGTCCCCGGAAGACCTCGAGGCGTTCTCGCCCGACCGCTACCTCGACAAGATCCTCGCCCCGGAGCCGTGATCGCGTGAAGGGCGGGCGCTCCATCCTGCGGGGATCCGTGCAGTACCTGAAGGGCGTGGGCCCCCGGCGGGCGGAGCGCTTCGCGAAACTCGACGTTCATACGGGACGCGACCTTCTCTATCACCTCCCGTACCGGTACGAGGACGCGACGACGGTCGACGCGATCTCCGAGCTGAAGGTCGGCCAGGATGCGACGGTCATCGGGCGCGTGGTCTCGAAGGGCGTCATCCCCACGCGCCGCCGGCTGCGCGTCTTCCGGGCCGTGCTCCGAGACGGGAGCGGCCACATCGAATGCGCCTGGCCGGGACGCCCGTGGCTCGACCGCACGATCGACAAGGGCGACCTGCTGCTTACCGCCGGACCCGTGCGCTTCTACCACGGCAAGCAACTCCAGCCGCGGGAACACACCGTGCTGGCCCGCGCCTCCGACGAGAGAGGCGCCTCCGGCGACCGATCCGCCGAGCGAACCGCGGACTCCGGGGAGCGTCCCGCCGAGGGGCGGGTGTTTCCCGTCTACCCCGCCACCGAGGGGCTCACGCACCGGCAGATCCGCGCCGTCATCGAGCTGAACCTCTCCCGTCTCCTCTCCGACCTCGGAGACGACGACCCGATTCCCGGCGGCTGGCTCGAAGAACTCTACCTTCCCCCGCTCGCGGAGGCCCTTCGCACGCTGCACGGCCCGTCGGCCGTCGCCCAGGTCGGGCGCTGCCAGCGGCGCCTCGCCTTCGAGGAACTCTTCTTTCTCCAGCTTCTCCACGCCCGGGCCCGGGCGCGCCTTCGCCACGAAGTCCGCGGCATCGCCTTCGACGCTCCGGCCACGCTCACGCGCGCGCTCCTGGAGGCCCTCCCCTTCGAACTCACGGCGGCCCAGCGCCGCGCCTGGTCACAGATCGAGGCGGACATGGCCCGGCCCGCGCCGATGAACCGCTTGCTGCAGGGGGACGTGGGGAGCGGGAAGACGGTGGTGGCCGCGCTCGCCATGCTCAAGGCGATCGAGGCGGGACGGCAGGCGGCGATCATGGCCCCGACGGAACTGCTGGCGGAGCAGCACCGGCGCACCTTCGTGAAGATGCTCGGCCCCCTCGGCGTGGAGCCCGAACTCCTGACCGGCGCCGTCACCGGGAAGGCGCGGCGGGAAACGCTGGCGCGGATCGCGGCCGGCGACGCCCGTCTCGTCGTCGGGACGCACGCCCTGATCCAGGAAGGGGTCGACTTCGCGTCCCCGGGACTCGTCGTCATCGACGAACAGCACCGCTTCGGCGTGGAGCAGCGCCGCCGGCTCCGGGAGAGCGGCGAGGCGCCCGACGCGCTCGTGATGTCCGCGACGCCGATCCCCCGCAGCCTCGCCCTCGTCCTCTACGGCGACCTCGACCTCTCGATCATCGACGAACTCCCCCCCGGCCGACGGCCGATCCGGACCGCCGTGCGCGGACCCGAGAGCCGCGACGCCGCGTTCGACTTCCTCGGCGACCAGCTCGCGGCGGGCCGCCAGGCGTACGTCATCTATCCCCTCGTCGAGGAATCCGAGGCCCTCGAGGCCCGCGCCGCGACGGTCATGTTCGAGCAACTCCAGGCACGTTTCCCGGACGTCGCCGTGCGGCTCCTGCACGGACGCCTCTCCTCCGCCGAGAAGGATGAGGCGATGCGGAGCTTCCTGGCGGGCGACACGAACCTCCTCGTCGCGACCACCGTCATCGAGGTGGGCATCGACGTCCCCAACGCGACCGTGATGATCATCGAGGACGCCGAGCGTTTCGGCCTCGCGCAGCTCCACCAGCTGCGGGGACGCGTCGGGCGCGGCGCCGAGCAGTCCTACTGCATCGTCTTCCACGCCTCCGAGACGCCATCGGAGCGGCTCGTCGCCTTCGAGAAGAAGACCGACGGATTCGAACTCGCCGAGGAAGATCTCAGGATCCGCGGCCAGGGCGACCTCTTCGGCAAGGAACAGCACGGCGCCGTGCTCCTGCGGTTCGCGCAACTCGACCGCGATGTCGACCTGCTGGACGCCGCGCGCCGGCGGGCCCGCGCCATCGTGGACGCGGACCCCGGGCTCTCGAAGCCGGCCCACCGGCGGTTCCGTCACGAACTCGATCTCCGCTACGCCCAGCGGGAGGCCCTCTACCACGTCGGCTGACCCGGCCGGCGCCCCGGCGGCTGCGTTTGCCCCGTCCCGAAGGGAGCCGCAACTTGTCGCCGCCATGTCCGAACACACCGTCACCATACGCGAATTGCCCGCCCGCATCGGGGACGAAGTCCGTCTCCGCGGCTGGGTCCGGCGTCTCCGCTCCAGCGGCAAGATCTCCTTTCTCGTGCTTCGCGACGGCACGGACGAGATCCAGTGCGTCTTCGTGCGCAACGAGGTCCCGCCCGAGGTGTGGGAACCGCTGACCACCGTGGGACACGAGGCGTGCGTCGCCGTGACGGGGGTCGTGCGCTCCGATGCCCGCGCCCCCTCCGGCGTCGAACTCACCGGGTCGGACTTCGAGGTGCTGGGCCCGTCGACCGACTTTCCGATCCAGCCCAAGGAGCACGGCGTCGATTTCCTCCTCGAGAACCGCCATCTGT
>VXMR01000134.1 GCA_009841005.1 Gemmatimonadales bacterium
ACCGGTCGCCGTCGGTGAACAGCACGATGTCGACGGGGCGCAGGTGCGCGAGGGCGGTCAGGCAGGCCAGTCCGTAGCCCGGCGTGTCCTGCCGGACGATCCGCGCCCCGGCCTCGCGCGCGCGGGTCGCGGTCGCGTCCGTCGACCCGTTGTCGCAGACGACGAGATCGTCGACCACGGGCCGGCCCCGATCATCGCGCAGCGCCAGCAGGTCGGCGACGACACCTCCGATATTCTGCTCCTCGTCCCTCGCCGGCACGACCGCGCCCACCGTCATTCCCGCGTACACGCCGCTCCGGCCCTCCGCTCAGAAGTCGACCTGGGCGAGGAACTGAAACTGGCCATCGGACAGCGTCGGCGCGTGGGGCGAGTCGTCGAGGGCGCTGGCGTACTGCAGCCCGAACCTCGCGTAGCCGTCGGGATACAGATTCAGTCCGAACACCATGAACTTCCGGTCGGCGCCCAGAGCCGGCCGGAATCCATCATACCGCACGACGGCCTCGAGCAACCCCCAGGGCCGATAGCCGAACTGCACCCAGCCGCCGTAGGCCTCCGTCTCGGCCGGCCCGCTCCCGGTGAGCGGCGCATCGAGATCGAAATCCGCCCGCAGGTACTCGCCCGTCAGCGTAAGGCTGTGGTAGGAGACCTGAACGTCCGCACCCCAGTACAGGCGGCTGCCCGCAAAGTCGGACGTGATGCCGGGAGCCGCCGAGCGGTCTCCGGTGACGATGCCCTTTCCGAGCGGCGCGGAGGTGTCCTCCGAATAGGCGAGGGAAGCTCCCGCCTGTACGACGAGTTCGTCGTAGAAGGCGATCGTGCCGATCGAGTTGTACTGCAGGCGGCCGGCAAACATGTAGTTGTCACCGTCGTTCGTGATGGACCGGCCGTTGCCGTTGTAGAGGCCGGCCCCGTAGGTGAACCGGCCATCGAGCGCCTGCCCGCCCGCCTGCACGCCGATCTGCCGGTCCGGCCTGAGGGCGGTTGCGGCCTGCGAACGCTCCACAAACGTGATGTCGCTGCGCGACACGGTGGCTTCATAGCCGAAGTAGGGCTTGAACATGCCGATGCTGAGTTCGAATTCCGGAATCACCGGCATCGTGACCACCGCGTCGTGGATCCGGTACGTGTCACGCCCGGCGTCGTAGCGGACGACGAACTTGTAGTCGAAGACGAGTCCGACGGCGCCCTCCACCTTGAGGCGGGATTCGAAGAGCCGGAATCCCTGCCCGCCCAGGGTGGAATCGGCATGCGCCCGGGCTCCGGCCCGCAGCAGCCCCCCGACCTCGATCGGGGAGGCCTCCTGCGCCGCCATTCCCGACGGAATGGCCAGGCCAAGCGCGACGACCGTGCGCGCGCAAATTCTCGCGATCATGTATCACTCCTCATCATGTCTCGGGTTCGTCGACATCGAAGTTCGCGTGGAGGTGGCGCCAACCTCCCAGGCCGATCGCCGCGTTGATCCAGAAGTGCCCGACGATGGACGGGAACAGACTGTCCGTCCAGATGACGGTCACCGCGAGCACGACGCCAAGCGCCGTCGCCCGGACCACGCCGACGAGCTTCTGGTATCCGTGAGCGAGTCCGAAGGACACGGAGACCAGCGCCACGCCGAGCCAGGGGTTGCCGGTCCATGCCGAGACGGCCCACAGGCCGAATCCCCGATAGGCGTACTCCTCGCAGACCGCCGCGATCCCGGAGAGCGCGAGAAACCAGCGTTTTTCCGAGGCGTTTCGCGGCATCAGCAGCAGCACGGCCGCGGTCTCCCGGAGCCCGGCGAGCCGCCCGGCCGCGGTGATCAGCCAGGCTGCCAGCAGCCCGACGGCGGCCACGGCCAGGCCCCGGAGCAGCGCGGGCGCCGGCGCGTCGACCCTCCAGCCGAGCGCGGCCGCGGGAACGTTCTGCCACGCCGCGACGCCGAGCGTCACCAGGCCGAGCACGACGAGCGATGCCCCTACCGACACGTACAGCAGACGGCGGTGTTTCGCCGCTGCGGCGAGATCGGCCCCGCGACGGGCATCGAGGGCGGCGAGGAGGGGCATGCCGATCAGGAGCAGCAGGGCGTACGCCGCCGCGATCGGGGTCGGAGTCTCCGGCATCGCGGAGGGATAACGCGGCGCGGGCGCCGCGTGCAACACGCGCACCGGACGACGGTGGCCGGGCCCGTTGACAGCGGCGCGCGGTTCGGGGACGTTCACCCGACCGCCGGCCTCCGGACCGACGGCATTTCACTCGAACGACGACTGCGGAACGCGCATGCCGCTCGATATCGCGATCGCCCAGTTCCGGCCCTCCAAGGGCAACTTCGACGCGACGCTGGACGGCTGCGCGGGGCTCATCCGGCGCGCGGCCGGAGCGGAACGGCGACCGCGCCTGATCGTGTTCCCGGAGACCGCGCTCACCGGCTATTTCCTGGAGGGCGGAGTTCGCGAACAGGCCATCGCGGCCCCGGAACTGTTCGAGGCCCTCAACGCGCGCGTCGGCGAAGATGCGGACGGTCTCGATGTCGCGATCGGCTTTTACGAGCGGGACGCGGCGGGCATCTACAACTCGGCCCTGTACGCGACGCTGGGGCCCGGCGGCGGGATCCTTCACGTCCACCGCAAGGTGTTCCTCGCCACCTACGGCGTCTTCCAGGAAGAGCGGTTCGTCGAGGCGGGGGCCGGAATCCGGGCGTTCGACGCGCCGCCGGGACGCATCGCGCTGCTGATCTGCGAAGACGGTTTTCACTCGGTCTCCGGTACGCTCGCCGCGCTCGACGGAGCGTCGATCATCCTCATTCTCAGCGCCTCGCCCGCACGCGGGGCGGCCCCGGGGGCCGGGGTGCCCGGCAACCTCGTCCGCTGGGAGGCCCTCGCGAGCGCGATCGCCGCCGAGCATGGGGTGTTCGTCATCGTGTCCCAGTTGGTCGGGTTCGAAGGGGGCAAGGGATTCGCCGGCGGGTCCGCGGCCTACGACCCGCACGGACACCGGCTCCTCGCGGGGCCGCTCTGGGAGGAAGCGGTGCTGCCCGTGCGGGTGGACCTCGACGAGGCCGCGCGCGCCCGCACCGAAGAGCCGCTCTTTTCGGACCTCGAACGGTCCTGGACCCGTCTTCTCGTGAACAGTCCGGGATCCGGCGTGCGCCGGCCGGCTCCCGACGGCGAATGACCCGCGCCTGGCCGCCGCCGGGCACCGCGGAAGCCCGCGCTCCACACCCCGCCGACCGGGGCCCGCTCGACATCGATACGGACCTCGTGCGGGATTGGCTCGTCCAGTTCCTTCGAGAGGAGATCGAGCGTCGGCGCGGTTTCCGCCGCGTCGTGGTCGGGTTGTCGGGAGGGGTGGATTCCGCCCTCACCGCTGCGCTGTGCGTGGAGGCTCTCGGTCCCGAAGCAGTGCTCGCCCTCCAGTTGCCCTACCGGACCTCGAGCCCCCGGAGCCGCGAGCACGCGCTCCTCGTGGCGGGGAAATTCGGGATTCCGACGCGCACGATCGATATCACGCGGGCCGTGGACGGCTATCTCGACGAATTCGAGCCCGAGGCGGGCGGACACCGGAGGGGCAATGTGGCAGCGCGCCAGCGCATGATCGTCCTCTTCGACCAGGCCTTCAAGCTCTCCGCCCTCCCCGTCGGTACCGGAAACAAATCGGAGCGTCTCCTCGGCTACTATACCTGGCACGCGGACGACTCCCCGCCGGTGAACCCGCTCGGAGACCTGTTCAAGAGCCAGGTATGGGCGCTCGCGCGGGCCATCGGCGTGCCCGCCGAGGTCGTCGACAAGCCGGCGACGGCGGATCTGATCCAGGGGCAGACGGATGAGGAGGACCTTGGCGCCACGTACCCCGAAGCCGACCTCATCCTCCACCACCTCACTTCCGGACGCGGGGCGGATGATCTCGTCGAAGCGGGGTTCGAGAGAACGAAGGTCGAACTCGTCGCCCGGCGACTCGAAAGCACGCACTGGAAACGCCACCTGCCGACGGTCGCGATGCTCTCGCCGACCGCGATCGGGGAATGGTACCTGAGACCGGTGGACTACTGACGGACCTGTCATGGGGAGAGGATAGGCGGGTCGGGTAACGCCCCCGGACGGGAAGCGTCACGAGTTTGTCACAACCGGTTGCCGGGAAACGCGTCACGCCGCGCGGGTGTTTACGATATGGTTACAAAAACGTTACGATTCCGACGGCAGCCATGAGCCAGGTTAGCGCATGGTGAAGATGGCGGACGCACGGATCCTGGTAGTGGATGACGAGCCGGATATCCTCAGCGTACTCGTGTATCACCTGAGTCGCGAAGGATACCGGGTGACCACGGCCGTGAACGGTCAGGGGGCGCTGACCATGGCGGACGCCGAGCGCCCGGACCTCATCATCCTCGATCTCATGCTGCCGGGCATGGACGGATACGAGGTGCTGCAGCGGCTCAGGCGGGCTGACCGCACGAGCGCGATACCCGTCATCCTGCTCACGGCGAGGCGGGCAGAGGACGAGAGGGTCAGGGGATTCGAGGTCGGGGCCGACGACTACATCACGAAGCCGTTCAGCGCACGCGAACTCACGCTCCGCGTCGAGGCGCTGCTGCGGCGCGCGAAGGCGGAACCCGTTTCCGCTTCGCGGAGGATTGCCGTGGGTCCGGTGGAACTCGACCGCGAGGCGCATCGGGCCTTCTCGGACGGCGCCGAGGTCGACCTGACACCGCTGGAGTACCGGTTGCTCGAAGTTCTGCTGGAGCGGCGGGGACGGGTGCAGAGTCGCCGCCAACTGCTCCAGGCCGTCTGGGATACGAACGCGGCGATCGAGACGCGCACGGTCGACATGCACGTCGCCCGCCTGCGCACGAAGCTCGGGGGCGCCGCCCCGCTGATCGAGACGGTTCGAGGGATCGGCTACCGGTTCCGGGCACTCGACAAGTAGTCCGCGCAAGGTGAGACTCGCGAACCGCTTTTTCCTCGCCGCGGGGGCGGTGCTCTTCGTGGCGTATATCGCCGCCTGGTTCGTGTTCCGGCTCGACACGAGAGGCGTAGTGGTCGAGTCGGCCGTTCTCGGCGGCATTCTGATCCTGCTGTGGCCCGCCACCCGGCTCGCGGCCCGCCGGATCGAGGCGGAAGTCGACCAGGCGCGGGAGACCGTGGACCGCATCGCTTCCGGCGATCTCGATCCTTCCATCGGCCCGACGGGTTCGGGCCCGATCAGTTCCCTGAACCGGGCGATCGACCGCATGGCCGACCGGGTGCGGGACCGCGTGGCCCATTCCGAACGGGAATCCAGCGATCTCCGGATCCTGTTCGACGAGCTGGAGGACGGGCTCGCCTTCATCGACCGGGACGGGCTCGTGAGCCTCTGCAACGCGGCGTTCGAACGCTGGGCGGGACGCGCCGTCTCGCCGGGCGTTCGCATAGGGACGCTGTTCCGGTCGCCCCGGATCGCCCAGGCGGTGAGCGCCGCGCGGCAGGGCGAATCCACCACCGTCGAGGTCGAACTCGGCGAGCATACCGTGTTGATGTCGACCCGTCCCCACCGCTCGGGCGCGGTCATCGTGCTGCACGATCTCACGGTGATGCGGCGGCTCGAAGGGGTCCGGCGCGATTTCGTCGCAAACGTGTCCCACGAACTCAAGACCCCGCTGACGAGCGTCGTCGGGTTCGCGGAGGCGCTCTCGGAGGGTGGACTCGACTCCGGCCACGCGCGCGATTTCGCCCGGCGCATCCTCGTCAACGCGACGCGCATGCGGCACCTGGTGGAGGACCTCCTCGACCTCTCGCTGCTGGAGTCCGGCAGTTGGAGTCCGGAGCCGCAGCCGGTGTCCGTGGGGGCCGTCGCCCTGGAGGTCTGGGAGACGCTCTCGCCGCGGGTGCTCGGAGAGGAGGTGACGCTGGACGTCTCCGGCCCGCGGGAGCCCGCGTACGTCGACCCGGACGCGATCCGGCAGGTGTTGCGCAACCTCCTGGACAACGCGGCGCGCTACAGCGATGACGACCCGACCATCGCCGTGCGGATCCGGTCCGACGGGGAGTTCCAGCGCGTCGAGGTCACGGACCGGGGGCCGGGAATCCCGTCGGTGCACGTGGAGCGCGTGTTCGAGCGGTTTTACCGGGTCGATCCGGCGCGTTCGCGCGCCCGCGGGGGCACCGGACTCGGACTCGCGATCGTCAAGCACTTCGTCGAGGCGCACGGGGGCGAGGTCGGCATCGACAGCGCGCTCGGCCGCGGCACGACCGTGTGGTTCACCCTTCCCGTCGCGGCGCAGATCCCGGACGAGGAGACGTTCGATGTCCCGGCCTAGCAGCCCGTGGCAAGACCGTGCGTCAGCGCCGAGCGTTGGCGCGCTGCGGGTGCTGGCGGTCCTCTCAGGCTGGGGCTGCGGCGCCGGCGGAAGCGCCGGAGCCTCATCGGAACTCATCGAGATTGATGGCTCGAGCACCGTGTTTCCGATCAGCCAGGCGATGGCCGAGGAGTTCCAGATCGCCGGCGGGCGCGCGGTCCGCGTGTCCGTCGGCGTCTCCGGCACGGGCGGCGGGTTCCAGCGGTTCTGCAATGGCGAGACGGACATCACGAACGCTTCGCGGCAGATCGACGAAGCCGAGGCGGCGTCCTGCCGGGCGGAGGGCATCGAACCGGTCGAACTCCAGATCGCCCGGGACGGCCTCACGCTGGTCGTGCACCCCTCCAACGACTGGGTCGCCTGTGTCAGCGTGGCTGAACTCCGGCGCGTATGGATGCCCGGGTCCGGGATCGAGCGATGGAGCCAACTCCGCCCGGACTGGCCGGATGAGGAACTGAAGCTGTACGGCCCCGACACCGATTCCGGCACCTTCGACTACTTCACGGCCGCCGTGGTCGGCGAGGCGGGCGCGAGCCGGAGCGACTACACCGCCAGCGCAGACGACAACATGCTCGTCGGGGGGGTGAGCGGCGACCCCGGCGCGCTCGGCTACTTCGGCTACGCGTACTTCGAGGACAACCAGGAGCAGCTGCGCGCCCTCGAAGTCGACGGGGGCGACGGTTGCGTCGCGCCGTCCCGCGAAACGATCCTGAACGGCACGTATACGCCGCTCGCTCGACCGATGTACATCTACATTCGGCGCGACGCGCTCGACCGGCCGGAGGTCCGCGCGTTCGTGCACTTCTACCTCGAACAGGCGGCGACCCTGATCCCGGAGACGGGATACATACCGCTCGAGCCGGACGCCTATGCGGAAATCCGAGCCCGGATCGGTTAGCCGTCACACCAGGGTCGGCGAGCGCCTGATCGGGGCGCTCCTCTTCGGCTCCGAAGCGCTCTCGATCCTGGCGACGGTCGGAATCGTCGTCGTGCTGCTCACCGAATCGCTGGGTTTCTTCGCCGAGGTATCCCCCGTCGAGTTCCTCGCGGGGACGCGATGGTCTCCGGACCTCGTGCCGCGGTCGTTCGGCATCCTCCCGCTCGTCAACGGAACCCTTCTCGTCGCGGCCGGCGCGGCGCTGATCGCGCTCCCGACCGGGCTCGCGACGGCCATCTACCTGAGCGAGTTCGCGTCGCTCCGGACGAAGCGGACCGTGAAGCCGGCGCTCGAGATTCTCGCGGGGATCCCGACGGTCGTCTACGGATACTTCGCCGTGACCCTCGTCACGCCGGTCCTCCGGACGCTCTTTCCGGGGGTCGGGGTCTTCAACGCCGCGAGCGCCGCCATCGTCGTGGGCATCATGATCCTTCCGATGGTGTCGTCCCTCTCCGAGGACGCGCTGAGCGCGGTCCCCGACTCCCTGCGCGAGGCCGCGTACGGCGTCGGGGCCACCCGGTTCGAGGTGGCGACCCGGATCGTGGTGCCGGCGGGTCTGCCCGGCATCGCCGCCAGCTTCATCCTCGCGATCTCGCGCGCCATCGCCGAAACGATCGTCGTGACGCTGGCCGCCGGCGCGACGCCGGGGATGACCCTGGACCTCCTCCAGAGCGTTCAGACGATGACGGCCTACATCGTGCAGGTGAGCCTGGGCGACGCGCCCTCCGGGTCGATCGAGTACCGGACGCTGTTCGCCGTCGGCCTCCTTCTCTTCCTCATCACGCTGGCCCTCAACCTGCTGAGCCAGCGCATGACGACCCGTTTCCGGGAGAGCTTCCGGTGAGCCCCGGGGCGCCCCGCGGTGGCCGGTTCGACCCGCGCCTCGAGGCCCGCCGCCGGGCCGGGGTCCGGTTCATGTGGCTCTGCCGCCTCGCGGTGGCCTTCGGGGTCGCGTCCCTCGTCGTCCTCCTCGTGAGCCTCGCGGCGGACGGACTCCCGGCGCTCTCCTTCGAGTTCCTGACCAGCTACCCGTCCCGCTTCCCGGAGCGGGCCGGCGTCCGCTCCGCGATCCTCGGGAGCGCGTGGATGCTCGCGCTCGTCGCCGTGATGTCCTTCCCGCTCGGCGTCGGCGCTGCGCTGTACCTCGAGGAGTACGCCCCGACGAACCGCTTCACGACTCTCCTGAAGACGAACATCGCGAACCTCGCCAGCGTGCCCTCCATCGTGTACGGAATCCTCGGACTCGCCGTGTTCGTCCGCTTCCTGGCGCTCGAACGGAGCCTGCTCGCGGGAGCGGCGACGCTGTCGCTGCTCGTGCTGCCGATCGTGAACATCGCTGCCCGGGAGGCGATCCGCGCCGTTCCGGACTCGCTGCGGGAAGCCGCCTACGCGCTCGGCGCCACGCGCTGGCAGGCCATCCGCCACCACGTGCTCCCCGCGGCCATGCCCGGCATCCTCTCCGGCACCATCCTCGGCCTCTCGCGGGCGGGGGGAGAGACCGCCCCGCTGCTCATCATCGGGGCGCTGACGTTCATCGCCTTCGACCCGCTCTCGCCCATGGATCCCTTCACGGCCCTGCCGATCCAGATCTTCAACTGGACCACGGATCCGCGCGGGGAGTTCCATGCGCTGGCGGCAGGGGCCATTGTGGTACTGCTGGGCGTGCTGCTCATGATGAACGCGGCCGCGATTCTGATTCGTAACCGATTCGAGAGGTGACGGTGGCTCCGGAAGCGGTCCTCGAGACCGTCGGGCTCGGCGTTCGCTACGGCGAGACGCGGGTGATCGAGGACATCTCGCTCACGATTCCGAAACGGCGGGTGGTCGCCTTCATCGGGCCCTCGGGCTGCGGCAAGAGCACGCTCCTGCGCTGCTTCAACCGGATGAACGACCTCGTGCCGACGGCCCGCGTCACCGGCCAGGTCCTCTTCCGCGGCCGGGACCTCTATGCACCCGGTGTCGAGCCGGCCGACGTCCGGCGCGCCATCGGGATGGTGTTCCAGAAGCCGAACCCGTTCCCGAAGTCGATCTTCGAGAACATCGCGTTCGGCCTGCGGATCAACGGGTTCCAGGATGACATCGGCGACCGGGTGGAGGCATCGCTCCGCGCGGCCGCGCTCTGGGACGAGGTGAGCCACCGTCTCGACGCGGACGCCCTCGGGCTCTCGGCCGGACAGCAGCAGCGGCTCTGCATCGCGAGGGCGCTGGCCGTGGAACCGGAGGTTCTCCTCATGGACGAACCGGCGAGCGCGCTCGACCCGATCGCGACCGGCCGCATGGAGGACCTCATCGGAGAACTGCGCGGAGGCTACACGATCGTGATCGTGACCCATAACATGCAGCAGGCCGCGCGCATCAGCGACGACACGGCCTTCCTCTACATGGGCGAACTCGTCGAGTACAAGGAGACGCAGCGCTTGTTCACCAATCCCGAGGATGAGCGGACCGAGGCCTACATCACGGGCCGGCGGGGCTGACGGACCGGCGGCGATCGATGTCCTTCAGGCAATTCGACGACCGGGTCAGCGACGTCACGCGGACGCTGCACCAGATGGCGCACGATATCGAGGAGCTGGTGCAGCGCGCGGTGGCGCTCGTGGGCCAGCCCACGGTGGATGCGGAACCGATCCGGGCGGCGGACGACGCCATCGACCGGGCCGAAGTGGAGGTCGAGGAATCCACGGTGGAGATCCTCGCGCTCCATCACCCGGTGGCGAGCGACCTGCGCGTGCTCGTCACGGTCCTCAAGATCAACAACGACCTCGAGCGGATCGGCGACCATGCGGTCAACATCGCCGAAGCGGCGGAACGGCTGGCGAAGGCCGAGAAGAAGGTGCCGGTCCCGCCCGAACTGGACGAGATGAGCCGCATGGCCAGGGCGATGCTGCGCGATGCGCTCGACGCGTTCGTCCACCGGAACGCGGACGCCGCACGCTCCGTGATCGCGCGGGACGACCGGCTGGATCAGCTCCAGGACTCGCTGAGCCGGGTGATGATCACCCATATGCCGGAATACAACCTCTCCGGGTGCCTGCAGGTCATCCTCATCGGCCGCAACCTCGAGCGGATCGGCGACCTCGCGACGAACATCGGGGAAGACGTCGTCTACATGGTCCAGGGAATCACGATCCGGCACCAGGAGGGCTCGCCGGACCCCGCTTAGCGGGCCGTGGGCGCCTCCCCCCCGTCGCCGCCGCCCGCCCGTCAGTGCGAGGCGCTCCAGCGGTCGTCCACCTTGCGGCGGCGTTTCCGGACCGCCTTCAGCATCCGGTTCTGGTAGTCGATGGGACGCTCGTCCGGCGCGGGCTCGCACAGCACGTACTCCCCGGTCGGCCGCAGGTCCCAGGCGCGCTGATTGTCGCGCAGGGCGAAGCGCAGTGTCTTGCGCAGGCGTTTCCGGATCCGCTTGTCGCGGACGGGCAGCAGCACTTCGACACGGCCGTCGAGGTTTCGGCGGCGCCAGTCCGCGCTCCCGATCCACACCTCGGGGCTCCCGTCGTTCTCCCACCAGAAGATCCGGTCGTGCTCCAGGAACCGTCCGACGATGCTGCGCACGCGGATGTTCTCGCTGAAGCCGGGGATCCCGGGGCGGAGCCGGCACTGGCCCCGGATGATGAGGTCGATCTTCACGCCGGCGGCGGACGCGGCATAGAGGGCCCGGATCATCTTCGGATCGTCGAGACCGTTCATCTTCATGATCATGCGGCCCTTCCGGCCGGCCTCGACGTGCGAGATCTCGCGCTCGATCCGGGCGGTGATGGCCTGTCGCAGGTCGCGGGGAGCCACGATGAGTTCCTCGTACTGCTGGTCGGGGGCGTATCCCGTCAGGTAATGGAACAGGTTCACCGCGTCGCGGCCGATCTCCGGGCGCGCCGTGAGGATCCCGAGGTCCGCGTAGATCTGCGCGGTCTCGGAGTTGTAGTTGCCGGTGCCGATGTGGCAGTAGGTGCGGATCTCGTCCCCTTCCTCGCGGACGACGAGCGCGACCTTCGCGTGTGTCTTCAGCCCGACGAGGCCATACGTCACGTTGACGCCCGCCTCCTCCAGCACGGAAGCCCACTCCATGTTGTCGGCCTCGTCGAAGCGGGCCGTGACCTCCACGAGTACGGCGACCGCCTTGCCCGCCTCGGCCGCCCGAACGAGCGCGGCGATGATCCGCGAGTGCTCCGCCGTCCGGTAGAGTGTCTGCTTGATGGCCACGACCGCGGGGTCCGCGGCGGCCTCTTCGATGAACTGCTGCACCGTCGCGGTGAAGGACTCGTACGGGTGGTGCACCATGAGGTCGCCCGCCCGGATCACCGTGAAGATGTCGGGACGGTCCTCCGTCTCGCCTTCGCGGATCAGGCGGGGCGGGATCATCGCCTCCCAGGGTTCGTGGCGGTGCTCCCAGGGGCCCTCGGCGGCGATCTGCCAGAAGCCCGACATCTCGAGCAGTCCCGGGATCTCGTACAGGTCTTCCTCATCCAGCTTGAGTTGGCGAACGAGGAACTGTCGCACGTCGTCGGGCATGCCCGGCTCCACCTCCAGACGAACGACGCGCGCAAAGCGCCGCTCGCGGATCTCCTCCGAGATCATCTGCAGGAGGTCGTCCGCCACCTCTTCGTCCCGGGCCACGTCCGCGTTGCGGGTGACGCGGAAGAGGGAAGCGCTCTCGATCTTCATCCCGCGGAAGAGTTCGCCCGCGAAGTGCCGCACGACCTGTTCGACGGGGACCACGTGCCCGCTCTCCGGGAGTTCGACCCAGCGCAGCGCCGTGGGGATCTTCACCCGGGCGAAGTGGCGGGTCCGGCGCTCCGGGTGCTCGAGCATCAGGGCGAGCGAGAGGCTCATGTTGGAGAGGAAGGGGAACGGGTGTCCCGGATCGACGGCCAGGGGCGTTAGGACCGGGTAAATTCTATCCGCGAACACGCGACGCACCTGCTCGCGTTCCTCGTCGTTCAGGTCCTCGAAGTCGCGCACGGCGATGTCGAGTTCCGCCGCGAGGCGCGGCCGGAGGTCGTCCTCCCAGACCTCGGCCAGCCGGGTCCGCATGGTGCGGACGCCCTCGCGCACGAGGTCCAGTTGCTCGGCGGGCCCCAGGCCGTCCGGCGATGGCTTCACCACGCCCGCGCCGAGCACGCGCTTGAGGCCGCCGACCTGCTTCATCACGAATTCGTCGAGGTTGTTCTCCGTGATGGCGAGGAAACGGAGCCGCTCCAGCAGCGGGGTCCGCTCGTCCATGGCCTGGTAGAGCACGCGCCAGTTGAAATCCAGCCAGCTGAGTTCCGCGTTGAAGTAGAGCGACGGGTCGCTCGGCTTCGCGCCGTCGGGAACGGGGTTTGGCGCTACGGCCCTCGGGAGGACCGGGACGCCATTCACGCGGTGGCCGAACTCCGGACCCGGCGGACGGGGAGCGGAGTCGGTCTCGCGCTCCGGAGCCGGCGCGGTCTCGGCGGGCGGCGGCGCGGTCTCGGCCGGAGGCGGCGCCTCGCGCGTCGGGGCGGGGTTCACGGCCGCGGAACGGGACGCCGCCGTCGGAGAAACTCCGCCCGGACTCCCGCCCGGACGGCGGCTCCCGTGGTGGACCCACGGGCGGCGCGAAATCTCGTTCGACTCCGATGACATGCGGCTCTCCCGGCCCCTCTCTCCTGGTCGCCTCGCCAGCCATTTGCGGACGCAGGGCCCGTAATATAAGCCCGGCGCCGCCTTTCCCGCTCGTTCCGGACGTCTCGGCGTGGATGCCTCAGTCGGAGGAGAGGTCGAACGTGACGTACGGTTCGAGGCCGAAGATGCGGGCGAAGAGCTTCCCCTTCTTGCGCAGCGCCCACTGCTCGAGGAGCAGGCGTCCCCTGCGCTCGAGACGCAGTTCGAGCCGGTGTTCGTGCACCCGCGCCTCGACGCTGTGCACGCGCTGGAGGTGCTCGCGGTCGAGGGAGTCCGCGATGCGGAGGAGGGCGGCGAGCCTCTCCACCCGCCGGCGATCCGGAGAGGTCAGATCGCGGTAGAGGTAGTGGCCGCGGCGCGGTTCGGCGCGCCGGTGGTAGCGCGCGACGAGGGCGACGAGAGGGAGTTCGTTCGGCGCGATCCCCGGTATCTCGCTGTGATGGATCAGGTAGAGCGAGTGCTTGTGGTGTTTCGCGTAGGAGATGTGCTGCCCGATGTCGTGCAGCATCGCTCCGGCGAGCAGGATCCGCCGGTCGCGCGGTTCGAGGCCGTGGACGTCGGCGAGCTGATCGAACAGGGAGACGGCCAGCGACGCGACGTGTCTTCCGTGATCCTCGTCGAAGAGGTACCTGCGCCCGAGCGTGAGCGCCCCCTCGTGGACGATCCGCTCCAGCCGCCCGAAACCGGCCCCGCTCGTCAGCTCATCGACGAGGTCGAAGAGCACTCCCTCCTTCACCCCGACCCCGGGGACGAGAATCTGCTCGGCTCCCGCGAGTTCGGCGACGCGGTCGTACACGATCGCGGCGGGGAGAATCACATCGGCCCGATCCTCCCGCAGACCCAGCCGTCCGATGCGCTGGCTGTAGGAGAGGTGGGAGAACTCCTCGATCGCCATGGCGAGTTCCGCCCGCGCGATGCGGCGCGTCCCGTGGGGTGCGCGGTGGCCCGCGAGGCGGGCGAGTTCCTCGATATTGCCGCCGGTGGCGATGAGCTGGACCGGCGTCCAGTGCTTGCTCGCGTGCGGAATGCGGAGGGTGGCCGCGTACTCCGCGAGCAGATTCGCGAAGTGCGCGGGGGCGTCGTCCGCCCCCTTGAGTTCCTCGAGCAGCCGAACCGATCCCATCCGGTGCGACTCGCTCCACATGATCCCGGACCGGTCCGCCAGCGAGACTTCCACGCTCCCGCCGCCGAGATCCACGAGCATCCACTTCAAATCGCCGAAGTCGATCCGCTGCTTCGCGGACATCCACACGAACCGCGCTTCATCCGTGCCGGAGATGAGGTCGAGCCGGATCCCCGCCTCCTCCTCGACGCGGCGGACGAGATCCGCGCCGTTGCGGCTCTCCCGAACCGCGCTCGTGGCCACGGCGCGCACATGCTCGATGCCCAGGCGGTCGATCTCCTCCCGGAAGCGCCGGAACCCCTCGACGGTCCGGTCGATGGCGGAAGGCGACAGTTCGCCGGTGAGGAAGGCCGAATGTCCCAGCCGGACCGGAACCCGCTCCGACGCGAGTTCGATGTAACGGTTCGGGTCGCTGAACTCGGCCGCGATGAAGCGGAACGCGTTCGACCCCACATCGATGGCGGCGACGCGCAGCGGGAACGGGAGCGGTTCCCGACTGTCGGCGGTCTCGCGTGGCAGGGGTGGCGTCGTATGCCGCATCCTCCAACGTACCCGAATCGGTGGCGGCGCGCCCCATCCCGGTCCGCTTCTACCGCCACCCCCCGGCCGGAGGCATCTTGGTACATCACGATCAAGATGCCGGAGGTTCGAATGTCTTCCATCACTTCAGCGCCGGCCGCGTTCCGACGCTTCCGACTCGCTCGCCGCGCGGGCGTCCTGCTCGTCTGTCTGGCCGTCCCGGCGCCGTCGGCGGGCCAGAGCGAGACGATCGCCTTCACCGGCGCCTCGGTGATCGATCCGGGGACCTCCGGCGTCCTCTTGAACGCGACGGTCGTCGTGCGGGACGGGGTCATCGTCTCGGTGGAGGAAGGGGGCGGGGCACCCGCCGCGGCGCGGGCGATCGACCTCGGCGGCCGCTTCCTCGTGCCGGGCCTGATCGACGCGCACGTCCACATCGGGACGCTCGAGGCGGCCCGCCGGGCGCTGCGCTCCGGAGTCACGACGGCGCGCAGCATGGGGGCGGGATTCTTCGCCGATGTCGGCCTGCGGGAACTCTTCCGGCGCGGGGGCCTGGAGGGGCCGGAGATCCTCGCCGCGGGCTACCATGTGCGGCCCCGCCCGGCGGAGGGCCTCTTCCTCGATGAGCCGGGGCTCGGCGATCTCCTCGGACGCGATGTGCGCGGCCCCGAGGCCATGGGACGGGTGGCGCGCGCGATGCTCGATCGCGGCGTGGATTTCGTCAAGGTCAACGCGACCGAACGCGCGGGCCTGCCGGAAACCGACCCCCGCAAGCCGTTCTTCACGGAGGCCGAGCTGTCGGCGCTCGTGGCCGAAGCGGAGGGGGGCGGCGTCCCGGTGGCCGCGCACGCGCACGGAGACCGCGGCGGCCGGGCCGCAGTCGCGGCGGGCGTGCGGAGCATCGAGCACGGGACGTACCTGCGCGACGAAACGCTCCGCCTCATGCGGGAGCGGGGCACCTACCTGGTGCCGACGATCGCCGTCGTATCGGATCTCACCGTCCCCGGCGGCGACTACGACGACCCGGTGCTCCAGGTCCGCGGACGACACATGCTGCCGCGGGTCCGGGAGACGGCGGCGGCCGCCCACGCGCTCGGCGTGCCGGTCGTCGCGGCCACCGACACGGGTTACGGGTCCGAGAGCGTCCTTCGGATGAGCCACGAACTCATCGAATTCGTCGGAATCGGAATGAGCGAGATCGAGGCGATCCGGGCCGCGACCACGGTCGCCGCGGAGTTGCTCGGAATCGGAGACCGGACGGGGCGGGTGGCCCCGGGTTTCGAGGCGGACCTCCTCGTCCTCGACCGGAACCCGCTCGACGACATCGGCCAGTACCAGGACGTCCTGTTCGTCATGAGCGACGGGACCATCGCCCTCGACCGGCTCGACTTCCGCGCCGATGCGGTCGGGGGCCGGCGCGTGCCGGACGCGGATTGGCAATGAGCGAGTTCGGACAACTGGGGTACCTGGCGCTCCTCGCCTTCCTCGCCCCCTTCGGGGCGCACCGGCTGCGTCTGCTGTGGCTGCGGGTGCGCCGGCCCGCCAGGGCGGAGGCACCCGCTTGGCCCGGCCGGCTCCCGGTCGTCACGGTACAGCTGCCGGTCTTCAACGAAGCGAACGTCGTCGAACGGCTCATCGACGCGGCCTGCCGCCTGCGCTATCCCGCAGACCGCCTCGAAATCCAGCTGCTCGACGACTCGGACGACGAGACGGTGGCGATCGCGGCGCGGCGGGTGCGCGAGTGGCGGGCGCGCGGGATCGACATCCGCCACGTGCGGCGGGGATCCCGCGAGGGGTTCAAGGCCGGCGCGCTCGCTCACGGCGTATCCCTCGCCCGCGGCGACTTCCTGCTCGTCCTGGACGCGGACTTCGTTCCGCCCCCGGAGCTGATTCGGAATTTGCTCCCTCCCTTCGCGGACCCCGGCGTGGGGGCCGTGCAGGCAGCCTGGGACCACCTGTCGCCCGACGCGAGCTGGCTGACGCGGGCTCAGGCGCTCTTCCTCGACGCGCACTTCGCGATCGAGCACGAAGCGCGATACCGGGCCGGCCTCTACTTCAACTTCAACGGTTCCGGCGGAATGTGGCGCAAGGCGTGCGTACAGGCGGCCGGAGGCTGGCAGAGCGACACCCTGACCGAGGACGTCGACCTCAGCTACCGCGCCCAGCTCGCGGGCTGGCGGTTCGTGTACCGGGACGACGTCCGGGTTCCCGCCGAGCTGCCCGCGAGTCTGCGCGCGGTGGAGATCCAGCAGAGCCGGTGGACGCAGGGCGGAATCCAGAGCGCGAAGAAGCTCCTGCCGCGGATCTGGCGCGCTCCCGTTCCGGCGGCGATCAAGTTCGAGGCGACCGCCCATCTCGCGGGACACGTCGTCCATCCGCTGACGCTCACGATGGCGGCGGCGCTTGCGGGGGCCGGGTGGGCGACGGCGACCGGCTTCGGTCTCCCCACCGCCGTTCACGTCGCCGCCGTGCTCCTCGCCACGGTCCCGTTCGTGCTCTTCTACGGCTCCGCCGGGTGGATCCGCGCGCGGGGACGGCTCGGACGCCGCATCGTCGAAGCCCTGCTCCTCGGGCTGGGGCTCGGCGTGCCCCTCACCTTCGCCGTGGCACGGGCCTGCCTGGGGACCCGGACCCCCTTCGCCCGCACGCCGAAACGCGGCTTCCACCCCGTCGTGGCGTATCGCGCCCGGCTCTCGGGCGCGCCGGCGCTTCTGCGCCTCGTGCTCGCCGCCGCGCTCGCCGGCGCCGTCGTGAACACGGCGCTCGCCGGATCACCCGCCGTCCTCCCCTTCACCGCGCTCTTCGCCGCGGGTTACGCGCTCACGACGCACGAGTCCCTGCGGAGACCTTCCCTGACGCCGGCCGCGTAAGCCGTCCCGGCCGCCCAGGCCGTCCCAGGCCAGGAGGGCCAGCGGCGGCCCGTGGATCAGCCAGACCAGCCACGCGGGTTCCGGCCACGCCCCCGTGGCGATGTAGGCGTCCCTCCCGGCATAGGCGAGGAACACGGTCCCGCTGAACAGGAGCCACCCGCGATTCACCGAGAGACAGGCGAAGGGGAGCACCCAGAGCAGGTACCAGGGGTGGAGGGTCGGAGAGAGGAGGAGGGCGGCTCCGATCGTCCACAGGAGGGCGCGCTCCAGCGGCCAGCGGCGGAGCGCGGCGCGCCACGCGATGGCGCCGACGATCGACGCGCCGATCCATTTCGCGAGATCCGGATGCCCCGGCAGCCGCTCGAGCACCGTGTAGAGGCCGCCGTTGAACGTCCAGATGTCCGCGTAGGTCCGCAGGCCGTCGAAGAGGGCCGGCCCCGCGCCGATGTAGGGCAGATAGAGCAGAAGGGGCACGAGGAAACCGGCGGCGAGCGCCCCGGCGCCGCGCAGCCGGAAGAGCGCCGGGAGCGCGGCGAGGGGGGCGAACTTCACCGCCCCGCCGAGCCCCAGGAGGGCTCCGGACCGCCACGCCGGGACCGCCGCGTTGCCGGCCAGCACGACGGCGCCCAGCATGGGCGCGACGCCGAGCGGATCCAGGTGCCCGCTCCACGCCACTTCGACGATGACGAGCGGCGACCAGAGCCAGAGCACGAGCGGGACCACGCTCCGGCCCGACGAAAGCCGGTCGATGAGCCGCGCCACGAGCAGATCGGCCGCGAGCCACCCCAGCTTGAAGATCCACCACGCGGGGCCGGCCGCGGCCAGGAGCGCGAACACGATCTGAGCCCCCGGCGGATAGATCGTGGGGACGTCCGCGTGATTGATGAGCGGCCACCATGCGGTTCGCAGCTCTTCGAGCGCGGACGCCGAGGGGGGGTGCGCGTAGGGATTCACTCCGTTGGACTGAACCCAGCCGTCCCAGATGTAGCGGTAGATGTCCTCGGAAAGGGTCGGTGCCGCGGGGAAGACCCCCGCCCGAAGGGCGATCCCGGCGGTCCATGCGTGCCGGCGGATCGATGCCGCCCGGTGCGGTGCGGCAGCATAACCCACCGCCCCGAGATGGGCCGCGAACGCCACGACCCACAGCGGAATCGCCGGCCACGGCGTGCCGGACCCACCCCAGGCCATCGCCCAGAGCGCCGCCGCCTGGACGGCCACGAGGAGCCAGAGCCGGCCTGCGCCGGCGTCAGCGGGCGAACCCGCCGGGGTCACCGCCGAGCCGAACCGAACAGCTGTTGCAACATGGGCTCAGGAAGTTCGACGGCCCGCTCGATGACGAGCTCCACCGTTTCTTCCATGATCACCGGAGCCGTATCGTACTTCTCGTCGTCGAGCCTGAAGGAGAGCCAGCCGCGCACTAGGTCGTCGGCGACCGGTTCGGCGATGACCACGATCTGCCACCGGCGTTCCCCGTCGTCGAGACTGCCGATGGCCGTCTCCTGGCCTGCTTCATCCCACATCCGCAATTGGGGGCGTCCTTCTTCCGCCATTCAATCGGTCTCCGGGGCCTCCCCCTCCTCGGAACGCTGCCGCCACAGGCCCATCAGGTATTCGTCGTACTCTTCAGGGGCGGCTTCGTAATCGCGGCACCAGGTCTCGAAGTCGGGAAGCGGCACGCTCTCCCGCAGCCGCTTGGTCGCGAGCCGGACCATCGTCTGGAACCCCAGGCGCTCCTGGTCGAAGGCCTGCGCCCGGGCTTCCTCCTCCACGATCTCGTAGATGCGCTCTTCGGACAGGGAGAGGAATACTTCGGTGAGTTGAGCGGAGCAGTAGTCGGCGTATTTGGCTCGCAGTACGCCTTCGTCGGACTCCGATCCTTTCTCGGCATCCCGACGGGGCGCTGGACGCTCCGTATCGGAAGACACGGCTATACTCGGCTCGCATTCGCTGGCCAACCCCTCACCTCCCCGCTCACCAACTCCCTGCGCGATTTAGCCCCGGGGGGGACGGGCGTCAACGGCTGGCAGCCCGCGGGACGGGCCGACAAGACTTTGGCGGGGACCGCACTCCGCGACCGGGCCCGCGCTCGCGCGCGCTCGCCGGCCGCCTCTCTCAGCGGTGTCTCGGAGCGGGGGTTCTGAGTTCTTCGAAGATGATGCGGCGGGCCAGAACGTACTGTATGGCTCGCTCGAGGAACTCCGGATCTCGCTGGCGCACGGCCTCCACATCCGCAGCAAGCTCCTTCGGAAGATCCACGGCGACGTTGACGAGGCTACAGTCGGATGATGCCATCATGGTCAAGGACACGCTCGCAAGAAATTCGAGGGTTTCGCGCTTTGTATCGGAACGGACCCCGGAGGTCCGCGGCTATCGGGGGCCGTGCTTTTCCCGTCGCGCCATGAGGATAGGATCGACGCTCCCGCTCCTGCAAGCGGACGACCCATCCGCTCCCGGATCGGAGGGTTGTGTAATGAGCTCGTAACAGGCTGTTTTATCGTGTGTTACGTGACTGTTGAATGATCGTCCAAAACTCACGATCATGTGTGGATTGTGCCGCTGCTCCACTTCGTCGCCGCGCAGCTCCCGTGCCGTGTTTTTGCCCGTTACATGCGGAGATGAACGGGCTTGGACGGCGGTTCGGATCAACCGGCGTGCGCATGTTTTTTTTCAAAAAATATGGATTGCCTCCGATGCGCGGCGCGCCTGCCGGATGCTTCGCCGTTGGGGGTTTCGCGGGCGGTGCCGGCAGGGGCTCGACCGTGCGACCGGGGGGGCGGGCGGCTATGCTGTGCGCTCCAACTTCCGCGGGGTGACGGAGGCGGAAGGGATGGCCTTGAGACGCACGGAAACGGAGGGACGCGAGTGACGGATTCCGCGCCTGGCGCGTTGATTCTCGGCGCCTCGAGCGGCTTTGGCGAAGCGGCTGCGCTCGCGTTCGCCGAAGCGGGTTACGACATCTACGGCGTGCACCTGGACCGGCGCGCGGGACTCGCGCACGTGGGGGAGATCCGGGAGTTGATCGAAGCGCACGGGCGGCGCGCGAGCTTCTTCAACGTGAACGCGGCCTCCGCCAAGAAGCGCGACAGGGTCCTGGACGAAATCGCCGAGAACGCGGCGCCGGGCTCCGTTCGCGTGCTGCTGCACTCCCTGGCCTTCGGAACGCTGCGCCCCTTCGTGCCCGGCGGCGCTCCCGGGATGAGTCCCGAGCAGATGAACATGACGCTGGACGTCATGGCCCATACGCTCGTTTACTGGACACAGGGGCTGCTGGAGCGCGACCTGATGGGCGAGGGCGGCCGGATCTTCGCCATGACCTCCTCCGGCGGCGACCGCGTGATCCCCTCCTATGGGGCCGTCTCCGCGGCCAAGGCCGCGCTCGAATCGCACTGCCGCCAACTCGCGCTCGAACTCGCGACGAAGGGCATCACCGTCAACGCGATCCGGGCCGGCGTGACGGATACGCCCGCGCTCCGGAAGATCCCCGGCGCGGAGCACATGATCGCCGAAGCCGCGGCCCAGAACCCGCACGGCCGACTCGGAACCCCGGAGGACGTGGCGCGCTGCATGGTCGCGCTCGCCCGGCCGGAAACCGGGTGGATGACGGGGAACACGATCCGCGTGGACGGGGGCGAGGACTTCGTCGGCTCCCGACCGCCCGGGGACTGAGGCGGGTGGACCCCCGGCGACTGGCCGGACCGGCGGCGGAGGTAGCCCGGGAGATGATCTCCGACGAGGTGGACTACTGGCGGCGCGAGGTCACCCGACCCTGGCGGACGGGACGGCCCGGGCGCTGGGCGGAGGTCGGCCGCTGGATCGGGACCGGCCTCGCGGTGGGCGCCGCGGTGTGGGGCGTGATCGCCGCGGTGCAGGCGGAGCGCCTCCGGGACTAGCAGCCCGTGGCGGCGGTCATGACGCCCCGCGCGGCGGCTCGCGTCAGTTTCCGGGCAGGTTGATGACGATCTCGATCCGGCGGTTCCGCGCGCGCCCTTCCTCCGTCTCGTTGCTCGCGATCGGGCGTTCCTCGCCGAGGCCGGTCGCCTCGACCCGCGAGGATGGAATGGGCACCCGCGCGAGAATGTGCTCGCGCACGGCGATGGCCCGCCGCTGACTCAGCGCCTGGTTCCCGCGCGTCCCGCCCTGCGCGTCGGTGTGCCCCTCGATTCTCAGGCTCGCCCCGGGAAAGGTCGTGATGACGCGCTGAACCTTCGTGAGCAGGGGATACAGCGCCTCGTCGATCTCGGCCCGGGCGGGCTCGAAGGTGAGGCCGAAAAGCCGGAGGACGAGCCGGTCTCCGACGAGCAGGACTTCCCCTTCCGAAGGCGTGAAGAGGCCCTGGACCTCGCGCAGCCGCGCTTCCCGCTCGCGTACCGCGAGCAGTTCGTCCCGGGCACCCGTGAAGCGCTGCTCGAACTCGGCCAGGCGGTCCTCCAGCGAGGCCAGCCGGCCGTCGAGTTCCGAAGCCCGCGCCCGTTCGTCGGCCAACTCGGCGCCCAGCCGCTCGTTGTCCGCCCGGAGGCGGGAGACGGCCCCCGCGATGCGCGCGGTCGTCTCGCCGGCGTTGCTCCGCAGGGGTGCCACGTCCGCGGCTTCGGCAAGGCGGGACAGGTCCGCCTCATGCTCGTCGATGAGTCGTTCGACCGTCACATGGCGCCGGCGCACGCTGTCGAACAGGGCGGCAATGCGGTGCGCGCGGGTGAAGGCGGCGAACGCGGCTTCTCCGGCCCGCGCCGGCCCCTCCACCGGAGCGAGGCTCTCGATCTCCGCTTCCGCGCTCGCCAGGTGCGCCTCGCCCACCCCGAACGCGTTCGGGGACAACTCGCTCGCGCCCGCGTTCAGGGCGGCGGTTCGCGCCTGCATCGCCGCTCCCAGAAACTGGTCGCGCCGCGCCGCACGGGTCGCCCGCCGGTAGAGGGTCGTCGCGCGGCTCGCCCGCACGGCGACGTCCTCCATGTCTTCGCGTTCGAGGCGGCGGCCGGCCGTTTCCAGTTCGTCCTCGGCCCTCGCCCACCCCTGGGCCGCCCGCGTCTCGGCCTCGGAGGCGCGGGCTTCGTCCCGGGCGGCGAGCACCGTCATGAAGTGCGGCCGGCCCGCGACCGCGCTCCGCTCCGCCGCTTCGAGCCAGCGTCCGGCCTCGTCCAGCAACTCTTCGAACCGGCCGTCCTCCCGGCCACCTCTCAGGCGGCGCGACGCGTCCTCCAACCGGTCCGCGGCCTCCTCGAACGAAGAGGGCGCGAGGAGGTGGACCGCGCTCTCGCGCGCCTGGCCGAGCCGGGCTTCGAGGGCCTGCAGCGAAGCGGCGCCTTCCTGGCCGGCGGCGGGACCGGGACAGAGGAGGCAGGAGGCGACCGCGACGGCCGCGACGAGTCCTCCGAGCCGGACAAACGTCATGTCTTCCGTCATGTCTTCGGTAATCATCCATTCCACGATACGCAGGGCAGCGGGCACCTTTCAATCTCACTCCCGGGCCGCCAGATTGCGCCTCCCTTCGTGAATGAAATTCAGCCATGGGGAATCCCTTCATGAAACCACTCGTCGACGAGGTTCAGCAGGGCCCGATTCCGGCTCCCGCCAACGAACCTGTTTACGACTACGCCCCGGGCAGTCCGGAACGCGCCGCCCTCAAGGAAGAGCTGCTCCGCCAGCGGGGCGAGGTCGTCGACATCCCGCTGATCATCGGCGGACGCGAGGTGCGGACGTCGCGCACTTTCGACGTGACGATGCCGCACGACCACGGCCACGTGCTGGCCCGCTGCCACATCGCCGGGGCCGCCGAGGCGCAGGCCGCCATCGACGCCTCGCGCGCCGCCTGGACGGAGTGGTCGCACCGGGCCTGGGAAGACCGGGCCGCGATTCTCCTCCGCGCCGCGGAACTGCTCGCCGGTCCCTGGAGGATGAAGCTCAACGCGGCGACGATGCTCGGACAGAGCAAGACGGCGATCCAGGCCGAGATCGACTCCGCCTGCGAGATCGTCGATTTCTGGCGCTTCAACTCCTTCTTCGCGGGGCGCGTGCACGCGGAGCAGCCCATCTCCGGGCCGGGCGTGCGGAACCGCATGGACCACCGCCCGCTCGAAGGGTTCGTCTACGCCATCAGCCCGTTCAACTTCACGGCCATCGGCGCCAACCTGACGACATCTCCCGCGCTCATGGGGAACGTCGCGGTCTGGAAGCCCTCGACGACCGGCGTGCTCGGGTCCTACTACGTGATGAAGCTCCTCGAAGCCGCGGGGCTCCCGCCGGGCGTGATCAACTTCATCCCGGGCGTCGCCTCGGAGATCAGCGACATCCTCCTGTCGAGCCCGGAACTCGGCGGCATCCACTTCACCGGTTCGACCGGCACCTTCCAGCACCTCTGGAAGTCCGTCGCGCAGAACGTGGAGAACTATCGCGCCTATCCGCGACTCGTCGGCGAGACGGGAGGGAAGGACTTCATCCTCGCGCACGAGAGCGCGGACCCGCAGGCGCTCGCGGTCGCGATCGTGCAGGGCGCCTTCGAGTACCAGGGACAGAAGTGCTCCGCGACCTCCCGCGTGTACGTGCCCGACACGATGTGGGAGGACGTGCGGGACCGGGTCGTCGCGATGACCGGGGAACTCCGCATGGGCGACCCGGCGGACTTCCGGAACTTCCTCGGCGCCGTGATCGACCGGACGGCGTTCGACCGCATCAAGTCGTACATCGACTACGCCCGCGAATCCGGCGATGCGCGCATCCTCGCCGGCGGCGGCTGCGACGACAGCCGGGGCTACTTCATCGAACCCACCGTCGTCGAAGCGGACGATCCCGGGCACCGCCTGATGTGCGAGGAGATCTTCGGGCCGGTCGTGACCCTGCACTCGTACCAGGCCTCGGACTGGGAACCCACGCTGGCCCTGGTCGACAAGACGTCCCCGTACGCGCTCACGGGCGCGGTGTTCGCGCGCGATGAGGCCGCCGTCCAGAGCGCGGGCGCGGCGCTCCGGAACGCCGCGGGGAACTATTACATCAACGACAAGCCGTCCGGCGCCGTCGTCGGCCAGCAGCCCTTCGGCGGCGGCCGCGCGAGCGGGACGAACGACAAGGCCGGATCCGTGCTCAACCTCGTGCGCTGGGTCTCCCCCCGGACGATCAAGGAGACCTTCGACCCCCCCGTCGACTACCGGTATCCCTTCATGGAGGCGGAGTGAGGAGGGGTGTTTGGCTGCTGGTGGCCGCGGGCGCGGCGGCCGGGTGCGGCGACGAGCCCGAGGTCGACAGCCGGGAGGTGTTGGAGAACGCGACGTTCCTCACGCTGGACGGCGGCGAGATCACGCTCACGCAGGGAGCGACGACCGGTCCGGACAATGTGCGGTACGAACTCCTCCTCACGGCCGACGGCGACCTCGACTTCGATTCGGGCATCGACGCGGTCGCCGTACTCGCGGCGGATCACGGGCGGGAACGGTTCCTGACCCTGCATGCCGTGCTGAGGGACGGCGATGAGATGCGGGACGTGTCCGCGCGCCTCATTGGAGACCGGATCGAAGTCCACCGGGCGGAGGTTCTCGGCGGCATGATCCGGCTGAACGTCCGGGTTCGCCGGCCCGGCGATCCAGTCACGGTTCGCCCATCGGTCGACCGGACTCCGCACTTCGCGCTCACGAACCGGGGGCTGACCCCCGTCGCGCTCATCGACGTCGCCGTTGGGGAGGAGGCGCAGACGGGTGGCGCCGAAGCCGGGAACGGGACGCCCGCGGCCGCGGCCGCGCTGCACACCCACGAATGGGAGCTTGAGTCGTTCGACAGCGGGGACTGGAGCGCGAACCTCCGGGCGCTGCGTGAACCCGTGACGCTCAGATTCCGGGCGGAGCCGCGGGACGCCGCGGACGTCACCGGGGATTTGGCGGGATACGCCGGCTGCAACCGGATCTTCGGGAGTTTCCGCATGCACGAGGCGGAGGCTCTGCGATTCTACGGCGTTACGGTCATGCGCAGGCTCTGCCGGGAACGGCAGGCGGAGTTCGAGCAGCGCCTTCTCGAGGCGCTTCGTGCCGTGAGGGCGTTCCAGGTCGAGGACGACCGAATGACGCTCGCGTTCCACGGGGGCGCGATTCGTTTCCGGGCCGGACGGCCGCTGGCGTCGCGCGCGGGCGCGGCTCCGGCCCCGCCCGACGCGGGTTCAATGTAGATTCACGGTTCGCCCCTCCGGGAGGAGACCCGGTTCGGGCGGGGAGAGGCGCGACGGTATGGGACGTTTTACGGACGAGGAACTGCAGCGGAAAGTGCAGGAGGGGTTCATCGTCGAGTCCGAAGAGGACATGACGGAGACCTACAAGCGGGCGCTCATCACGCAGCTCACCGTCCAGGGCGACACGGAACTCATCAGCGCGCCGGCCTACTTCATGGCCGCCCGGGACGCTCCGTCCACGAACACGATGGTCTCGGCCACTGCGATCATTCAGGACGAACTGGGGCACGCGAACATCGCCTACCGCCTGCTCGAGGACCTCGGCGTCGACCGTCACTGGCTCCTCTACGAACGGGAACCCGCCCACTTCAAGCACCCCTACGGGTTCGACCAGCCGCTGATGAACTGGGCCGAGCTCGTTTCGGCGAACGCGCTCTACGACCGGGCCGGGATCACGCTGCTGGGCGACGTGCACCGCAACACGAGCTACGGGCCGCTCAAGCGCGGCCTCGTCAAGGTGAGCCTCGAGGAGAACTTCCACCTGCGGCACGGCGAGGTCTGGATCCGCCGCTTCGCCGAGGCGGGGGGCGCCGCGAAGGAAGCGGTGCAGCGGACGCTCGACTGGATGTTCCCGATGGGCGTGGAGTGGTTCGGCATGCCCGACGACCGGAAGCACCACAACGCGCAGCTCGACTTCCGCCTCAAGGGGATGACGAACGACCAGCTCCGCCGGACCTGGCTCAAGGCCGTCGTGCCGCTGTGCGAGGAGCTGGGGTACGACCTTCCGGCGCAGTACGACCCCGGTACGGACGAGGTGGAGCTGACCTACGAGCTTCCCTGCCAATACGACCCGGAGGCGCGACGCTGGCTCTTCAACGAGACGATCACCTGGAAGCAGGTGTTCCAGCGGTGGAAGGCACGCGGCCCGATGAACGAGCAGTACGTCGATTCGCTGCGGAGGAGCCGATTCGCGGTCGAACGGCTGCTCACGGCATGAACGCCGACGGCCCGGCAGGCGGCGTGGCCCCGCGGCCCCTCCCGCGCTACGAGGAGGGCATGGATTTCGGCGCCGTCCTCCGGGAGACCCGGGGCGGACGGGAGCTGCCGCCCCCCCCCGCGTTCGCCGAACCCGCGGCGGATCTCGCGGAACGGGCGCACCGGGCGCTCTATGAAGTGGCGGACCCGGAGTTTCCGATTTCGATCGTCGACCTCGGACTCGTCCGCGGGGTCGAGGGGGACGAGGAAGCCGCGTCGGTCACCGTCCACCTCACCTTCACCGCCACGGCCTGCCCCTGCATGGATTTCATCCAATGGGACGTGCGGGAGCGCCTCCTGGAGCTGGACGGAATCCGGAAGGTCGAGATCGTAACGGAGTGGGATCCTCCGTGGACGACGGCGGCGATCTCCGCGCGCGGGCGGAAACTCCTGCGCTCCGTCGGAGTCGTCACGTGAGCGGCAACGGACGGGTGTACGAGGTGTTCGCGCGCAAGAAGAGGGCGGACCGCTTCGAGCATGTGGGCGCGGTGTCCGCCCCCAACGAACAACTCGCGCGCGTCTACGCGTGGCAGACGTACGACGAGGCGAAGTGGTTCGAGATGACGGTCGCGCCGCGCGATGCGTTCGCGGCGGTGAACCGGCAGCAGGATCCCTTCACGCTCGGCGGCCCGGCCGGTCGCGCGCCATCGGCGGACTCGCGGTGACGGCGGACTCGCGGTGACGGAGGGCGGCTTCCGTTCGGCGGAGGACCTTCCGGAGGGCGTGTCGGGGCACCTCGGCAACCTCATCCTCGCCCTCGCCGACAACAAGCGGCTGCTCGGCATCCGCTACTCGGACTGGCTTCTCGGCGCGCCCTCCGTCGAAGCCGGCATCGCCTGCTCCGCGATGGCACAGGACGAGTGGGGCCACGCCCGCATCCTCTACGCGCTGCTGCGCGACTTCGGCCACGATCCGGCCGCGCTCGAACACGAACGCGCATCCGGCGAGTACCACAGTTCGGAACTGCTGGACCGGGACGTCGGATCGTGGGAGGAGTTCCTCGCCCTCAACTTCCTGTGGGACACCGCGCTCTCGGTCCAGTTCGAGATGCTCGCGGAGAGCCGCTACGAGCCGATCCACTACAAGGTGCGCAAGCTGCTCGAGGAAGAGCGGTTCCACTTCGATCACGGACAGGGGTGGACCTCGCGGCTGCTGGGCGCCGAGGGCGGGCGCGCGGCGCTGACCGGAGCGTTCGGCGCGGCCTGGAACGCGTGTCTCTGCTGGTTCGGCCCCGAGGACGACCCGCTCATCGCGACGCTCGCCGCGCATGGAATCGTACGGCGGGGTGCCGCCGGGGCGCGGGCGCGCTGGCTCGAACGGGTGGGCCCGCTCGCCGCGGAGACGGGTTTGGCCCGCGAGGCCGACGCGATCTGGGCCAGTACGCGCGAGCCGGTCTGGGAGGGCTACCTCGCAGGGCGTCGGCGCGCGGCGGAGGGGGGACCCGATGAAGACTCCCTCGCCCGGGTCCGGGGCGACCGCAACCGAGAACTCCTGATGGACTGACCCCGTGGCCGACGGCGCGAAGCGCGACAACACGAAGGGCGAGACCCCGCCACGGAAACCGCCGCTCGACGATCCCATCGAGTCGTCCGCCATGCCGTCCTCCGTCCCCTGCCCCTTCTGCGACTCGGACGATACCGACCCGTTCGCCACGTTCGGAGGACAGGCCTCGACGGCCCAGTACTACTGCAACGCCTGCCGGACGGTGTTCGAGGCGCTGAGGTGGCGCTGAACGGGTATCCCGCGGTCCCGGACGGCGGGTACCTCGCCCGCCTCACGAGGCCGGCGTGATCGTCCGGCGTATCCGCGCACACCGAGCGGTCTGCCAACCATTCCACCGGCATGGGGGTCTTATAGGTCACAGAGACGCGGACCGGGAAACTTCCGCTCCGGTTTCCCGTACCAGAAGGGTACAGATCGCAGCCGCCGACATGGAGAAGGGATGGGACACATGGACAGACTGTCGAAGTGGGCGACGACGGGCTCTCTGGCCTGGCTGTTGATGGCGGTGGGGCTGATCCTGGGCACGCACAGCGGAGCCGTGCAGGGCACGCAGGCGACCGGGACGGTGGACGCGCCGGCGACGACGGGCGCATGTCCCGAGCTTCCCGACGCACCGACCGCCGCGACCGCCGCCCCCGATTTCGACGTGATTTCCTGACGAGACCCCGTCAGGCCACGCACGACGCCCGTCGGGCCGGGTCCCCCGCGGATCCGGCCCCTTTTTTTTCGCCCGTTCCGGTTCGCCGTCAATCTCGTAGTTTCCCCCATGCCGCAACGAGAGCGTCTCGATTTCATCCGTCAGATCGTCGCCGAGGATGTCCTGAGCGGGCGTCATGGGGGGCGCGTGCTCACGCGCTTTCCGCCCGAGCCCAACGGCTTCCTTCACGTGGGGCACGCCTCCGCCATCTGCCTCGACTTCGAGGTGGCGCGGGAGTACGGGGGCCGCACGACGCTGCGCATGGACGACACGAATCCGACGACGGAGGATCCGTCTTACGTGGAGGCGATCGCGCGGGACATCCGCTGGCTCGGGTTCGACTGGGACGGCGAGATCCGCTACGCGTCGGACTACTTCGGGGCGCTCTACCGGATGGCGCTGCGGATGATCGAGGATGGCTTCGCCTACGTCGACAGCCTGTCCGAGGAGGAGATCCGCGCGCACCGCGGGTCCGTGCGCGAACCCAGCCGGCCCAGCCCGTTCCGGGATCGCTCGGCCGAGGAGAACCTGGACCTCTTCCGGCGCATGCGCGCGGGGGAGTTCGAGGATGGTGAACACGTGCTCCGCGCGCGGATCGACCTCGCCTCGTCGAACATGAAGCTGCGCGACCCCCTGATGTACCGCATCCGGCACGCGCACCACTACCGGACGGGCGACGAATGGCCGATATACCCCTTCTACGACTGGGCGCACGGCCAGTCCGACGCCATCGAGGGGATCACGCACTCCTTCTGCACGCTCGAGTTCCAGGACAATCGAGCGCTCTATGACTGGTTCATCGAGCATACGCGTCCCGCTTCCGCCCGCATCGACCGCGTGCCGGGAGCGGAGGGCGGCGGCGGAGAGGCGCTCGGCTCGTGGGATCCGCGGCCCCGCCAGTACGAGTTCGCGCGCCGCAATCTCGACTACACGATCGTTAGCAAGCGGAAACTCCTCCTCCTCGTGGAGGACGGACACGTCTCGGGCTGGGACGACCCGCGCATGCCCACGCTGGCCGGCTTCCGGCGCCGCGGGATCCCGCCCGATGCGATTCGGACCTTCTGCCGGCAGGTCGGGATCGGAAAAGCCGACAACCGGGTGGAGATCGCCACCCTTGAATGGGCGGTGCGCGAGGCGCTGAACCGGCGTGCGCCGCGCGTGCTCGCGGTGCTGCGCCCCCTCGAGGTCATGATCGACAACTACCCGGAAGGCGAGGTTGACTGGATCGAAGCCCCGTACTTTCCGCGCGGCGCCGCTGCCCCGCCGGAGGGGTGGCCGGAAGCGCGGAAGGTCCCGTTCACCCGCGTCCTCTACATCGAGCGGGACGACTTCGCCGAGGAGCCGACCCCTGGCTTTCGCCGGCTCGCCCCCGGACGCGAGGTGCGCCTGCGGCACGGCTATTTCATCACCTGCCACCGCGTGGAGAAGGACGACGCCGGCCGGATCGTGCGCCTGCACTGCACGTACGACCCGGAGACGCGAAGCGGATCGGCGCCGGACGGGCGTCGGCCGGCGGGTACGATCCACTGGGTGTCCGCCACGGAGTCCGTGCCGATGGAGGTCCGCCTCTACGACCGCCTGTTCCGCGTCTCGAACCCGGCCGGAGACGCCGAAGGCCTGCGGGAGAGCCTGAACCCGGACTCGCTGCAGATCCTGACGGACGCGCGTGGCGAGCCGAGCCTGGCCGACGGTCCGCCCGAGACGGCCTGGCAGTTCGAGCGGCTGGGCTACTTCATCCCGGACCGGGCCACGAGAGCCGCGGCCGCGGACGCAGACGGCGCGGCTGGCGAGGCCCCGGCCGGCGGCCCGCTCGTCTTCAACCGGACGGTGACGCTCCGCGACGCCTGGAGCCGGCGCGCGAAGTCGGACGGAACCCGAGACGCCGACGCCACGGAGGCGCGGACCCCGGCGGAAGACGGGGCGACCGAGTCGGCGGTCCCCGGCATCGACTCGGCGCGGGAGGCCCGCGATGCGGCGAGGCGCGCCGACCCCGCGCTCCAGGCGGCCTTCGACCGCTTTCGGGATCCGCTGGGGCTGCCGGACGAACTTGCCGACCTGCTCAGTGGTTCCGCCGAATCGGTGCAGTATTATGAGCGGGCGATCCGCGGCGGCGCGGATCCGGCCGCCGTCGCGACCTGGCTCGTGCACGAGGTCCGCGGCGCCGGCGGCAGCGAAGGTGACACGGGCGCACTCGAGCCGGAGGCGCTGGCCGAGCTGGTGGAACTCGTCCTCGAACGCTCGATCTCGCGGGCGGTGGCGAAGTCGCTCCTGGCGCGACTCGTGGCGGAGGGCGGCAGCCCCCGGGAGATCGTCGGGCGCGAGGGGCTGGGCCGGATCGGCGATGCGGAGCAGATTCGCGAGGTCGTCGACGGTGTCGTGGCCGCTCATCCGGCCGAGGTGGCGCGCTATGCCGCCGGGCACACCGGCCTCGCCGGTTTTTTCGTGGGCCAGGTCATGCGCGCGACGCACGGGCGCGCGGACCCGGCCATCGTGAGGGAACTCCTCGAGGAGAGTCTCAATGACGCTACGTGAAGCGGTGCTTCGATCGCGCCGGTATGCCCGCGGCGGGTTTCTCGTACTCGCGCTGGGCGGGCTGAGGCCGGCCACGGCGCTCGAAGCGCAGGACCCGGTGCCCGCGGACAGCGTGATCTCGCTCGGGGAGTTGATCGTCTCGGCGCTCCGCGCCCCGACGTCCGTGGGAGAGGTCCCCGTCAACGTGACGACCGTGACGCGCGAGGAGCTGCGTCTCTCCGCCGCGCAGACGCTCCAGGATGTCCTTCAGGAGGTGCCCGGACTCAACTTCCGCTTCCCCTTCCAGGCGGGCGTCGCGCACCCCTCATGGCAGGCCGTGACCCTGCGCGGGCTGGGGGGCACCGCGGCCAGCCGGACGCTCGTCCTGGTCGACGGCGTCCCGCTGAACGACCCGTACTTCGGCTGGGTGCGCTGGAGCCAGGTGCCGGTCGAAGTCATCGAGCGCATCGAGATCGTGCGCGGCGGGGCCACGGTCAGCTGGGGGAGTCAGAGCCTCGCGGGCGTCGTCCACGTGATCACCCGCTCGGGTGGCGGCGGCGGATTCTCCGCGAGCGCGCAGGGAGGGAGCCAGTCCACCTTCCGCGGCGACGCGATGGCGTCCTTCGGCGACGACCGCGCCGGCGGCTACGTGGCCGGCGAGCTCTTCAACAGCGACGGCTACATCCTGACCGAGCCCAGCCTGCGTGGCGCGGTGGACATCCCCTCCGCGTCGAGCCACGGGGCCCTCCGCGCGAAGGTCGAGTTCCAGGCCGGGGACCGCCTGCGCATCCACGCCCAGGGGAACTACTTCGACCAGGACAAGGACAACGCGACGCCCCTCCGGAACAACACGACGGAAGCGGGATTCGGGCAGGTCGGGGCCACGCTGACGACCGGCGGGACGTCCTCGCTCGCGTTCAACGCCTACATGCAGTCGCAGTCCTACGTGAACTCGTTCTCGGGGGTCGAGGCGGGCCGAAACAGCGAGGAGCCGTCCATCAGCCAGGACGTTCCCTCATCGGGCGTGGGCGCCAACCTGGTGTGGAGCGGGGAAGCCGGCACCATAGGCGTCGATTTCCTGCGCGCGACGGGGTCCGCGACGGAGCGGTACCTGTACCGGGACGGCGCCTTCGCGAGGCAGCGTGAGACCGGAGGCGATCAGACCCTGTTCGGCCTCTTCAGCCAGCTTCAGACCGATCTCGGCGACCGGTGGCGGTTATGGTCCGGTGGTCGGCTCGACGTGTGGCGCAACTCGTCCGGATCGCGGCACATCCTCAATACGGCGGACCGCAGCGTGCTCACGGATGATGCGTTCGAAGACCGCAGCGGGACGCAGTTCAGCCTGAATACCGGCGTCCTGTACGATGCTTCCGAACAGGTCGCGCTGCGGGCGAGCGTCTACACCGGCCTGCGCGTCCCGACGCTGAACGAACTCTACAAGCCGTTCCGCGCGGCCGGGAACGTCGTCAACGAGTCGAACGAGGCGCTGAATCCGGAAAAGGTCACGGGCCTCGAGATCGGCGTGGACTTTCAGCCCGATCCCGCCGTGCTGGTCCGGCTGACCGGTTTCCACTCGTCCGTGCGCGACGCGATCACCGACGTCACGATCCAGGAGGCCGAGACGTCCGGCGTCATTCAGCCGTGCGGCTTCGTGGCGGCCGGCGGCGTGTGCCGGCGACGCGACAATGTGGGAACGCTGCGCAGCGTCGGCCTCGAGACGGAGATCGAACTGCGGCCATCCGCTGTCTGGCTGCTGGCGGTGAACCACCAGTACAACCCGACCGAGGTCACCGACGCGCCGGGCCGCCCGGACCTGATCGGCAACGAGGTGCAGGGGAGCCCGACCCACCGCGCCATGCTGCGCGTCGGGCATATCGACCCGTCGACGCTGGAGGTGGTCGCGACGGCCCGGTACCTGGGCGCCCGGTTCGACAACGACCTCAACACGGGGGAGATCGCGGGCTCATTCCTCCTGGATGTCCGGTTTCGCCGTCAGCTGACGAGCCGGCTGAGCGCGTTCGCGAGCGTGCAGAACCTCTTCGACGCGATCGCGGAGATGTCCCACGACGCGAACGGGTTCATTCGCGTGGGCGCGCCGCGAACGCTGATCGGCGGTCTGCGGGTGCGGTTCGGCGGCTGAACGAGGCGCGACAGCCGGCTACGGCCCGGGCCGGCCGCGTGCGCCGCTTCGGGTACGGCCGGCGGCTCAGTCGTCGAGCGTGAGCTGCGCCGTGAGCGCGTCGATCTCCCGGCGGAGTTCGGCCACGAGGTCGTCCAGCGGGACGATCCGGCTCTCGCGGACGCCGCGGTGGCTGAGTTCCGCGCCCCCCGCCTCCAGCGAGCGTTCGCCGATGACGAGGCGCAGCGGGAGGCCGCGCAGGTCGGCGTCGTTGAACTTCACGCCGGCGCGGAGTTCCCGCCGGTCGTCGTAGATCACCTCGATCCCGGCGGCGCACAGCTCCTCGAACACCCGGTCCGCCGTCTCCCACGTCGCCTCCTCCCGCGCGAGCACGACGAGCGAGACGTGATACGGAGCGACGGAGATCGGCAGCTTGAGGCCGTAGTCGTCCCGGTGTTCCTCGGCCACGCAGGCCAGGAGGCGCCCGGTCCCGATCCCGTACGACCCCATCCAGATCGGGCGCTCGACCCCCTCCTCGTCCGTGTAGTTCGCCTCCAGCCCCTCGGAATAGCGGGTGCCGAGCTGGAAGATGTTCCCCACCTCCACGCCGCGCGCCATGCGCAGCCCCTCGCCGCAACGCCCGCACGGTGCGCCCTCGAAGGCGAGGGCGACGGATCCGACGACCGTGGGCTCGTAGTCGCGGCCGCAGCAGACGTTGCGGAGGTGGTAGTCCGTCTCGTTCGCTCCGAGCACCAGGTTCGGCGATGCCACGACCCAGCGGTCGACGACGAAGATCGCGGCGCCGGGCTCCACGCCCACGGGCGAGGCGAATCCCGGCACCATCCCGGCCGCGGCGATCTCCTCCTCGTGCGCCGGGCGAAGCTCGAGCGCGCCCGTGAGATTCTGGACCTGGATCGGGTTCGCCTCGAGGTCGCCGCGCACGATCGCCGCGATCAGCTTCTCTTCGCGCGCCCCCTCCTCCCCGGCGAAGCTGCCCATGTAGAAGACCATCTTCCCGGTCTCCGGGGCGGACACCCCGAGCAGTCCCGTGACCTCCTCGATCGTGGACGTGCCGGGCGTGTGGACGCGCTCGACCGGCGACATCCCGCCCTCCCGGGGCTCGAGCGCGAACTCGGCGACCTCGCGGTTCGCCGCGTAGCCGCAGGCGTCGCAGAGCGCGAGGCTGTCTTCGCCGATCGGCGTCACGTACATGAACTCGTGCGCGATCTTGCCGCCCATCATGCCCGTGTCGCTCCGCACGGCCGTGAGCGGCAGCGCGCAGCGGCGTCCGATGCGCTCGTACGCCTCGTAGTGCCGGTCGTACTGCTCCGCGAGCCCCTCCGGATCCCGGTCGAGCGAATAGGAGTCCTTCATGATGAACTCGCGCACGCGGATGAGTCCGCCGCGGGAACGGAGTTCGTCCCGGAACTTGGTCTGCATGTGATAGACCATGGCCGGGAGCTGCCGGTAGGACTGGATCTCCGACGCCGCGTGGAAGGCCACGACCTCTTCGTGCGTCATCGCCAGCAGCAGGTCGCGCTCGCGGCGGTCGACGAACCGGGCCATCGTCGCATCGATGTCGTACCAGCGGCCCGTCGCCTGCCACAGCTCCGCCGGATGCACGACGGGCATCGACAGCTCCTGCCCGTCGATCCGGTCCATCTCCTCGCGCAGGATCTGCTCGATCTTCCGCAGCGACCGCCACGCGAGAGGCAGGTAGGAGAAGATGCCCGCCGCGAGCTGGCGGACGTAGCCGGCCCTCAGGAGGAGGCTGTGGGACTCGATCTCCGTTTCCCCCGGCGCCTGGCGCAGGGTCATGCCGAAGAGGTTCGAGACTCGCTGTCCTGTACGTTCGGTTCGATTCACGGGTCGACCGCTTAAGGGGGGTGACGAATGGCCGTCGGACGGCGCGGCGAGAGACACGCGACGCTAACCGGCCCGCTGTCCGCAGGCCAGCATCGCGATAAGATACCGGCCCGGCAGCGATGCGACTTCATCCCGGAGTAACCCGTGTTCCGAAGGTTCCGAAGGCCCGTACCCCATGTGACATCCCTCGCGACCGCCGTCCTCGCCTCGGCGTTGACGATTCCGGTCGCCGCCCGTCCGCTTCACGGCCAGGAGCCGCCGGAGACGGGCGAGTCGAGGGAGCCGAAGGCGGAACTCTCGGCGCTGCACGACATCGTGGCGGCGGTTTCGGTCTCGCGGGTGGAGGCGGACATCCGGCGGCTCGCGGGCTTCGGCACCCGTCACACGCTGTCGGACACGCTGTCCGACACCCGCGGGATCGGAGCCGCCCGGCGCTGGATCAAGGCCGAGTTCGACGCGATTTCCGCGGCGTGCGGCGGGTGCCTGGAGGTCTCGTACCAGACGTCCCTCGTCATGGGCGCGGCGCGCATCCCCGACACGACGGCCGTCGTCAACGTGCTCGCGATCCAGCGCGGGACGACGGACCCGGGCCGCTACGTCGTGATGTCGGGGGATATCGACTCGCGCGCCACGGGCGCGCTGGATGGCGTCACCGACGCGCCCGGCGCGAACGACAACGCGTCCGGGATGGCCGGCGTCCTGGAGGCCGCCCGCGTCCTCACGCAGTACGAGTTCAACGGGTCCATCATCTACGCGGGGCTCTCCGGCGAGGAGCAGGGGCTGTTCGGCGGGCGGCACATGGCCCGGGTCGCGCTCGACGAGGGCTGGCGCCTCGAGGCGGTGCTGAACAACGACATGATCGGCAACATCCAGGGCCAGAACGGCGTCTCGGACAACACGATCGCGCGCATCTTCGCCGAGGGCACGCGCGCGGACGAAACCGAGCAGGTCGCCGCGCGGCGGCGCGTCACCGGGGGCGAGGTGGACTCGCCGTCGCGGAATCTCGCCCGTTTCGTCGACCGCCTCGTGGACGGCTACGTCCCGAATCTGGACATGATGATGGTGTACCGGCTGGACCGGTTCGGACGCGGCGGGCACCACCGGCCGTTCAACGACGTCGGCTTCCCCGCCGTGCGGATCATGGAGGCGAACGAGGACTACCGGCGCCAGCACCAGGACATCCGCGTGGAGGATGGCGTCGAATACGGCGACGTCATCGATGAGGTCGAGTTCGATTTCGCCGCGAAGCTGACGGCGGTGAACGCGATCTCGCTCGCCGCCATGGCCTGGGCTCCCGCGCCGCCGCGGAACGTGGCGATCCAGGGCGCCGTCCGGCCGTCCACGACGCTGCGGTGGGATCCCGTCCCCTCCGACCACGCCCCGAACCTCGCGGGCTACCGCATCTACTGGCGGCTCACCGATGCGCCGCAGTGGCAGTGGAGCGTCTTCGCGGGCGACGTGACCGAGCACACGCTCGAGAACATCGTCATCGACAACTACCTCTTCGGCGTGGCCAGCGTGTCCGAGGACGGCTACGAGAGTCCCGTCGTCTTCCCGTGGCCCATCGGCGCCTACGAGCCGCTGGAGTGGATCGCGCGCGACCGCGGCAACTAGCAACGGACTGCTAGGCGCGGCGCCAGGCCCAGCGGAAGAGGACGAAGCAGAACAGCAGCGCGACGGCGATCCACAGCCCGCCCCACACGAGCGTGGGGATGCCGGTGAGTTCGGCCAGCATCCGGGCGTCAGACCGCAGCTCCGGACGGTCGAGGATGTCGCTCTTGATGTCCAACACCGCGTAGAGGCAACTCGTGAGGCCGAGCGCGGTGAGGAGGACGCGGTTCACGCCGGCGCCCGCCCGCCACGCCACCGCGAGGAGCGCCGCGGAGAAGGCGACCCCGAACGCGAAGGCGAAGGACTCCTGCGTGTAGAGCAGCGTCGCGCCTCCCACGACCAGGGCGAGGGCCGCTGAAAACCACGAACTGAGCGCCGGGAAGCGTTCCGCGCCCCAGATCATCAGCCCGCCCCACAGCAGACTTCCGAGATACCCCGCGGACAGGCTGAGGAACGGATTCCCGCCGGGGCACCGGCACAGTCCCCCCTCGAGCGGCGTCACCTCGATGGCGAGGATCCGCCCCCCCGTCGCCAGCGTCGCGAGCCCGTGGCTGATCTCGTGCAGCAGGACCACGAAGAGTTTCACGGGATACACGAAGGGCGTGTCCCAGAGGAGCCACACGGCCGCAAAGAGGCCGACGAACGCGGCCAGGAAACGAACCCGTCGCTTCGATTGATCGTTCATGCGTTCCTCATACGGGATGCACCCGGCGCCTGTGTCGGTCGGCCGCGGGTCGTCACGTTACGATCAGGAGGACGAGCGCGACGAGCGTCATGGCGACGCCCGCGAGCGCGAACACCGGCACTTCCCGGTCGAACCGCCACCGGCAGACGGCGAAGACCAGCGAAAAGAGACCCAGCGTCGCGTACACCGGGAGAAGGGCTCCCGCCCACTCCGCGCGATCGCTGAGCGCGAGCACGGCGAGCCCCGCGGCGAGCGTCGCGATGAAGAGGGAGCGCTCGTCGGTCAGGGGCGGCTGCGGCCAGCGGGTCGCGGGCAGCCAGCCCCCGAGGGCGAGCGGCGCCAGGATGAGCGCCTCGCCCAGCATGGTCAGCCGCCAGGCGTCCTGCGCCGGACCCGCGGTCAGGAACGCGTCGGTGAAGGCGGCGAAGCCGGCGGAGGTCGCGGAAACCGCCGCCATCAGGTAGAGGCCGTACGCGATGATGCGGCCCGAGATCCGCGCGGCGTGGAAGGTTCCAGGCGCGTCGCGCCGCAGACGGAGCGCCGGGACGGACTCCGCGGGGCTTCTTCCGACGCCTCCGGGCAGCCAGCGGGGGCGTCCGCGGCGCCTCGACCGGGCGAGCAGCCGCGCGCCGGCCGCACGCACCTCGCCGGCCTCCTCGGCCGACAGCTCGCCGCGGGCGACGGCGGCGTCCAGTTCATCCTCGTCCAGCAACACGCCGTCTCCCCCCTCGGGCAGCCACACGTCGAGGTAGAGGTCCTCGATGATCCAGGGCGGGGACTCCAGCTGCGGAGGCCGGATCAGGTTGATGTAGTAGCCCTGGAAGGTGCCGCGGCCGTGGTAGAAGGCGCCGATCTCGAAGGGCTGTCCCGGTCGAAGGAACCAGATGAGGAGGGAGCCCGGCCGCAGGGTCGTGGCCTCGTCGACCCTCACCGGCGTGAAGCGCGCATCGAGAATCTGAAGCGTGATCTTCCATCTCGGGCCGTCCGCGAGCAGTTCCTGGCGAAAGCGCTGCACATCGCCGCCGCGGCGAATCTCCACGTCGACGCGGGGCGCCTCTTCCGGGATCCGGCGCGCGGCCCGCAGCGCGCGGCGCCGTGCCCCCAGGAGGTCGAAGCCCACCTACATGTCCGGCCGAGACCCCGGGTCACGCCACAAGGCGTCGGACGTGAACGATCCATCCGTGTCGGCGAGCCTTTCCAGTCCGGGCGCCGGAGCGAAGCGGTCCCCGTGCCGCTCCCGCAGTTCGAGAAGACGGTCGCGCACCACGTGCACGCCGCGGGACTCCGCCCACGCGAGCGGTCCGCCGCGGAACGGCGGGAATCCGGTGCCCATCACCATCGCGAGGTCGACGTCTCCCGGCCCCGCCACGACGCCTTCCTCCAGCGCGTACATGGCTTCGTTCACGGAAATCAGCAGGCAGCGATCGATGATCTCGTCGGGTTTCACGCCGCCGCCCCCGGAGCCGAAGGCGCGGCCCACCTCCCGGTCCACGCGCTCCTCGCGATCCGCATAGTTGTAGAAGCCGCGACCGTTCTTCTTCCCGAGCCGGCCGAGCCCCGCGAGCATGTCCAGCGCGGCGGAGGGGCGCATGCGGTCGCCGTACGCCCGGGTCATCTCCTTCGCGACGTGCGCCGCGACGTCGAAGCCGACTTCATCGAGCAGTCTGCACGGCCCCATCGGCAGCCCGAACTCCTTCAGCGTCCGGTCGATGCGGGCCACGTCCGCGCCATCGTCGAGCAGGAACCCGACTTCGTTCAGGTACGGCGCGAGGAGCCGGTTGACGAGGAACCCGGGCCGGTCCGCGACGAGCACGGGCGTCTTCCCGAGCCGCCGCGCGAGCTTGAACACCGTGGCGAGCGCCGCGTCCGAGGAAGACTCCCCGCGAATGATCTCCACGAGGGGCATGCGGTGCACCGGATTGAAGAAGTGCAGGCCGACGACCCGGTCCGGCCGGGCGGCGGCCTCGCTCAGCTTCGTCACCGACAGCGAGGACGTGTTCGTCGCGAAAACCGCGTGCGGGGGGAGCTCCGGCTCCACGTCCCGCAGCACCTGCTGCTTTACCGGAAGCCGTTCGACGACGGCTTCGATGACGACATCGACATCGCCGAACCGCCCGTAGTCGAGCGTGCCGTGGATGAGCGCGAACTTCAGCCCCACCTCCTCCGGCGCGATGATGCCGCGCTTGCCCGCCTTCCGGAGGAGTTCGCTCGCGTACCGCAGTCCGAGATCGAGCGCCTCCCGGTCGATGTCCTTGAGGATGACCGGGACGTCCCGCGCGGCGGCGAGTTCGGCGATCCCGCCGCCCATGACGCCGGCCCCCAGGACGGCGACCTTCTTGATCTCCCGCTGCTGTGCCGCGATCTCCGGGGCGAACGTCCGGTTCGCGGCGCGGCCTCCCCGGAAAAGCCGGACGAGGTTCCGGCAGACATTCGTCGTCGCGACCTCCCCCAGACCCCTCGCCTCGACCGCTAGAGCCTCGTCGATCGGCAGGTCCAGCGTTTCCTCGATGACGTCGATCGCCTTCAGCGCCGCGGGGTACCGCGTCCCCGAGGCGGTGCGCACACGCTTGCGGGCGCCCCGAAACAGGAAGCGGCGACCCAGGCGCGTGTGCTCCAGGAATCGGTCCCGCGCCGTCTCGTGCGGGAGTTCGCGCTCCACCCGCCCGAGCACGGCGTCCATGGCCACCTGCCCGACGGAATGCTGGAAGCTCGCGTCGTCGAAGAGCTGGTCGACGAGACCGTATCGATACGCGTTCGAGGCCGAGAGGCTTCTCCCCGTGAGGATCATCGAGAGCGCCCGCTGGATCCCGATGAGGCGGGGCAGCCGCACCGAGCCGCCGAACCCGGGAATCAGCCCGAGCTTGATTTCGGGCAGGCCGATCGTCGTGGCGGGATTGTCCGAAGCGAGTCGCCAGTCGCACGCGAGCGCGAGTTCCGTACCGCCGCCCAGACAGGTGCCGCGGATCGCGGCGATCTTCGGGATCCCGAGCCGTCCCAGCCGGCTGAAGATCCGCTGTCCCATGGCGCTCTTCCGGCGACCGTCCTCCTCGTCCTCGATTTCGGCGATCTCGTTGACATCGGCGCCGGCGATGAACGTGTCGGGCTTTGCGCTCCAGATCACGAGCGCGATGGGGTGTCCGGTGGCGATCCGCGATTCGAGTTCGGTGAGATAGTGGTCCAGGCGCTGCATCACCTGGAGGTCGAGGAGGTTCACCTGGGAGTCGGGCGCGTCGAAGATCAGCCAGGCGACCTTGTCCGCGTCGATCTCGAGCCTGAGCGGCGTCGGCTTGTCGGCCATGCCTCCCCCAGCCTACCCGGCCGCCAGGGGCCCGCGGGGCTGCGCGCGGCGCGAAGGCCGCTCGTGTCTATTTCCGGGTGCTAGCAGCGCTGACGCACACCCTGTCGCAGTTCGGCGTTGCCCGGCTCCAGCCGCAGCGTGTCCGACGTGGCCTCGTCGATCATCACGTTCCAGTAGAGTTCGCCGGCCGCGGTGTTCACCCGCGCGTGGACCCACCAGGGCCCGCCGGACGCCGACGCCGCCGCGACGCCATCGGCGTCCGTGGTGTCCGCCATCACTTCTCTTCCAAGCGCCATGAGGAGGTCGTCCTCGATGTCGCCGTACCCGGCGAACGCCGCTTCCTCCCAGGAGTCGATGACGATGCAGATCGAGTCGACGCGCTGCTGGGTGGACTGCTGCATCTCGTTGAACTCGTCGAACGCCGCCTGTCGCTGGCGGTTCAGGGCCCCTTCGCGATCCTCGAGATCGCCGAACCGGTCGAACAGCTCCCGGTACTCCCGGCTGCGGTCGTCGAGGTTGTCGAGCCGCGTGGTGATCGACCGCATGGAATCACGGACGTTGTTCCAACTCGACTCCGCCGTGCTCCACCGGTCCCGCAACTCCTGTTCCGTCAGGGACGCCTGCTCGAGGTCCGCCGGGATCTCCGGCTCCGGCGTCGCGGCCTGTGCGATGATGGTCGCGAACAGGGAGTCGCGGTCGAATGGAAGGAACTGAACTTCCAGGTCGTCCACCACTTCGGACGCGGCTTCGTCGGCCGTCACCTGCACGGTGATTCTGCTGCCGCAGGCGGCCAGCAACGGGAGGATCGCCAGAAGCGGGATAGCCACACGCAACTTCGACATCAATCGAACTCCAGTTGGGGTGTCCGGATAAGTGGGCGGAATCTAAGAGGCTCCTGCTAGGGGCGGTAGCTGTCAAGGAAATAGCCGACCGGGTTCACCGGGCGGCCGTTGACCCAGACCTCGTAGTGGAGATTGGGACCCGTGGCCGTCCCGGAGACGCCGACCTCCCCGAGCATATCGCCACGCCGGACCTGTTCGCCGACGCGAACCGCGATGCGGCCGAGGTGGGCGTAGCGGCTCTCATAGCCATCGCCGTGATCGATTTCGACGATGCGGCCGTACCCGCTCTTCGAGCCGGCGAAAGTGACCCGCCCCGCCCCCGCCGCGACCACGGGACTTCCGAAATCGGCCGAAATGTCGACCGCGGTATGCGGACGCCGGAGCCCGAGCAGCGGATGCAGCCGGTTGTGGCTGAAGCCCGACGAGAGGAAGGAACCCTCCGCCATGACCGGCCAGATCGAGGGTATGCGCTGGTACCGCTCGCGCTGCGTTCCGAGGGAATCCGCCGCCTCGGTGAGACTGCTTCGAAGCAGGTCCGCGCGTCGCAGCAACTGATCGATGTCGACCGCGACATCGCCGGCTTCCCGCGCCAGGTCCGGGGCGATCTCGAAGAACTCGTCGTTCGTCGGATCGACGCCGCCGGGACCGCCGACGCCGACCGAGTAGACCTCGGGATCGAGCAGCGGAAGGCCGGCGACGAGCCGGAATCTCTGTTCCCGCACGGAGAGGTCGTCGAGCGCCCGGCTGAGCTGTCCGCTGCGGCGCTCCATCGCCTGCAGGCTGCTGATCAGCTCCCGATTCTCGGCCCGATAGCGCGCAAGCTGCTCCGCCGCATCCTGCCGCCCCAGCACGCTGGCGACGAAGGCGGATGCCATCATCAGGAGCACGGCGGCCGCGATTCCGGCAGCTTTCGCGCGGCGTTTCTCCACGCGGTAGCTGCGTGCGCGCCCTCCACTCCCGGGCAGTATCTGTATCGTCCAGTACGAAGGCGTTTTCAAGTTTTTAAACCGTAATGAGGAGCTTCCGGCGGGTCGCCGCGCGACGGCAACGACCCGTCCGCAGCCGCAACAGCGACCGCTAAAGTTAGCCGCGGACGGCAACCAGTGTCAACGTTTTACCCACCAGGGACGGGAGCGTTCCGGCGGAAGCGTTCGCGGTGGAAGCGGCCCCCCGGAGGCGGGCGGGCGGGCGATCAGGGGCGCGGGAAGAGCACGCCGCCCGGACGCACCGTCCGGAGCCCGGCCACGGACGGCTCGAGACGCGCGAAGGCCGGCGGCGATCCGTCACCTCCCAGCGTCCCCCAGAGTTCGGCGGCCTTCCGCGGGGTGAAGGGGGCGAGCATCGCGGCGACCGCACCGAGCGCCGCGATGAGCTGCGACAGCACTCCGTCGAGCGGACCCTCGTCCGCGCCCTCCTCGCGCTCCGCCTTCGCGAGCGCCCACGGTTTCGTCTCGTCCACGAACCCGTTCGCAGCGCGCACGACGTCGAACGCCGCCGCCAGCCCCTTGTGCAGCAGGTAGCCCTCCATCGCCGCGCGGTACTCCGCGAGGGCGGCCGCCGCCCTGTCCGCGAGTTCTCCGCCCCGCGCCGGGGGCACAGCCCCTCCGCGGTACCTGGAGACCATCGAGACCACGCGGTTCAGGAGGTTGCCGAGGTCGTTCGCGAGGTCCGTCGTGTAGCGGCGGTCGAACTGCTCGATGAAGGCCTCCGTCGACGGGTAGTCGCGGTCGCCATCCCAGGGGACCTCCCGCAGCAGGAAGTACCGGAGCGCGTCCGGCCCGTGCCGTTCGATGAGTTCGACGAGGCCCAGTTCCGTTCCCGCCGACTTCGAGAGCTTGGCCCCGCCGATCTTGATGAAGCCGTGCCCCCACACGCTCTTCGCCGGCTCCACGCCCGCCGCGAGCAGCATCGCCGGCCAGTACACGCAGTGGAAGCGCGTGATGTCCTTGCCGATGATGTGGAGGTCCGCGGGCCAGAACTTCCCGAACGTCTCGCCGTCCGGATAGCCGATCGCCGTGATGTAGTTCGACAGCGCGTCGAACCACACGTAGACCGTATGCCCCTCATCCCCCGGAAAAGGGACGCCCCAGCGAATCCTGGAGCGGGAGGCGGAGATGTCGTCGAGTCCGGATTCCAGCAGCCGCGTGATCTCGTTGCGCCGCGTACGGGGCCGCACGGAGTCCGGATCGTTCCGCAGGCGTTCGAGGAGGGTGTCCCGGTAGTCGGAGAGCTTGAAGAACCAGTTCTCCTCCTCCGTCCACTCGATCTCGCGCCCGGGGTGGAGCGGGCAGCGCCCGTCCGCCAGTTCATCGTCCTTCTTGAAGGCTTCGCACCCGGCGCAGTAGTGGCCCTCGTACTTCGCGCGGCGGAAGTCCCCGTTCTCGGCGATCCGCTCCATGAGCGCGGTCACGCCGCGGTGGTGGCGCGGTTCCGAGGTCCGGATGAAGTCGTCGTTCGACAGGCCCAGGCGGCGCCAGACGTCCAGGAACGCCTCGGCGATCCGGTCGACCCATTCCGCGGGGGCCGATCCCTGCTTCTCCGCCTCCTGCTGGACCTTCTGCCCGTGCTCGTCCATCCCGATGAGGAAATGGACGTCGTCCCCGCAGGCGCGCCGGTACCGGGCGACCACGTCGGCGCCGATCTTCTCGATCGCGTGTCCCAGGTGCGGGTCGCCGTTCGAGTAGTCGATCGCCGTCGTGAGATAGAATCGAGGCGCTGGGGGGGCTTCTGCCACGGGCTGCCTAGCTGCGGTCCAGTTCGGCGCGCCGCGCCGCGCGCCTCTCATCCTTCAACTGCGCGAGCGGGATGGTGCGGGTCTCTCCGTCCCCCGCCTCGAGCGACACGGTCTCCTCGAACAGGTCCCACGACTTCACGTTCTCGCGGCCGTTGGCGGTTCGAATCGTCCGGCCGACGGGCGGGAAGCGCTTCTTCGCCTGCGTGTAAACGGCGTGCTCGTAGCGGAGGCAGTTCATGAGACGGCCGCAGGCGCCCGAAATCTGGCTCGGATTGAGGGAGAGGCCCTGGTCCTTGGCGAGCTGCAGCGTGACGGGTTCGATGGACGTGAGCCACGAGCGGCAGCAGAGTTCGCGGCGACAGCGGCCCAGCCCCCCGAGGCGGCGCGCCTCATCGCGGACTCCGATCTGCCGCAGATCGATCCGGGTCCGGAACGAGCGGGCCATGTCCCGCACGAGGGCGCGAAAGTCGACCCGCTTCTCCGCGGTGAAGTAGACCGTGAGCTTGTTGCGGTCCCACTGCCACTCCGCCTCGCTCACCTTCATCCGCAGCCGGTGCTTCATCGCGAGTTCGCGGGTGCGCCGGCGCACCTCGAGTTCCTGGTCGCGCAACTGCTGCAGCCGCAGGACGTCGGCCGGCGCGGCGCGGCGGATCACGCGGCGGGACGGCGGCGGGACGGCGCGTTCGCCCACGCTGTCGCAGCCCCCCTCACAGGCCAGGTCCCTGGCGGAGGCCGCGCGCTTCACCCACCCGATGTCCTGCCCTCGGTCGGCTTCCACGACGACGTACTCCCGCTCGGCCAGCGGGGGGACGCCGCTGAAGGCGAAGAAGTCGGAGCGAAGGCCCTTGAACTGGACCTCGAGGATCTGGCTCCGTCCGCCCGTCGCGGGACCCTGCGACGCGACGGGATCCGGCGTCGCCGCGGGGCTCGGGGG
>VXMR01000081.1 GCA_009841005.1 Gemmatimonadales bacterium
TTCGAGGGACGGCCGCAGTACCGCACGCGGCCCGGACGGAACTCGGGCTTCGAATGGGCCTCGAATACGGCGCGGCCGGACTACCGCGGCGGGGGTGCGGACATCAACTACTGGATCTCGCCCGAGCTGGGACCCGACGAGACGGTGCGGGTCGAGATCCTCGACGCGGACGGCGAGGTCATCCGGACCTACGCCAGCGGCGGGGGCGGCAGCGCGGGCCGGGCGGGGGGACCGGCGATGCAGCGCATGGCGCCGCGCGGCGGGACCATGCGAGGCGTCTCGTCGGCGCCGGGCGTGCACCGGCTGCGCTGGGATCTGCGTTCGCAGGGCGAGGGCCGCGGCGGGCCGATGGTGCCGCCGGGCGAGTACACCGTCCGCCTTTCGGCGGGCGACATGACGGTCGAGGCAGGGCTCGAACTGCGGATCGACCCGCGGGTGGCGGCGGAGGGGGTGACCGTCGCCGACCTCGAGGAGCAGTACCGGTTCAACCTCGCCGTGCGGGAGACGATGGCGGACGCCCGTGAGGTCGCGGACGGCATCGACGGCCTGCGCGATCAGATCGAGGAGGCGCGCGCGGACGCCGGTGGCGGTCGCAACGAGACGCTCGACGAACTCGCCGCGGAACTCGCCGAACTCGACGCTCGCGTGAACGACGCGGCGGGCAGCTATCCGCGCCCCATGCTCCTGAGCCAGCTCAACTATCTCGCCGGCATGACCGGGCGGGCCGACCAGGCGCCGGGCGCCGACGCATACGAGCGCCACGAGGAACTGCAGGAGGAGGTTCGTGCGGCGAGCGACCGGTTGCAGATGCTCGTCAGGAGGCTGACCGCAACGTGAGATAGCCCATGTTCGACATAAGTCTCATCGCCCACCCATTGAGGGGTACGGCCTTCGGCACGGCGCTCGACCTGTGCCTGATCCTCGCCGCGCTGGTCTGGCTCCTGGGCGTCGTCACCCGCGAGTTCTCGTGGATCGACCGCCTGTGGTCGATATGCCCGGGCGCGTACTGCCTCATCGTGGCCTTCGGGACGAACTTCGCGTCGCCCCGCGTGAACCTCATGACGTTCCTCGTCGTGCTCTGGGGCGCGCGTCTGACCTTCAACTTCGCGCGCAAGGGCGGATACCAGCCGGGCGGCGAGGACTACCGCTGGGCCATCGTCCGGGAGAAGGCGGGGCCGGTGGGCATACAGGTCCTCAACCTCACGTTCATCAGCTTCGGGCAGATGCTGCTGATCTGGTGGTTCACCTCCCCGGTGCACCAGGCTGCGGTGTGGAGCGAGACGCCGCTCGGATGGCTGGATCTCCTGACCGCCGCGGTGTTCCTCGTGCTCTTCGTCGGCGAGGCCGTGGCCGACGAGCAGATGTGGCGCTTTCAGCAGGACAAGAAGCGGCGGATCGCGGCCGGAGAAGATGTGGCGCAGCCGTTCATGACTTCCGGATTGTTCCGCTATTGCCGCCATCCCAACTTCTTCTGCGAATTGGGCATGTGGTGGGTGTTCTACCTGTTCGCCGTCTCCGCCTCGGGTCAATGGCTCCACTGGACGGGCCTCGGCTTCATCCTGCTCACCGCGCTGTTAATTCCGTCGATGCGCCTCACCGAAACGATCTCCGCGTCGAAATACCCCGGATACCGCGACTACCAGGCCACCACGCCGGCGCTGATCCCCCGACCTGTGTCCAAGGCCTGATGGCCCCAGGGCCCCGATTGCCACGCTTCCCGCTCTACTAACTTGATAGTGGAATTACCAGGCGATCCGGCACGTGCGGACGATCTCGAGGAAAGGCGAGGGCCCCGGCGAGCTGGACCGGCCCGAAGGGTTGGCGGTGTTCTCCGACGGGCGCATCGGCGTCATGGACTTCGCGAAGGTCGGGCTTCAGATGTTCGCCCGCGACGGCACGTTCCTAGAAGGGATCCGGTTCGCGACCGAGGCGGGGATCCCGGGGATTCCGTTTCATGCGATGCCCGACCACAGTGTTGTGACGGCGGAGGTCTTTCGTCGCTCCTCGAAGGAGGATGGATCCGGCGAGAGCCGGCCCGTAGTGCGCTTCCGTCCCGACGGGAGTGGCGCGTTGTTCCACGCGGCGTGGCGGGGCCCTCCGCCTGACGACACGCGACTGGAAGACGTGGAGTCCGGAGGAATCTTCATGCAACTGCGCCCGATCCAGGCCTTCCCCCCTCCGCTGGAACTGGGTGTATTCAGGGATGGCCGGGTCGCCATCGTCGACTCGGTCGGCAACCGGATCAAGATCGTCGGCCCGGAGGGAGAGGAAGGGGAGCAAGTCACCACGCTCGAGCGCCCGGTAGCTCCCGTCCGGGTAACGGGGCGGGTCCGCGACGCCAAACGTCCGCGGCGGCTGGCGCTGCAGGACTCCGAAGGGCGCTGCAGGACGTGCTCACGGAGGGCATTGCGATGGTGGTCATCCGCCCACCGAGCGGGGCTTCCGGCCCCCCCCCCGATCCGGCCGCCATGGAAGCGGCCCTGCGCGGAACCTATCGGCGACAGATCGAACGCCTGGTCTTCCCCGAGGAGATGCCGGTCATCGAAAGGATCGCCGTGGATTGGAGCGGCCGGATCCGGGTCCAGCGCGCGGCGGTGCCGGGCGAGAGCGGTCCCAGGGATGTCCTCACCGCGGACGGCCGGTACCTGGGAACGCATGCCCCCGACGGACTGCGCCTCCCGGCCCCCTTCGGGCCGGACGGACTGCTGGCGTACATCGAGACCGATCCCCTCGGCATCCAGCGCATCCGTGTCATCCGCCTCGCCGGAGATCAGCCGCTGGAGACTCCCGGCACGGAATGACCGAGGACGTTCCCACGGGGACGCGCCTCAACTATCTTCATAGTCGGAACCCCGTCAACTCCCCCCCGCGCAAGGAGAAACAACCGATGCGCCGCTCGCACAGCCATACCGTCCACGCCGTACTCGCCCCGGTTCTTCTGTCGGCCGCAGCCTGCGGTGGAGACGGGGGATCCGCGGCCCGCGGGCTCGACAGTCCCGACGTCACGATCTCTCCCGCGACGGACACGCTCTTCGCCGTCGGCGTACTGGACGGGGCGGAATGGGAAATGTTCGGCCGGGTCGCGGATGTCGCGTTCGACGCGGATGGCACTCTCTTCATCCTCGACAGCGACGCCGGACACGTGGTCGTGATCGATCCCGCGGGAGCATTCGTCCGCACCATCGCCAACAAGGGAGAAGGACCCGGCGAGCTCCGCTTCCCAGCCAGCCTCATCGTGTTTGGCGACGGACGGATCGGTGTGCGCGACATGGGAAACCGGGGCATCGCGCTCTTCGACCGCGAGGGAGAGTTTCTCGAGGACGTCGGGATCGATCCGGAGGGTGCCGTCCCCTCTGGACGACTCCGCGCCCTGCCCGATCACAGCCTCATCGCGCCGGCCCGCCGGATGAGCTTCTCGCCGGAGGGGATCATGGACCGGGAAGAGGGCCGTCCGATCACGCGCTTCCGGCTCGACGGAAGCACGGACCCGTTTCATGAGGCCTGGGCGCCTCCGCCGCGCGAAACCCGAACCGACGAAGCGGAGGCGGGGAACATCCGTATACAGATGGAGGCCGGAGAGGCCTTTCCGCTGCCGCTGGCGCTGGGCGTGCTCAGTGACGGCCGCGTCGCGATCGCCGACTCGGTCGGCTACCGCATCAAGCTGCTCGATGCGGCGGGGGGCCGCCTGTCGACCCTTGAGCGCCCGGTGCCGCCGGTGGCCGTGACGCCCGCGATCGAGGCGGCCGAACGCGAACGTCGTCTCGCAAGCCTCGAGTCCGGTGGAAGCGGTGGAGGCGGCGGCATCATGACCTTGAGCATCACCGCAGCGGCCGGATCGAGCGGCGGTGGGAACCCCATGGATTCGGAGGGTATGCAGGAGGCCTTGCGCCGGATCCGCGAGGATCAGATCCGGGATCTGAGGTTCCCGGAGGAGATGCCGGTGATCACGAATCTTGCCGTGGACTGGAGCGACCGCATCTGGGTGCAGCGCTCCGCCCTCCCCGGCGAGACCGGTACGATCGACATCCTGAGCGCCGACGGGCGGTACTTCGGCTCGCTCCCCACCGACGGCCTGAGAATCCCCAGAGCCTTCGGCCCGGGTGGCCTGCTCGCCTACGTGGAGCGCGACGACCTCGACATCCAGCGCGTCCTGGTGGTCCGGCTCGTGGCGGACGAACAACTGGAGGGCGCTCGATAGGCATGGGCACGAACGCGCGCGGCGGGCAACCGTGGTCCGGTCTCCACTGTCACAGCCGGTGTCCGGCCGGTCGCCCGCGTCAACCTGGGGAAAACCTCATGCGCAAGATCCCTTGCCGTACGTACCGCACGCGTCATCTCGCCCTGCTCGCCCTCCCGATTGTGGCCATCGGCTGCGGGGGCGACGCCGGACCGGGCGACGCGGGGCTCGACAGCCCCGACGTCTCTCTCGCGCCCAGCGTGGAGGAGGTGTACACCGTCGGCGTGATGGACGGGGCCGCGTGGGAGATGTTCGGCAGCGTGATGGGCGTCGCCTTCGACGAGGACGGCTCGCTCTTCATCCTCGACAATGACGCCGGCCACATCGTCGTCGTCGGCCCGGGCGGCGAGTTCGAGCGGACGATTTCGAACAAAGGCGAGGGGCCCGGAGAACTCAACCAGCCGCTGGGACTCGCCGTGCTCGGTGATCGGCGGATCGCCGTCAACGACATGGGTCGCGGCATAAAGGTCTTCAACCGCGATGGCGAATCGCTCCAGGAGGCCGGGTTCACCTTCGAGACCGGGATGCCCGGTGCCGAGATGCACGCCATGCCGGACCACAGCCTCCTCTCCGCGGGACTCGCCGGCCGATCGCTCACCGCGCTCATGCGAGGGGAGGAAGAAGAGGAGCCCGAAGGCCGGCCCATCGGCCGGTTCCGGCTCGACGGCACACAGGAGGAGTTCCACCTGGCCTGGGCGGGACCGCCCGTGGAAGACGCCGAGACGCAGACCGGAAACATGCGGATCATCATGTCGCGGATGGAGGCGTTTCCCCTTCCCCTGAGCTTCGGCGTGCTTCGGGATGGCCGCGTCGCCCTCGCCGATTCCGTCGGCTACACGGTCAAGATCCTCGATGCCTCGGGGCAGGTGACGGGCACGCTCGAGCGGCCGATCTCGCCCGTCGCGGTCACCGACGAGATCCGGGACTCGGAGCGCGAGCGCCGGCTCGCCGCTGTGGCGGAAGGCGGGAGCGGAGGCGGTGGAGGCACCGTCTTCATGACCCGGACGATTTCGGTCAGCGGAAGCACCGGCTCCGGAAGGCCGAGCGGTCCCGATCCGGAGGCGATGCGCCGCATGAGGGAAGACCGGATCGCGGACATGGTGTTTCCAGATGAGGTGCCGGTCATCTCGAGGCTGGCCGTGGACCGGAGCGACCGCATCTGGGTCGAGCGCTCGGCCCTGCGGGGAGAACCCGGTCCCACGGACATCCTCACCGCGGACGGGCAGTACTTCGGCACCATCGCTCCGGACGGGGTTCGCATCCCGGCCGCGTTCGGGCCGGACGGCCTCCTGGCCTACATCGAGCCCGACGAACTCGGCATCCAGCGCGTCCGCGTCGTCCGCCTCGTCGGCGACCAGCCACTGGAAGCGGCGGAGGGCGGCTGACCGAGCGCCGGGCTAGCGCGACTTCTTCGCGACGAAGAGCGCGAGCAGCAGAGCCACGGTCGGAACCGCGGCCTGGGGCACCGTGCCCGCCCGCACGAGCGTGTAGATCGCGCCGGCCATGATCGGCCCCACAACGACCGCCGCCATGAACCGCATCCTGCCGAGCAGGAATCCGACTCCCGCCAGCGCCTCCACGACGCCGATCAGGTACTGGAACCACGCCGGGTAGCCCCACAGCGCAAACTGGTCGACCATCATCCCGGCGACCTTCATCCCGCCGTTCAGAAGGAAGAGCAGCGCCAGCAGAATCGACGCCACCTTGACGGCCTTGCCTGCGTTTCCGTTGTTCGCCACTGGAGGCTCCTCGCGTTGGAAGTACGTGGTCCGGCCCCGGGCCGATTCCTGAACCTTGGCCGCTCATCCGTCGATGGCCAGACCACCTCCCTCGTCGCGAGGATCGGCGAGTTTCCGCCCGAAGTGCTGCGCGCGCCACGTCGAGCGTTCGCACCGGAGGAAGCAGACCTCTTCCGACTCCGGGTCGGATGGTTGGTCACCCGGCCGCCGGGCGCCGCGGGAAGAGAGCGAGTCGGTCACCACGTCGGCGGCGGCGAGGCGGAGGCCCAACCAGCTGAAGAGAAGCTCCGGATCCTCCGGCGCCTCCGGCGCGTGGCGGGCCAGCCACTCGTCCCGGAGCGCCTCCCATTCCAGCCACAGGTTCTCCCCCCAGCCATCGCTCGTGGCGGCAATCACGGTGTCGTGGAGCTCTCCCGGCTCGTGCTCCCCGGGTCGCTCGTCCCAGTGCAGGAGGCCGGCCAGGAAACCCGCCATGATCCAGTATCGATGCGCGTCTCCGTCGTCCCGGGCACGCCGCGTTTCATTCAGGACGCCGAGGATCTGCAGGTAGCCCGCGTCCCAGTCGAACGCATCGCCCGCCGTCTCCTCGCCCCCGGTCCCGTCGTCTTCCGACCGCAGTCTCGACTCGACCAGGCTCCGGACCCGGCGCACCGCGTCCAGATCGTCCCTCTCCACCGCATCGGAGATGTCGTCGAACAGTGCCTCCGAGTCCATGCCCGGGAAGTGGGCGGAGAAGGCGATCCCGCCCGCCTCTCCGAGCCGAAACGTCCCCTGCCGCTCGGCGCCGGATTCATGGGGTTCGGCGGCGGGCACGCGCGCCAGCCAGAAGATCGCTTCGTCCAGCGCGGTCAGGAGTTCTCCATAGGCGGACCGCTGCCGCTCGGCGTCCATCGCGGATTCCTCCCCCGCCCGCTACGCCGGAGCCAGCGCGATCACGCGCAGCGGGCTCCCGCTTCCGCCCACGATCTTGAGCGGAGCGGCGATCGCGACGGCGCCCGTCGGGGGCAGCCGGTCGAGGTTGCACAGGCTCGCGAGGCCGAACCTCCCCGCCCCGTGCATGATCCCGTGGTTCGGGAACGGCGGATCGAACCCTCCCGCCTGACCCGCGTCGGTGCCGACCGTCTCCACTCCGACCCCGAGCACCGCGCGGTCGTGGGCCAGCACGGCCGAAGTCTCCTGGTGAAAGCCCGGCGAGTGCGGGCCATCGTCCGACACGTTGAGAAACGCCTCCTTCCCCTCCCTCCGGCTCCACCCGGTGCGCAGGAAGACCCAGGCGCCCTCGGGCACGCGTCCGTGCTCCCCCTCCCACGCCTCGAGCCCGGCGGGAGTGAGCAGGAAGTCCGGATCCGCGTTCACCTCCGCCTCCACGTCGATGACGCACGCCGGCCCGACGAATTTGCGCGGCGGGATCGTGTCCGTCGTCCCGTCGGGCACGTCCTTCCCCGTCACCCAGTGGATCGGGGCGTCGAAGTGCGTCCCGGTGTGCTCGCCGAGCGTGAGGTTGTTCCAGTACCAGGCCGGCCCGTCGTCGTCATACCTCGAGATCTGCTCGATCGTCACTCCCTTCGACGGCGCGAATATCGGAGGAAGATCGATGACGACCGTATCGGGGCCGAGAGGGATCGTGAGGTCCACCACCCGGACGGTGCCCGCGTTCAACTCCTCCACGAGGCGGTTCAGTACGTCCGACATTCGAAATCTCCCTGTGGTTGGTCGACCCGCGGGCGAGGCTGCGGTCCGCGGATCACTTGTCCCCGAAGAACGGCTCCAGCGTCTGCCCCGGATTCGGCTTCGTCATCAGCGAAACCATGATGAAGAGGATGAGGCTCGCACCGACGCCCAGCTCGACGGAATCTATCCCGTAGAGAGGGAAGTAGTGTTCCTGGAACCAGAGCGTCCACACCAGGCAGGCGAGGAAACCCCCGATCATGGAGGCGACTGCGCCCTTCGCCGTCCCCCGTCGCCAGTTGAGGCCGATGACGATGGGGACGAAGAAGAAGGAGGCGATGAACTTCGCCTGCTCGAGGACGATGCCCTGCACATCCCCCAGCTTCTGCAGCGCGAAGAAGAGGGGGATGAGAGAGAGGACGACGATCGCCACCCGGTTCGCGTTCACGAGGTGCTTCTGGCTCGCGTCGGGCCGGATGAACTTCCCGTAGAGGTCGTGGGCGACGCCCGCACCGGTGACGAGGAGGATCGAGTTCACGGTCGACATGATCGCCGACAGCATGGCGACGAGCAGCAGCGCGCCGACCACGGGCGGCAGGACGTGCAGCGCCATGGTGGCGGTGGCCTGATCCTGTGAGGGAAGGTTCGGGAACAGCACCCGCATGAGCATGCCGATGGACATGATGCTCGTAGCGATCACGACCTGGAAGCCGATCGCCACGAAGATCGCCTTCCGCACCGTGCGCTCGTCCCGCATCGAGTAGAAGCGGGTGAGTTCGTACGGCGCCGCCGCGATGGAGAGTCCGAACGCGATCGCGAAGGCAAGGAGTTCACGCGGCGAGTAGTACCAGCCCACAAGACGGTCGTCGAGCGTGTCGAGGAAGTCGAGCGACCGCTCGACCGCCGCCACCGGACTGCCGCCGCCCACCTGGTTGAGGAGGACGGGAACCGCGACGATCAGCGCCGCGACCATGATCAGCGTCTGCAGGAAATCGATGTAGGAACTGGACCGGACGCCGCCGAGAAGCGTGTAGAGCGCGGTCGAGGCGACGATGATGAGCATCGCCGTGAGCGGACGGATCCCGAACACGACCTCCGCAATCTCGCCGCCCGCCTGGAACTGGGCCACGAGATAGATCGTGTAGGCGACGACGATGAGGATGCCCGCGAGGGCGCCGGCCTTCGGGCTGCCGTAGCGGGCGGAGATGTAGTCGGGGACGGTGAGCGCGCCGAGCCGCCGCAGTTTCGGGGCGACGAAGAAGGCGCAGACGAGCCACCCCGTCCACAGGCCGAGCCACGGGAAGACCCAGGAGACGCCGGCCAGATAGTGGCGGCCCGCGGTGCCGACGAAGGTGCCGGCGGAGATCTGCGTGGCCGCAAGGACGGCGCCGCCGACGATGGGGCCGATCGAGCGGCCGGCGGCGAGGAAGTCGACCTCGGTCTCGGTCCGGAAGTAGCTCCAGATCGCGATGCCCATGATGATGGCCACGTAGACGCCGAGGACGACGAAGAAGACGTCGCTCATGTCCGCGCACCGGGTGGTTCGGCGCCGTCGGGTTCCTCGGTCTCCGCGCGCGCGGAGGGCGCAGAGGGTGAGGCGCCGCGCCGGGAGCGCGGTGCGACGACCTCGGCCCAGCGGCGGTCCAGTTCGTCGTCGGCGCTGATAGTCTTCCGGAAGAGAAGGACCATGGTGATGCCGAGGGCGAAGAAGCCCGCCGCGATCAGGAGGATCGCCACCGGTGTCATGGGGCGGCCCTCCCGCCCTCGCGGCGGACCCGCGCGTTCCGCCACGTCCAGATCGCGCCGGCCAGCAGGAGTGCGAGGACGGCGAAGTCGGCGATGCGCGCGAACGAGAGCGCACCCCCGCGGGATAGCCGGAGCATCCCCGGCACGCTCGACAGCGTGGCCGTCACGACATCATCGCCGGCCCGGACGAAGCGCGGCAGGCTGGTCGACAGATCCAGCGCATCGAGCACGTCGGGATCCCCTTCCAGCCGGATCAGCCACGGCGCCGTGACGTCCTGTACCACGGTCTCCTCGGCCTCCCGGCCGGCCACGAAAAAGGGGACCCGGTCCAGCCGCCCGCGCACCGTGTTCCGGACGGTGTAGGACACCACGACCGGCGCGTCGGAGGCGACATCGATGCGGTACGCCCCGTCGACCGGGGTCAGCGCGGCATCGGCGACGGGCAGCGGCGCGCCGCCCCTTTCCATCTCCGCCAGCGACAGCGTCTGGTGCTCGATCCGGATGGCGAAGGCCCGAACCGCACCGTCCTCCGGCTGGAGACTCTGTCGAACGTGGGCCGCGCCATCGGCGTCCAGCCGGACGAACACCGTGTCCGTCGTCTGCGCCTGCACCGGCGCCGCGACGGACAGGCCGGCCAGCGCCGCCAACAGCGCCGGTGCCCCCGGCGCGGACGCACGCCCCGGCTCTCGCCTCGCGCGTCGCACGGCCGTCAGCCCGCCGGTGCCGAAGCCGTCAACTGCGCCAGCACGCGTCGCACCGCCCGGGCCGCCTCGTGGAACCCGTTCGCCACGTGGTTCGCCTCGCGACGCACTTCGTTCACGAGGAAGGGCAGCATGTCGGCGCCGGCTTCCGCGAGGCCCGGCAACTCGGCCACCCGGGCCAGCCGCGGGATCGGTGTCCTGGGCAACGCCGGGTCGTGGTCGAACGGCCCTCCCTCCGCGTAGCCGATCGGCACCAGGATCCGCGACAACTCGAGGAACAACTCGTTCACGGCTCCGACCGCCGCCGCATCCGGCAGACTCCGCCCGAGCACGGCGTACAGGTCGTTCAGCGCGGCTCCCAGCGCTTCGAGTTCGGCACGGAGCGCGCCGAGGTCGAGCAGGCCCCCGGCCGCCTCCACGTAACCGTCGATGAATCCCGCGAGTTCCGAGACGGTCTCGCGGAAGTCGTACGGCAGGATGCGCGAGTTGAGCACCCGCGCGATCGAGGCGACGTAGACGCCCAGGTCGCGCTCGAGGTTCTCCCGTTCGGCGACGGCCATGACGTCGTCCTCGGTGTGCCACGCGATGTTGCCTCCGCAGCCGCCCGTGGCGTAGAAGCCGAGCGCCGCGCGCTCGTCCGCCGGGATGTTCGAGAGCAGCATGTAGAACGAGGTGAGCCCGATCTGGTTGAAGGAATAGTCGCCGGCCCGCAGCGGCCGCAGCCGTTTCGCGGTCTTCCCCGTGACGTCCGCGATCGCACGCGCGCAGAGCGGCCCCGCCTCCGCCATCCACATCACGTCGTCGTACTCCGTCGCATGCCAGCAGCCCGGCGAGTCGATGTTGATCGCGCCCACGCAACGCCGGCGGAGTTCCAGCGCGTGCGTGTCGGCATACCAGGTGGAGCCGCCGTAGCGCCCGGTGGAGTGCGCCGGCCACCAGGCGATCCGTAGCGAGCGCTGCAGCCGCCCCGCCTCTGCATGGAAGATCCGGGCGAGTTCCAGCAGCGTCGCATCGCCGACCGCGTTGTCGCCGATCCCTACATCCCACGAGTCGTAGTGTCCGTGCACGAGCATGAACTTCTCCGACGCGCCGGCGATGTGTGCGACGGGCAGCTTGCACGGGTACCAGCCTTCCTCCAGTCGAACTTCCAGCCGGACGGACTCGCCCACCGCCTCCTTCAGTCGCTCTCCGTCGGGGTTGTTGACCGCGACCACGGGTGTCCGGGGCTTCGTGGCAAGGTTCGCGGTCGTCGGTGTGCCCCAGATCGACGTGCAGATCCCCCAGTGGATGTTCCCTCCCGGGTTGATGAAGACCTGCCCCGCCGCCCCCGCCGCCTCGAAGGCGGAAACCATGCCCGGCATCGCGAATCCCTCGCTGAGCACGATCTTGCCGGCCATGTCCGGCAGGTCGTCGCCGAGCCGCCTCGCGAACAGGTCTCGCTGCCCCGTCGCCGCCGCGGCCGGAACGAAGACGAGTTCTCCTTCGAGCCCGCCCTCCGCCGTCGGCACCGCGAAGGACGGCGGTTTGGCCCGTATCGACCCGCCGTTCCACTCCACCGAGGACTCGCGGGGCAGCGAGAGGTAGAGATCGGGCTCGTGCATCTCGAACGGCACGCCCATCCGGCTCAGTTCGGCGGCGATGTACTCGGCCGCGACGTGTTCGTCGTCGCTCCCGGACTCGCGCACGAGCGTCGAGAAGCGTTCGAGGAGGGACCACCCGGCATCGAAGGAAACGGCGCGCAGGAGGTCGGGTTCAAGGGCGTCGGGGCCCGTGGCGAGCCCCGCCGGAATCATATTGTTCAATGGTCGCTAGCTCCGGGGAAGGACGGTGAGGGTGGCCTCGATGGCGTGAGGCTCCACCGTGGTGAGTGTGGCAATGACGCGGTAGACGCCGGCCGGCAGCCCGGCTTCGATCCTCCCGGTCCAGCGCAGCGAGGCGCCGGGTTCGAGCGTCTCGCGTCCCAGCACCTGGGCGAAGAACCTGCCCTCCGCCCAGTGCCAGACGACGGCCCCATCCCCCGAGATCACCTCGAAGTCGTAGCGCTGGCCGTCGGGGAAATCGAGGACGAGCGTGGCCGATCCGTCGTTCGTGCCCGTCAGTTCGAGGACGACGGGCGTGTCGGCCTCCGGCGACGCTTCGCCGGTCGACAGCGACAGTCGCAACTCCCGGCCGGGCTCCCCTGCCGCGGGTCCCTCCGCCGATCCGGCAGCGCACGCGAAGGCCGCCAGCGCGAGCGGCAATACCGCTGGAGCCACCGCGCGCACCGACGCGTTCACGCGGGGGCTCACACGAGCAACTCGTAGTGGTCGGTGCCGTCGAGCGCCCAGCCCAGCTCTTCGTACAGTCTCTTGGCGGGCGCGTTGTGGGTCTCGGTCTCCAGGATGAGGCCCTTGGCGCCGGTCTCGATCGCGAGTGCCCGCGCGCGGTCCATGAGGGCGCGCGCGACCCCGGACCGACGGGCGTCCGGCGCGACGAAGAGGTCGTTGAGGATCCAGAGCCGTCTCAGCGATACGGAGGAGAAGGACGGGAAGAGTTGCACGAACCCCAGGGGCCATCCGTCCTCGGTTTCCGCCACGAAGACGCGCGATTCGCCGGCTCCGAGACGTGCGGCCAGGAACCGGCGGGCCCCCTCCGGATCCGCCGACTGGCGGTAGAACTGCCGGTACCCGTCGAACAGGGGCGCGAGGCGGTCGACATCTTCGAGACCCGCTTCCCTGACGACCACGGTCACTTCGGACACGGCGGACGCGAAGTCCGGGTCGGGCGCGCCGTCAGTCGGCGACGCTCACCCCCTCGTACGTGTGGATCCCGTCCGCGTTCGCCACCGTCATGCGCGGCGGGGTATCGCGGAAGGGCATCCAGGCGCAGCCATGGTCCCCGTCCTTGTTGATCGCGACGAACTTCTCAGACGGGATGAACTCCGGATTCACGTTCCGGTACTTGTGGCGGATCATCGCCACGGCGTCCTCGCAGGCCTCCTGCGGCGTGCGCCCCGCGCCCATCCGCGAGACGATGAAATACCCCGCGCACGACTTGATCACGTCCTCGCCCCGTCCGGTCACCGCGGCGGCGCCGATGTCGTTGTCCACGTACAGGCCCGCGCCGATGATCGGCGAGTCGCCCACGCGGCCGGGAACCTTCCAGGCGAGTCCGCTCGTCGTCGTGATGCCCGAGACGTTCCCCTGCGCGTCGACCGCGAGCACGTTCGTCGTTCCGTAGCGGTGGATGAGGGCCTCGGCCAGCACGTAGTCGCGGTCGGGGCCGTCCCGGCCGGGCAGGTCGAGCAGTTCGGCCCACTCCTCGGCCTCGCGCCTCACGGCGTCCTCGCCGGATCCGGCGCGGGAGAGTCCGCCGCCGTCGGAGCCGCCGTCGGAGCCTCCGCGCGGGCGCCGCAGGTGGTCCGGGGGACCCCAATCGTCCGTGTCGGACAGACCCTCGCGCCAGCGGAGCCAGATCTCCCGCGACTTCGGCGTCATCAGATCCTGAACCTCGAAGCCGAAGCCGATCGCAAATTCCTGCGCGTACTTGCCGACGAGCATCACGTGATCCGTGCGCTCCATCACGAGCCTGGCCACCGAGGCGGGAGTGCGGATGCCCTCGATCCCGGCGACCGAGCCAGCGTTGTAGGTGGCTCCGTCCATCACGGACGCGTCGAGCTGCACGACGCCGTCGGCGTTGGGCAGGCCGCCCCAGCCGACGCTCGTCCCGTCCGGGTCGAGTTCGATGATGTTCGCGCCGCGCTCGACGGCGTCCATCGCCGCGCCGCCGCCCGACAGGATCTGCCACGCCGCGGTGGCGGCCCGGCGTCCCGTGTCGTTCGTATGGCTCGTGATCATCATCGGCGTCATCGCTCGCCCGCTCGACGCCAGCGCCGGCCGTCCCTCGCGGACCGAAGCGCGCGCGGGCACGGCACCTGCAACCGCCGCCGCGGCACCCAGGCTCAATCCCCGACCGATGAAACCACGACGATTCATCTCCGACATCTCGACCCCCGTAGGCTGGTGTGAGTCTTCCTGGCACTCAAACTGTCGCGACAGCGGTGCCTCCCGCCAGCGTTCGAGCGGGTGCCCGGCACACGTCCGCGCCGAGGGAGCGGAGGCTCTCGTCTACGGGTCGTCGCCGACACGGGAGAGCGGCTCCCCGTCGAGTCCCGCGCCGGGGCCGGCCGGGACGCCCAGGTGGTCGTGTCCGGGGATGGCGAGCACGCCCCTCCGCCCCAGCGCGATCGAGCAGACCAGCGGCAGCAGCAGGGCGGCCGGGACCTCGCGTGACCGCGCCCGCATTCGAGTCGTCATGAGGTCGGCCATGGGAACGAAGGGTCAATAACTGGCGGCAGACCCGCAAGCGTCGAAGATTGGATGCCATGAACAGAATCGCACCGGTCGTCCTCACCGTACTGCTCGCCGGGTGCTCCACGGCCCCCGTCTCCTTCCAGGGCGTCGCGCCGTCCGAGCTGGAAACGGCCTACCAATGCGCGGTCGCGCAGCTGAACCTGATGGATTATACGATCGAGGACGGCAACCTCGAGGCCGGGTTCGTGCGCGGTCGCCGGCAGACTTCCGGCGTCGTACAGGAACTCATCACCGGGGCCGCCCATCACGACGTGCTCACGGCGAGCGTGTTCGACAATCCCGCGACGGGCAACACGCACATCAGGGTCGTCGCCTCGAGGGTCGCGGACCACGACATCGGCCTGATCGCCGGGCTCGACGACGACGAGGAGCAGGGCCAGAACCAGCTCGGCCCCTCCGACTCCGGCAAGGCGGACGCGCAGCGTCTGCTCACCAACTGCGGCGTGGTCGCGTCGACCGGAGGATCGGCGCCTCGGTGATCCGCTTCGCCGTACGCACAACCCTCTTCGTCTGCCTCTCCCTACCGGCCACGCCGCCGGCCCGCGCCCAGTCCGAGTTAACCCTTCGGCTGGCGCCCGAGGCGAGCTGGCTCTCGGCGGAACACTCCAAGCGTGTGACGGCGGGCGGCGGGTCGAGCGAGAGCGCCACGACGGCCTCGGGTCCGACGTTCGCGGTCAACCCTTCTCTAGGGCTCCGCACACACGTCCTCGGCGGCGTGCTCGCGGGGGTGGAGTTCGAGGGGGTTCTCGCCAATCGGGGGATGATCGAGGGCACGATCGAGCCCACGCCGAACGGCGAACCACACGACGTGTGGCCCGGCGAGTGGGACCTCCGCGACCGGTTCGGAGTCGGCGTCAACCTGCTCCTCGGCCTCGGTTCCGCAGACCGATCGACACAGGGCTATGTGTTCGGCGGGATCCGTCGGATGTGGAGCGAATTCGCGACGAGCGGCGTCAACCCGGCAGACGGCGAACGCGGAGAGCGGCGAGAGCAACGCAGCCGACGCCCGGCGACGGTCGGCGTCGGGTTGCTGCTCGACCGCGGCTGGAGCGTAGATGTGCGCATCGGCTACTCGCGTTCCCTCACGGAGTGGACGGTAGAGATACCCGGCGTCCTCCTCGACTACGGGTACTCCGCCAGCGCCGTCACGCTCTCCGTCGGGGTGGCCCCGCCCCACTGACCCGGCCCGCGTCCCGCCTCACCGAACTTCGACATCCCGATCAGTCTTTCAGGAGGTCCAGCGCGACTTCTCTCGCCTGATCCATGGTCTCGACGACATGCTCCGCGGGCAGCCTGGCGAGGATGTCGAGCGTGAGCAGCGTCTTCTCGACGGAGCCGGACACCGCCATCACGATGACGTGCGTGCGGCTCTTTGCGGCGACATCCAGGAGTTGCCGAATGAGCATGGCGGCGCTGTCGTCCAGGTACGTGGCGTCGGAGAAGTCGAAGATGACGATTTCGTGGTCCTTGATATCCTTCCCGATCACGTTCACCAGCTTGTGGGACGACGCGACGGTGAACGCCCCGCGGAGCGCGACGAGGCCTACGCGCGCCGAATAGTCGTCCATCGTGGCCGTATCCTCGACACCCTCGAAGAACACCCGGTCCAGCAGCGGCACCGAGAGCACGTTGTCGAGTTCGAGGCTCTCGATCTGCCGCGCGTGCGCCATGCCCGCGACGATGAGCCCGATGGCCACGGCCGTCACGAGGTCGACGAACACCGTGAGGGCGAGCGTCAGCACCAGCACGAAGAGGTGGTCGCGCCGAATGCGGTGAAGGTGGGCCAGGAGGGGCCAGTCGATGATGTCCCACCCGACCTTGATCAGGATGCCGGCGAGCACGGCATGGGGGATCGGTTCCAGGAACCGGCCCAGGCCCAGCAGGACGCCCAGCAGCAGGATCGCGCGGAGGGCGCCGGACATCCGCGTGAGACCGCCGGCGCGGATGTTGACGACCGTCCCCATCGTGGCCCCCGCCCCGGGCAATCCCCCGAACAGGCCCGCAATCGTGTTGCCGAGGCCCTGGCCGACGAGTTCGCGGTTCGAGTCGTGCTGCGTACCGGTCAGCGAATCCGCCACGAGCGACGTGAGCAGGCTGTCGACGGAGCCGAGGAGGGCGAGAACGAGCGCCGGATGGAAGGCGCGGGCGAGGAAGCTGGCGGAGGGCAGACTCAGCTGCAGTTCCGGCAGACCGGCGGGGATCGCGCCGATGATCGGCGCGTCGGTCAGCCAGAACACGCCCAGCGCGGTTCCCGCGATCAGGGCGACGAGAGGACCGGGGAGCAGCCGGGAAAGCCGCTGCGGCCAGAAGATGCTCACCGCGAGTGTCGCCGCGCCGATGGCGAACGCACTGCCGTTCAGGTTCGCCAGCGCTTCCGGGACCGCCCGCACCGCGGCCATGGGGCCGCCCTCCGCCGCGGGCGCGCCGAGGAAGGGCAGGATCTGGATCAGCATGACGATGACGCCGATCCCCGACATGAACCCGGAGATCACGGCGTAAGGCGTGTACACGACGAACCGGCCCGTCCTCAACAGGCCCAGCGCGATCTGCAGAAGCCCGGCCAGCACGACCACCGTGAAAGCTTCGCCCAGCGTCGAAGCGTGCGTCGTGACGATGACCGACATGGCGACGGTCATGGCCGGCGTGGGACCCGATATCTGGAACCGGTTGCCGCCGAATACGGAGGCGAAGAAGCCGACCGCGATCGCGCCGTACAGGCCGGCCTCGGCTCCGAGGCCCGAGGCCACGCCGAAGGCCAGCGAGACCGGGAGCGCAATGACGGCCGACGTGACGCCGCCGAAAACGTCGCCGCGGAAGGTCTTCAGATCGTAGTTCACTGACTGAGCCGTTCCGGCATCCTCACCTCCCTCCTCGGTGCCCTACTCTGGACGGCGCTGCGTCCCCCGGCAACTCTTGGATGATGAGCACGCCGCGCGAACGCTGGGGGAGCCCGCTGGGCTTCATCCTCGCCACCACCGGGTTTTCGGTGGGGCTCGGCAACATCTGGAGGTTCCCCTACCTAGCGGGCGAGAACGGGGGAGGCGCGTTCCTCCTCATCTACATCCTGCTTGCGATCCTGATCGGAATCCCGCTCTTCACCGCCGAGATCAGCCTCGGGCGGAGGGCGCAGGCGACGCCGCTGGCCGGGATGCGAAAGCTCGCGGGACCAAGCCCCTTCCGCGCGATCGGCTGGCTCGGCGCGGGCGCCGCATTCCTCATCATGTCCTACTACCAACTCATCATGGGCTGGATCGCCGCCTATTTCGTCCGCGCGTTCCGTGGAGGCTACGATACCGGAAGCGTGCAGGCCGCGGCGGAGTCGTTCGCGGCCTTCACCGCGCGCCCCGGAGAGGTTCTCGCATACACGATTCCCGTAATGCTGCTGGCGGGACTCATCATCACCCGCGGGTTGCGGCGGGGGATCGAGCGCGCGGCACGACTCCTGATTCCCATCCTCTTCTTCTTCCTCATCGGACTCGGAATAGTCTCGCTCCAGTTGGACGGGGCGTGGGAGGGCGTTCGCTGGTATCTGGCGCCCGACTTCTCGGCCATCGGTCCCGAGACGTGGCTCGCGGCGCTCGGGCAGGCCTTCTATTCCATCGGGGTCGGGATGATGGGGGCCTTCGTGTTCGGGAGCTTTCTGCATCCGCGCCGGAGCGACGTCCCCGGGAGCGCCGCCTCCATCGTGGCCTGCGACACGCTCGCCGCCGTCCTTGCCGGGTTCGTCATGTTCCCCGCCCTCTTCGCCTTCGGCATGGAGCCCGACCAGGGCGCGGGCCTCCTCTTCATCACGATGGCGGGGCTCTTCGGCCGTTTGCCGGCGGGCGAGGTGGCCGCCGCGTTCTTCTTCTTCTTCGTGTTCATTGCGGGACTCACGTCGTGCCTCGCGCTGCTCGAAGCTCTCACGGCGAGCGCCATGGACTCGCTGGGCTGGAGCCGCCGGCGATCGCTCTGGGTCGTGCTCGGCGTCACCATCCTCGCGGGGGTCCCGCTCGCGCTCGGCGGCGGGCCATGGGCCGCGGTACAGGTTGGAGGCCGCGGGCTGTTCGAACTCGCCGACTACGTATCGGGGAACATCTTCCTCACGGTGAGCGGGCTCACGATCTCCCTCTACGTCGCGACCGTCTGGGGGTTCGAACGCTTCCGCACGGAAACGAACGCCGGCGCGGGCCGCTTCCGCGTGACGGCGGCCTGGGGCCCGGTCATGCGCTTCCTCGTCCCGGTCGCCGTGGGTCTCGTCGTCCTCGCGGGACTCGGCCTTCTGAGCTAGCGGCAAACCTCCAGCTGCGTGCGGGCGGCGATCGCGAGACCGCTCGATCAGGGCTGGAGGCGGGTGACCTCCCAATGGTCGTCGGCTTCGCGGCCCCCGTCGAGGCTCCGGGCGCGCGGCGTGTATTCGAGGCGGTCGTGCAGCCGGTTGGCGCGGCCCTGCCAGAACTCGAAGCGATCCGGAACCAGGCGATAACCGCCCCAGAAGTCGGGGAGCGGTACATCCCTCCCCCTGAAACGGGACTCCGCCTCCACCACCTGGGCTTCGAGCGCCGCGCGATCGGCGATCGGCCGGCTCTGCGCCGACGCCCACGCGCCGATCCGGCTCCCGCGGTCGCGCGTCGCGAAGTACGCCGTCGAGTCTTCCGCGGAGAGACGCTCGACACGTCCTTCAACGCGTACCTGCCGCTCGAGCACCGACCAGTGGAAGCAGAGCGACGCCCGCGGATTGTCGTCCAGTTCCGCGGCTTTGCGGCTGCCGAAGTTGGTGAAGAAACGGAAGCCGGCGGGGCCGACTCCCTTCAGGAGGACCATCCGCACCGAAGGCCGGCCGTCAGCGGTCGCCGTGGCGAGCGCCATCGATTCAGGCAGGAGCAATCCCGAGGCCTCGGCATCCCGGAACCAGTCGCTGAACAAATCGTAGGGGTCCTCCGCCGCCTCGAGTACCGGTAGACCGTGCGTCACGCCCTTGGTGAGCGTGCGGATCGCCCGCAGGTGGGCGCGAAGATCGTCGAGTTTGCTCATTCCGAACACACGCCTCCGCCGTCGTAGCGCGGAATGCTCCGAAGCCAATTCTGAAATCCGGCGTTGGGCGGAGAACACAGGCCGGTGAGGATCCAGTTGAACGTGGTGAGTCGCAAATTCACGAGTTCCTGCGGAAGCGGCCCGCGCAGATCCGCATTGGTAAAAAGGTACAGGTGCCGGAGCGCGGAAAGCCTTCCAAGCTCGGAAGGCACGGACCCGGAGAGTTCGTTTACCTGAAGTCCGAGAAACTCAACGGACGAAAGGTTGCCCAACTCGGGCGGAATCGGACCCGTAAATGCATTACAGCACAGGGACAACCGGGCCAGCCTGCCCAGTCTCCCCAGACTGGGCGGGATCGGCCCGGACAGCTGATTCATGTGGAGCTTCAGGTCGCGGAGATTGGAAAGGTCTCCGACTCCCGAAGGAATGGCGCCGGTGATTCGATTACCGGCGAGCGAGAGAACTTCAAGACCCGAGAGGTTGACCAGACCCGGTGGAATAGTGCCGCTCAGGTCATTCTGCTCAATGTCGAGAACGGTGAGGCTGCGCAGGCTTGCGAGCTCAGCCGGAATCGGTCCCGTCAAGCTGTTGAAGGCGAGGTTCAGCACCTCGAGATGGCCCAGTTGGACGAGTTCGGGCGGAATCTGCCCGGTGAGCCGGTTCCGACCCGCGAACAGATCGTTGGAGAGGTCCAGTACTTTCAGCTGGGTGAGACCGGACAGCTCGACCGGGATCGGGCCCGCGAGCGCATTCACGGCGAGGCTGAGTTCTTCAAGCTCCGTGAACTCCGCCAGATATGCCGGAATGTCACCGGTCAACTGGTTGTATGACAGGTTGAGACGCCGAAGATTCGTGAGGTGCGCAAACTCCTGCGGCAAGCGGCCCTCAAGCCCGACGCCTGGGAGCTCCAGTCCGGTTACCCGGCCCTCCGCGTCGGTCGTCACTCCGTGCCATTGGCCGGTCGGCGCGTCCGTCAGCCAGTTGTCGCTCATCGTCCAGCGCGGGCCGCCGGTCGCGTTGTAGAGCGTCACCAAGGCAAACCTTTCGGACACGTTCACTACGATCCGCGCGGTCGCGTTGAGGCCGGTTCCGGACGCCTGCACGGATATCACTACCGATCCCGGTGCCACCGCGGTCACCAGGCCAGCGGTGCTTACCGTAGCCACCGACTCGTCATGCGAGAGCCACGAGAAGTCCACGCCGGCGACCGGGTTTTCGTTCGCGTCCAGAGCCTGTGCGGTCAGTTGAAGCGTTTCCAGCGCGTCAATCGCGGCCTGATCGGGCGACACCGTCAGCGCGGTGACCGTCTGGGAAACAGTGATGGCCGCGCCTCCAGAGGCGCCGCCGCCCTGGACGGTGGCCGTGACGTTCGTGGCTCCGTTGCCTACCGCCGTAACCAGCCCGGCGGGATCGACCGTCACGATTCCGCCGTCGCTGCTCGCCCAGTTCACACCGACGCCGGACATGACCGTGCCGGTCTGATCGCGAACGGTCGCCGTCAGTTTTACGGTCTGTCCCAATGCGGCCAAGACCGCGGACGAGGGGGTGATGGCGAGTGTGGTGGGTACGGGCGCGCCCGGCGGTGCGGTTCCGGGGTCGCCATCTCCGCACCCCAGAACCAGCAGCGGAGCGACGAGCAGGACCCGACAACGGCGAGGATGCGGCGCTCGCGGCCCGGGTTGTGTGCGGAGTCGAAAAGGTGCCATCGCTCATCCAGCCCCGTATCGTCGACCACCATGGGCGACGCGCCCCAGGATGCGCCCGCCGGTTCCCGGCCGCAACGAATCCGGACACCCCGGAGGCCCGAGGCGTCAGGTGAAGCGCGCGGGATCGAAGGGCGCGAGATCGATGTCCGAGCGACCGTCGAGCACGAGTTGCGCGAGCGCGTGGCCGGTCGAGGGGGCCAGCGTGACGCCGAGCATCTGGTGTCCCGTGGCGACGCACACGTTGGGGAGACCGGGCAGCCAGCCAACGGCGGGGAGGCCGTCCGGCGTCACGGGCCGCATGCCCACCCAGTCGACGCGCTCCGCTCCCTCCAGCGCCCCGGGCAGGTAACGCCGCGCGGCCCGCTCAAGGATCGCTATGCGGCGGCGGTCAAGGCGCAGGTTGACGCCGGAGAACTCCATCGTGCCGATCGTGCGCACCGCCCCGCGAAACGGGGTGAAGCCGATTCTCGCGGGAGTCACGTGCAGGGGCTGCGAGAGCCGGACCCGCGCGTTCCTGACGGTGATGCTGTAGCCCTTCCCCGCCTCCACGGGAAGCTTCCGCCCGAGCGTCGCCGCAAGGGCAGCGGTCTCGGCCCCGGCGGCAAGCACGAAAGCATCCGCGCCCACCCTCGCCGGTTCCCCGTTCGCTGCGGCGTCGTTCCCCGCCGTCGACGTGAGCGCCATCTGGACGCGGCCGTGCGCGGGCGTGAAGCCGACGACACGCTCTCCGGTCCTGATTTCGACGCCGCGTGCCTCCAGGCTCGCCGCAATCTCGGCGCACAGGGACTCGGGGCGCACATGCGTGTCCCCGCGCACCCGCAGGCCGATCAGGCTGCCACCGAGATCCGGCTCCGCCTCCGCGAGGGCCTCGCGGTCGAGAACGTCCACCGGCCCCACCCGGTCCTCTCCCAGCCGTGCCAGCAACTCCTCGGTCTGTCGGAGTTCGCTCTCATCGTCGTAGGCAAGGATGGTCCCGCTCGCCGCGCGCTCGAATGCCATGCCCTCGTTCGCGAGACCGCGGTAGAGCCGGTTCGTCGCCGCGTTGAGCGCCGCCAGCGCGGCGACCCCCGCCCGGTAGTTCTCGGCGTTGCAGTGACGGCGGAAGGCCCACAGCCAGCCCATGAGCCTGGGCATGGCCGACGGCTTGATGTAGAGGGGGCTGTCGGCGCGGAGCATCCAGCGCAGCGAGGTCAGCGTGAGGCCCGGCGCGGGCAGCGGCCGGGAGATCGACGGACACACCCAGCCGCCGTTGCCCCTGGAGCACCCGCCGCCGATCTCGTCTCGTTCCACGAGCACGACCTCGGCTCCACGACGCTCGAGATAGTGCGCGACGCACAACCCGATGACGCCACCGCCGATGACCGCGACTCTCACCCGGCGGCCCTCCCGCGGGCAGCGTTTCCGTCGCGGCCCGCTTCGCGGGGCCGCATGTCGATCACCCCGCCCCGCCGGTCCATCTCGAAGTCGCAGCAGTCCATGAGCTGTCGCCTAAGCATCGCTCGCGCCCGCTGCACCCGCGATTTCATGCCGGAGACGCTCAGTTCCAGCCGCTGCGCCGCTTCGACCTGACTCAACCCCCGGAAGTACGTCAGCAGCAGCGCCTCGGCGTATTTCTGGGGCAGGTCGAGCGCGAACGGCAGGAGACAGGCCTCCAGATCCCGGCGCAGCGCTTCATGGTCGCTGCCGTTCAGGCCCGGATCCGGCGCCTGGGCTTCGGCACCCAGCTGCTCCAGGGTCCGCCGTTCGACAGACCGGCGCCGGTGATGGTCGGCGATCACGTTGGCCGCGACCCGGTAGGTCCACGCGAGCGGATCCCGCGCCTCGGCGAGACTGTCCTGACGTTGCAGCAGCCGCAGGAAGATGTCGCCGGTCACGTCATCGGCCCACGCCGATTCGACGCGCCCGCTCACGTAGCGCCGCATGCGTCGTTGAAACTCGGACCATGCCGGCATGGCCCGCGCCGAGCGATCAGGCACAGCAGGTCTCGGACTCGTCGAGACACGCGGCCGCCGACGGCGCGGTCGCGGACGGTGCGATCAGCTTCTCGCCGTCCGGCGTATCGTCGGTGACGCGGTACCACTCCCAACGCAGACCCTGCGGCTCGTCGGACCAGACCTTCGTCTGGGTCGCGTGACAGCACACCGTCTCTTCTTCCACCTCGCTGAGGATTCCGGCGGCCTCCAGCCGGTGGCCGGCCTCGCGGACCCGCGCGTCGTCGAACACTTCCACGCCCAGGTGGTTCACGCGTTCCGCCGCGTCCGGGTTCTCAAACAGCACGAGTTTCAGAGGCGGCTCGTCGATGGCGAAGTTGGCGTAGCCCGCGCGGCGCTTGTGGGGCGCCGCGTTGAAGAGCTTGCGGTAGTAGTCCACCGCTTCGTCGATGTCCCGCACGTTGAGGGCAAGTTGTAGTCGCATGGATCCTTCTCTCCGGTTTCGTGGCTCGTCGTTCCTCCACTTCTTCTTCTCATCCTGTTAGACGAACGAGACGGCGAAAGGACGCAACGAGTCGAAGTCTCGCCTCAACCGGCCGCCGCCGCCAGCCGCTATCGCCGGCCCCAGCACCGTTGCCTGCACGGACCCCGGCGGCCCACGTTTCGTGCCCAGTCGAGACCGTTCGCCGCAACGGTCCCTCGTGTGAATCCGCGACCAGGAAGAAGCATGCGTACTCGACGAACTCCGTTTGCCCTCGCATGGCTCGCCGGAACGCTCGTCACGCCGCTGGCGGGGCAGGATCCCGCCGTGGATGCCGCGGTAGACCGCGTGATCGACCGGATCGTCGACATGCGCCATCGGATCCACCAGTTCCCCGAACTCGGCAACCGCGAGTTCGAGACCGCCGCGATGGTGGCGGCGCACCTTCGGGAACTGGGGTTCGACGAAGTCACCGAGGGCGTCGCGCACACCGGCGTGATCGGGATCCTCAAGGGCGGATTGCCCGGCGATGTCGTCGCCGTGCGGGCGGACATGGACGCGCTCCCCGTCACCGAGAACACGGGGTATTCCTTCGCCTCCACGGTCCGCACCGAGTACGGCGGACAGGAAGTCGGCGTGTCGCACGCGTGCGGCCACGACGTGCACACCGCCGTGCAACTCGGCGTGGCCTCGGTCCTCGCCGCGATGCGCGACCAGATCCCGGGCACGATCAAGTTCATCTTCCAGCCGGCGGAGGAAGGACCGCCTCCGGGCGAGGAGGGCGGCGCGGATCTCATGGTTCGCGAAGGCGCGCTGGAAGGCGTCGTGCCCTCCGCCATCTTCGGACTCCACACCTTCTCCTCGATGGACGTCGGGACGCTCGGCTACACGCCCGGCCCCGCCTTCGCGGCGGTCGACCACTTCAAGATCCGGATCATCGGGCAACAGGCGCACGGCGCGCAGCCGCACAGCGGCATCGACCCGGTCGTGATGGCGTCGCAGGCGGTGACGGCCTTCCAGACCATCCGCTCGCGGAACCTGTCGCCCCTCGAACCCAGCGTGATCACGGTCGGCGTGATGAGGGGCGGCGAGCGCTTCAACATCATCCCGCAGGAGATGTGGCTCGAAGGCACGGTCCGCACGTACAACCCCGATGTCCGGGACGCGGTCGAACGGCGGATGGATGAGATCCTCGAGGGCATCACCCGCGCGGGCGGCGGGAGCTACGTGCTCGACTACGACCGCGGCACGCCGGCCACGATCAACGACCGCGGTCTCACCGCCGAGATGGCGCCGACGCTGGCGAAGATCGTGGGCGAGGCGAACGTGCACGTCATCGATCCCACGATGGGCGGCGAGGACTTCGCCTACTTCGCGAACGAGGTGCCGGGCTTCTACTACCGGCTCGGCTCGGTGAACCCCGAACTCGGCTCGGGCGGCCACCACACGCCGGACTTCCGCGCCGACGACGCCTCGATTTCAATCGGGATGCGCGCGATGTCGAACCTGCTCCTCGACTACCTGAGGTCGCGACGCCCGTCCACCGACTGACCGTCGGAGCCGCGGGAGCCGCGGCCAGGGGCTACGGCTCTACGAACACGTCGCGCCACGCGAGGCGCGTCGCAAGTTCGAGTTCCACGCCCTCGTCCACGCCCCGCGGCCGCAGGAGGACCGGTTCGCCGAGAGGGACGCCGCAGATCGCGAATCGGCCTCGCTCGCCGGACGCCCCGCCGGCGTATTCCGACTGCTCGGACACGATGGCGGTCCGCGCCGTGCCCTGAAGCCGGCGCACCCGCCACACGACCTCGATCTCGATATCCGGCACCGGGAGCCCGGTGTCCGCATCGCGTGCGATCCCGACCACGGCACCCGTACTCCCCCGGGGCGACGAACGGGGACAGACGCGCGCGAAGAGGGCGTCGGCGGACGGCGTCCACAGCTCGAGGGGCTCGCTGACCCGGTCGTCGACCACGACGCGGATCTCGTTCATCTGCACGCCGGCGGCACGCAGTCTCGGATGGTCCACGCCCAGCGCGTATGCGCCGTCCGGGAGCCCGCCCACCTGGAACCGGCCGGCCTGATCGGTGACGGCGCTGAACGGGGCGTCGGCCGCATTGGGCCGGGGCACGAACGCTGCCGCGTCATCCCAGTCCCGAAGCACGACGTCCGCACCGCCGAGCGGCTCGCCGCTCGCGCTGTCTCCGAGGACGCCCGCCACGACGCCTTCTCCCACCTCGAACGAGACGCCGCCGACGTACGCGTCGGACACCGTTCCGCCGGTCTGCCGGTACGCCACGAGCACGGCCCGCCGACGAGTCGAGAGGCCCGCGGTCCCGATGCGCCGGGAGTAGCCCCCGACCGGGAAGCGCAGCCACCAGTCGCGGACGTAGAAGGGGCCTTCCGGCAGACGGTCGAAGGTGAGGTCCGCGCCGACGAGTTGACGCCGCGCACCCTGCGGCAGGGGGACGTTGCGGTACCGGATCTGCACGCGACGGAGTTCCGCGCTCTCCTCGTCGAGCCAGAGCGTACCCTCGATATCGATGACGTCCCGATCATCCCTCGGGCGGAACGTGACGCCGAGCATCGGTTCGTCATCCACCTCATCGCGGCGGAGCCCGAAGCAGTGCGTGTTCCTGAACTCCCGCGACAGCAGCACGTTCGCGTCCGGCGCGTAGAAGACCGAGGAATCCGGGTCCACGAGCGCGTAGCCCGACGTCGTCAGCCGACGCGCCGGCAGGCTCCGAAACGGCGGCAGACGCACATGTCGGCGGACGCGGCTCTCGGACTCCAGCGTCGAGAGATATTCGGGATCCAGCGTGCGCTCGTATTCCGTGACCGTGAACGTCACCTCGCCCCGGTCTTCGGCCCACACCGCAGTTTCGAGCGCCTTGCGAGCCTCTTCCCAGACGGTGGCAAGCGCCGCTCCCTCGCTCGGATCGTCGAGGCAGGCCGCGGTGACCTCGACGCGGAGGTCCACGAGCCGCACCGGTCGCGGCGGGACTTCGACAGTGACCGTCAGCGTCTGCCCCGCCGTCACTTCGTAGGCCTCGGTGACCCAGTTCGCGTATCCGATGCGCTGCACGCGGATGCGGTACTGCCCGGGGCCGGGCGCCGTCAGCGAAAAGTGGCCGTCCGCAGCCGTGAAATCGGCCTGCCCGGCCTCGCCGGCCGCGTCCAGAAGGCTGACGAAACCGCCCGAAATGAGCGGTCCGCCCTCGGCTTCGCGTACCGTGCCGTTGATCCGCTGGGCGGCAGCGGGCGAAGCGACCGCCGGGGCGATGATGGCCATCGCGAGCAGTAGCAGCCTCATGCCAAAATGTCGCGAGGCGCCGCCATCGGCGCCAATCCGGACCGCCGGAGGCCGGCGGTCAATCGGCGAGGCGCAGCGCGATCAGCGTGTTCGGCGCCTGGATGACGACGTGCTGACGTCCCTCGTGCATGTACGTCATCATCCCGTACCGCGGCAGCGCCGGCAGCTCCACCTGTCCGAGCCGCTCGCCCGTCGCCTTGTCCACGGCGAAGAGGTAGGAGGTCCCGTCACTTCCCTCCCCCGTGTACATGAGCAGGGTGCTCGTGACGATCTGCGCGGCTTGCCGTCCCGTGCCCGTGTTCGGGATGTCCATGCCCTGGAGCGCGTCATGCTCGAGCACGCTGTTCGGCGTGTCTCCCACCGGAATCCACCACAGGTGCTCGCCCGTGTTCATGTCGATCGCCGTGATCCGGCTGTACGGGGGCTTGAAGAGCGGCAGCCCCTGCACCCGCCGAACCCCCGCGAACCCGCCGACCGCGAACTTCGTGATCGTCGTCCCCGTCTGCGCGGGCTCCCGGGCGTCACGCTCCTCGCCCGGCACCATGATCCGCGACCCGCACCCCTTCTGCGACGTCACGTAGAGGATGCCCGTCTCCGGATCCGCCGCCGGCGTCCCGTCGATGTTCGTGCCGCCCACGTCTCCCGGACACCACATCGACGCCATCTTGCCGAGATCGTTGTCCCGGTGCAGCGGCGGCGTGAACAGCGGCCCGATCACATAGTCGTCGAGCGCCTCGATCGCGGCTTCCCGCAGTTCCGGCGTGAAGTCGATCAGGTCGTCGTGCGTCAGCCCCTGCATGTCGTACGGCGCCGGCCAGGTCGGGAACGGCTGCGTCGGCGAGAGCGCCTCGCCCGGCATGAGACCCTCGGGCACCGGCCGCTCCTCGATGGGCCAGATCGGCTCGCCCGTCTCCCGGTTGAACGTGTACGCGAAGGCCTGCTTCGTGACCTGCACGACCGCTGGGATGTCCTTGCCATCGACGGTCACGTCCATCAGCACGGGGATCTGCGGCGTGTCGTAATTCCATATGTCGTGGTGCACGAGCTGATAGTGCCAAACCCGTTCTCCCGTCTGCACATCGAGCGCGATCAAGCTTGTGGAGAACAGGTTGTCTCCCGGCCGGAACCCGCCCCAGAAGTCCATCGTGGCCCCGTTGGTCGGGATGTAGACGATGCCCCGTTCCTCGTCCGCCGAGAGCGGCGCCCACGACGAGATGTCGCCCGTCCATTCCCAGGCGTCGTTTTCCCAGGTCTCGTGTCCGAACTCGCCCGGGCCGGGGAGGACGTTGAACTTCCACATGAAGTCGCCCGTGCGGGCGTCGTAGCCGAGGATGTCGCCCGGCACGTTCTCGCGCCGTGACTGGTTGTAGCCCTGCTCGGCGGAGTTCCCGACCACGATCACGCCGTTGACGACGATCGGGGGGGACGAACTCGTGATGTAGCCGGTCTCGAGCGGGATGCCGTGGTACGGGTCGAACTCGTGCCCCAGCCCCGCGAGCAGGTCGACGACCCCCGACTCGGGGAAGCCCGGGACGCTGACGGGCCCGCCGAAGCCCTCCACATGCTCGCCCGTGTCGGCCCACAGCGCGTGCAGGAAGAAGGCCGGACTCACCATGTAGACGACCGCGCGACCGTCGATCTCCCCGTACGCGACGCCCTTCCCGTGGTTCTTCCGCATCGAGTATTCCCAGCGGAAGGTTTCGGGCTCGACGTACTCCCAGATCTTCTCCCCGGTGCCCGCGTCGATCGCGTACGTGTGCCGCTTCTCGCCCGCCACGGAGATCAGCATCCCGTCGACGTAGATCGGCGTGGCGCGCGCGTTAACGGCCGGGTAGTCCGACCCGTCCCAGACCCACGCGATCTCGAGATCCCCGAAGTTCTCCGCGTCGATCTGGTCGAGGGACGAGTAGCGCTGGCCCATGTCGTTGCCCGCGATGTTCCTCCACTCGGCGCCGTCGGCCGCGCCCCCGCCACCTTCGGCGCAGCCCGCGGCGGCGACGCCGAACGCGAGCAGGACGGAGATGCGGCGCCACATGGATGGCGGCGCATGGGATGTAGAGCGCACTCTGCTCATCGAGACCTCTTGAACGGGGGAGATGATCGACGCGGCCGCCGACGGGCGGCGGCTGGCGGGCGCTGAACATGAGCCGCCCCCAATTCGGTGGTCAAGCTCCGATCCCCTCCTGCGACGCTGCGGCCGCACGGAGATTCCTGCGTTGGAGCCGCCCGCCTTGCGGGCAAAGGCAAGCCCTCCCCGAGAAATCGATCCGGGGAGGGCTTGCGGGACTGCTGCGAACGACTGAGCCCGGCTAGCCGTCGTTAGTGCTCGTGGACGTGAACGTGGAGCGGCGCGGTCACGAAGTCCGCGTGCCCCGACCCGACCGCACCGTGCATCAGGCTGAAGGTCACGTCCGTATCGCCCTCCGCCACTCCGTGCAGGTGTCCTCCGAACTCGCCGGGGGTGTCCTGCTCGAACTCCGCGACGGATTCGTCCTCGACCTCGACCATCAGGTAGAAGTCGCTGCCGAGCGTGACCGCCTGCGCGTTGTGATCTACGAACATGACCTGGATATGGGCGGTTTCCTCGCCGGGCTCGACCTCGAGTTCTCCCGTCCACTGTCCGGTGTCTCCGTTGTAGGCGGCGATGTTCTGGCCGCTCAGCGACAGGATCACGCCCTCGACTTCTTCGGCATGATCTTCCTCATCGTCATGATCGTGGGGTTCCATGGCGCTGTCGCCGCAGGCGGCAAGGACGAGCAGTCCCGCGGTCAGCAGGGCGAATGGCCGTTTCGGCTGAAAATGTCTCATCTTTCTTCACCTCGTTGTGTTGATGTTCCGGTCGCTCCCGTCACGAAGCATCTCCGCTTGCGGCTTCGTATGGCTCGCTCTAGAAGACGACGCGATAAGCCACGCTAACAGATCTCCCGGCCTCGGGCATGATCTCCTTCACGCGCGACAAGTGGTTTCTGTACACTGCGTTGCCAAGGTTCTCCCCCCGTACGGTGATCACGTTCAGCCGCCCAAGAACCGTGATCCGGATGCCGGCGGAGAGATCGAACACTGTATATCCGTCAGTTGCGCTCTCAAAGGGACCCGTCCGGTCCTGGCCAGCCGCAACCCGCGTTTCCGCTTCGACGAACCAGTTGCGAGGCGCGTAGCCGACGGCGAAGTGCCCCTGCAGCGGCGGGATCAGCGGAAGCGGTTCGTCTGTCTCCACGATCCTGCCCCGGGTGTACGAAGCCACGGCCTCTACGGTCAGGTCCCCGACCAGCGCCCACTCGAGCGCGCTCTCGAATCCCGTGAGCACCGCGTCTTCTCCCTGGAACTGGAAGATCGGCAACCGCACGCGGCTCAACTCTCCCGTCTCGAGCGGGAACACGTAGTCCGCGATGGCGTTATGGAACCACGTCACCTCGGCGTTCAGCCGGTCACCCACAAGACGCATGAACACGTCGATCCCTGTCCCGCGCTCCACCTCGAGCGACGGGTTCCCGACCTCGAAGGCGTAGGCCGCCAGATGGGGACCCTCCGAGAAGAGTTCGTTGACGCTGGGGGTGCGGAACGCCCTGGCGACGGAAGCACCCACCGTGAAGCTCGGCGTGAGCTGCGCCAGGGCCCCAAGGGACCCGGATGCCGCACCGAACGATCTCTCGCGGATGTGGCCGATGTCGGAGGAGGGATCCTCCCGGTCGGGCCGCACGCGCACCCAGTCGTAGCGGAGGCCCGCCTCCACGCGTATCGGATTCAGATCGACCTCCTCCAGCGCGAACACGGCAAAGGAGGTCTGCGTCGAGTTCGGCGTGAAGAGGGCGCCTCCGAATCCGAAGTCTTCCCGGGAACCCCGCGTTCCCACCCCTCCCGAGGAGAAGGGGCCCCAGCCGCTGTGGCGGGCGAGGACCTCGCCGCTCACCGTCTGGCGCTCGAAGAGCGTTCCCAGGATGTCCGGGGGTTCGATCTCCCGGTGCTCGTACCACGTGTGTCCCGCGTCGACCTCGATGCTCTCGAAAACCTCGGCGGGCCGGAGTACGCTGCGCAGCCTGGTCGCGGTCCGCTCCATCTCGACGCGCACCCCGGCGTCGTGACCCCCGACGAATCCTCCGGGGATGCCGTAGTCGTTGCCGTAGTAGCGGAAGGTCGCGCCGGCATGTCCCCAGTCGTCCACCCACGAGGTTCCGCCGGAAATCTCCCGGATATCCGTACTCGTATTCTGCAGGGGTCCGACCGGGGTCTCCAGATCGCCGCTGCTGCGACGGGAGAGCTCCAACCGCACCGGGATATGGTCCGTCACGCCATACGTGAGATTCAGGCTTCCGCTCGCCGCGTTGCTGACGCTCTGTCCCTGGAGGGTGAAGGCGCCCGTAAGGTGGTGCGGCACGGATGAGGGCACATCGTCGCGAACCACGTTGATGACGCCCCCCAGCGCGTTGCTTCCGTACAGAATCGCACCCGGTCCGCGGATCACCTCGACGCGGCGCGCCGACGATGGATCGATCGCCGTGGCGTGGTCGGGGCCGCTCGCAAACTCGTCGCCGACCCGTTCCCCATCCTCGAGCATCAGGATGCGGTCACCGCTGAGCCCCCGGATCACCGGGTGCGCAGAGGCCGGCCCCATGGTGCTCACCGCCAGCCCCGGCTCGGAGGACAACGTCTCCGCCAGGGTTCCGGCCAGACGACGCTGCAGATCCTCTCCCGCGAATACGCTGGTCGGGCGCAGCACTTCGTTCGCCGCGCGGGCCACGACCGACCCCGTGACCACGAGGTCCGGCAGCGGGATGGGATTGGCCTCCATCGTCACCAGTACGATCTCTTCCGCCGATGCATCGACTTCCAGCGCGACCGTGCGGTAGCCCAGCCGTTCGACCCGCACCGTGTAGGTTCGCGGGCCCGGCACCGGGAGGTGGAACGTGCCGTCACCGTGCGAGACCGCCCGGCCACCCGAAGCAGCGATGGAGACCATGGCGCCGGCGAGAGGCTCGTTGGAGTCGGCATCGCGCACGATGCCCTCGATCTCACCCGCGTGTTCCACCTGCGCGGACGAGTCGGTGGCTCCAACAGCCATTGCCAATGCGGCCGGGATCAGACCGGCCAGACGCCTTGTCACCATGGACAGCCTTCTTCGAGACGCAACGGCAACCGCTTCTGCTGGAGCGGCGCGGTGCATCTCGCTGAAAACGCTTCTGCGGGTAACGGGTGTTTCGGGAGACTTGCGATCCGCCTCCCACGGGACGATCGGGGGGCTTCCGGGACGACGGCCCGGAAGCGGGTCAGGCTCGAGGAGGGGCTCGGGGACCGCTCCCGCCGGGCGGTGTCGGGCGGCGTTGCCAGACGTTCGCGGTCGGGGTGTCGGGGCTGGTCTCGGATACCGCCGACAGCTCGATCGGTATCAGGGGAGGAAACCCCGGCGACACGGTACGGGCCAACTGGCACAGCAGGTGGTTGTGCCCGGAGTCGCCCTCTTCGTGCTCCCCTTCAACGTGCACGACGGCGCTCGGCGCTTCGGCTTCAAGCACCGCATCCACCGCTGGCAGAATGGCGAACACCAAGGCCTGAAGGAGGACGATGGCGTGAACGCCGAGCCGGCGAAGATCCCGCGGCTGTTGAGGAGGAATCCGCTTCACAGCTATGCCGTCAGAGTATTCCGGGTGCCGCCAAAGGGCACTCCGGATCAAGTGCTGGAAGCTGCGTTCGGTGGCGGAACGAGTCAAGTTGGCGGCCCGTCCGCATCGGGCGGTTGCCGCGGATCGCGGAACGGGTAGCATCCTGAAGGTGTACCCGGGACTTTTGAAGTCTCGGGAGGCTCGGGGGCAAGCGGCGGATGCGCCGTCGTTCGACCCCGGATGACTCAGCGTATCAGGATCGGGACGAGTCGATGTCCAGATGGATTCGAAGAGGGGCAGCCGTCGTGGCGGCCGCCGCGTTCTCGACGGCGGGCGTCTTCGTCGGCGCGCACCTCGCCCTCGAGGCGTCGTCTCCGAAGAAGGACGCGCTGGTGACGACCAGCCCCGAGACGGTCACGCTGTGGTTCACGGAGGCCCCGCAGATGGCCGGGACGTCCGTTCGGCTCCTGCCGAAGGGGGGCGAACCCCTCGACCTCGAGCCGGCGACCGCGGATCGGGACGACCCCAGCGTCGTCGTGCTGGAGGTCAGCGAGACGCTCGCGGACGGCGACTACGAGGTGATGTGGCGCGCCATGTCGCAGGACGGCCACACGATCCGCGGCGACTTCGGCTTCACGGTGCAAACCGCCCGCTGAATCCCGGCCGGATCCCGGCCCCGGCCGGGAGGCGACGCTACAGTTCCGCGAGCGCTTCGGCGTTGAAGCCGACCAGGAGCGTGGTTCCCGCCAGCACGATCGGCGCGCGGTACTTCCCCGTGGGCCCCTTGAGCGCATCGAGTTCGGTCTCGGCCGGGTCCAGGTCGCGCCGGCTCCTTCCCTTCGCAATGACCACGCGCTCGGCGGCCGCCAGCAGCGCCCGCACGTCGTCATCCGTGAGCGGCGACTTCGTGGTGGATCGTTCCTCCGCGATCGTCGCGCCGGTCTCGTCGAACACCGCACGGGTGCGTTTGCAGCTCGTTCAGCCCGGGCGCTGGTAGTAGAGCGTAACCTCGGTCATCTCGGTCTCCTCAGTCTTCGGCGCGGGCGGCCAGGTATCGCTCCCTGAGCACGTCCCGGTGGTGAAGCTCGTGGCCGGCGATGATATGGATGAGCGCCCGCACCGTGCACTCGGCGCCGCTCGCGACTCCCCGGCGCGAGAGCGCGTCTTCGTCGAGCGAGGCGAAGAAGGCCGCGTTCGCGGTGCGCAGCGCACGGAATTCATGCAGCAGTTCCGGGATGGGACGATCGGCCGCGTTGGAGGCCGCGGCCCATTCAACCTGATCCATCCCCGGCAGCTCCGCCGAATCCGCGCGGGCGATGTGGAGCGCGCGATAGGAGAAGATCCGCTCGGTGTCGATCACATGACCCAGCACTTCGCGGCACGTCCACTTCCCCGGCTCGTACGCGAAGTGCTCGCGTTCGCCGGGGAGGCCGGAGAGAAGCGCGTCGAGTTCGTCGGGCGCCTCGCTGAGGACATCGACCAGGGGCCGGTCGGCCGGTACGCGGTCGATGTAGGTGGAGTAGTACTCGCCGTGTTCGTCGGGTCCAGGTCGGTTCATGGCCGGCAAGCTATCGACCTCGCCGTCCCGGCGACATCTTGTCCCCATGAACCACCGCTCGATTCCCATCGCGACGGTCGTCTGTGCCCTGCTCGGAACGGCTTCGGCCGCCCTCGCGCAGGGGGCTCCGGGGGCGTGCGTCGCCCCGGGATCCTCGCTGCGCCTCGACCACGTGCCCATCGCCGTCGAAGACCTCGAGGCCCTCTCGCAGCGACTCACCGACGAGTTCGGTTTCCGGGTCCGGAGTCCCGAGCGGGACGAGAACGGTCTCGCGACGGCATCGATTCCGTTCGGCGACGGGACCCGGCTCGAACTGAGGACGATGAAACCTGCCCCTGCCCCCGGCCCCGACGCGCCGGGCACCGTGGAAGCGCAGCGTTACGCGGACCTCATCGCCGATGGCGGAGGCGGGGCGTATCTCGCGTTCTCCGGTCCGACGCCGGCGGGCGTCCTGGAGATCGCGGGCGAACTTGAACCCGAGTTGGCCGCGGTTTCGGGCGGAGCGGGCCCCCGGGTCGTCTTCCCCCGAGGCCACCCGCTTCACCCCGTGTTCTTCGTGACCTCCGATCCCGGGAGGGCGACGTCGGCGGACCCGGCGCCGCACCCGAACGGCGCCCGCGGACTCGAGGCGGTGTGGGTGATGGTGGAAGACCCGGAGCGCCTCACGCGGTTCCTGCTCGCCTTCGGGGCCCGCGACTGCGGCCCGTCGCGACACCCCGAGCACCTGCATGGGCGCGCCGTCGGCATCCGCGGCGGCACCGTCTACGTCGTCGACGCGCGCCTCTGGATGGCCGATCCGGAGTCCGCCCCGGTCGTGTCGCTGACCGTGCGCGGCGGACCCGGGTCCGTCTCCGACAACATCGTGCTCGGCAACGCCGGCGGGCTCTGGATCGAACTGCGACCCTCCGACGCCGGCTCCGATCCGACCAATCCGGCCGGCCCGGCCGACCCCGAGGAGGACGGATGACGATCCACACGCTCGACGCGCGGACCTCCATCGTCGATCTGAAGTTCCAGGGCTTCGACCTCGCCATCGGCACCGGAGTCCTGGAAACCGGGGATGGAATCGCGCTCGTCGACCCCGGGCCCACGACCTGCCTCCCCGCGCTGGAGGCCGGGCTCGGGGAGGCCGGATCCGGCCTCCCCGACGTGCGCGCGATCCTGCTCACGCACATCCACCTCGATCACGCCACGGCCGCCGGGACCATCGTGAGCCGGGTGCCCGAGGCGCGGGTCTACGTGCACCCCGTGGGGGCGACCCACATGATCCGGCCGGAGCGTCTCCTCGCCTCGGCCGGCCGCATCTACGGCGACCGGATGGAGACGCTGTGGGGAGAGTTCCTTCCGGTGCCCGCGGAGTCCGTCACTGCGGTGGACGAGGGGGATGCCCTGCAACTTGGCGATCGTGCGCTGCGCGTCGCCTACACGCCCGGCCATGCGAAGCACCATGTCGCCTATTTCGAGGACGACGGAGGGACGGCGTGGGTGGGCGATGTGGGCGGCATCCGCATCCCGCCGGGGGGCGTGATCCCGGTCACTCCCGTACCCGACATCGACGTCGAAGGCTGGAACGCGAGCATGGAGCGGGTCATGGCGTGGGGTCCCGACCGCATCATCCCGACCCACTTCGGGGCGGTCGAGGACCCGGCCGCCCACTTCGCGAAACTCCGCGACGAACTCGCGCGCTGGGCCCGCATCGTGCGCGAGTCGCTGGGCGAAGAGGACGCGGCGGAGCCGGACACGTCCGCCGACCCCGCCCGGGCCCGGGCCTTCGCGGCGTGGGTGGAGCAAGACCTGCGCGGGCGCATGCCGGCGGAGCCCGTGGACACCTACATCAACGCTTTCGGCGCCGGCGACTCGTGGTGGGGCCTCGCCCGCTACTGGCGCAAGCGAACCTCGGCCGCATGAAGCTGACGCCGCCGGTCGCGGGCTTCGCGAGCCTTCTCGTCCCGGGTCTCGGCCAACTCCTGCAGCGCCGAGTCCGAGCAACAGGCGTCTCGCTGGCCAACGCCGCCCTGCTGGTGTATTCGATCACCCATTGGCTCGCGGACGGCGAGCCGCTCGACTTGATGTGCTCCATCGCCTGCGCGGCCGTGCATGTATTCCAGGCCCTCGAAGCCGTGGAGCACGACCGCGCGGAGCTATGAACCCACCCGTAGTGGCTTCAGGATTCCACGACTTTGAGCCGGATTGAGATTTCGGGCTCGCGAAGATCGTACCGCAGGTGAATCCATGTTTTTCCGACCGCCAACCCCGTGATCGTCCAGGAGGAGTACAGCGCGGCGGTTGCGCTGTACTCCTCGATCCGAGCCACACTCAGGTCATCGATCGTCCAGTTCGGTCGCGCGACGAACAGATAGGAACAGTTTGAGTGGAATTCACGGTCCCTGCCCCACCGGCGCCGGTTCAGGATATGTACGCGAACCCTCTTCGATCCACCCACTGGAACTACGATCTCATCGCCTGGTTCGAGATCTGGCTGGAGATCGATCACGGTCGAACAAGGAAACGGCAAATGCCCGGATACGACCTCGGCCCCGCCGCACGCCACCAGGAAGAGAAGCGCTACCGCGGACGGCTGCCGGACTCGCCACAAGCCCCTCACCCCGGGCATACGGTCTCGCCGCAGCCGGTGTCGACGGGGATCGTCCATGTGACCGAGGGTTGCTCCACGACTTTGAGTCGCTTAGAGATTTCGGTGAACGGACTATGATGCCGCAAGCGGATCGATGTTTCGCCGACTGCCAACCCTGTGATGGTCCAAACGCCTGTGCTGTATTCGACGATCCGAGCTACGTTGGGATCGTCGATCGTCCAGGTCAGTCGCGCGACTGACCACTCGGGGCAACCGCGGTAGTAGTTCGGCTCCCGGTCCGGAAGCTGCCGGATTTGCACGTGAACCCGCCGCACTTCAGCCACCCGAACTACGATGTCAAAGCGTGGTTCGACTTCGATCAGAGCCGAGCAAGGAGCCGGACTGCCCTCTAGCACCGCCTCGTCGCATGCCGCCAGTAGCGAGAGCGCTACCAGTGGTAGCAGCCGGAACCTCCGCAGCCCACTCACCCAGGGCATACCGTCTCGCCGCAGCCGGTGTCGACCGGGATCGTCCATGTGACCGAGGGTTGTTCGTCAAAGTCGTTCGTCACGGTCAATCGCAATGTCAGTGTATAGTTCTCTCTGCTGTTGAACGAACGTGTGTATCGATCACCAGTACCGGCGGCGGTCCAGGTTGTTCCACCGTCGGTGCTGGTTTCCCACAGGTACGTCAGCGAGTAGCCGCCCCACCCTCTTCCGCTCCACGTTTGACTTCCGCTCGACGTGACCGAGGACGGTCCGCTGATCCACGCGACAGAGCGCGGCGCGTAGAGGAACCTGTTCGGCCCGTTTACGTTCAACCTGCCCTCCGTCGCGCTCGACAGGATCACATCCTTGATGTGAGCGGGAGACGCCCGATTGTTTTCTTCGCGGAGTATCAGCCACGCTACGGCCGTTACATGTGGCGCTGCCACGGACGTGCCAGACCAAAGATGAATCTCATGCGTTTGGCTGTATACGGCGCGAACGTCGTTGCCGGGTGCCCAGATATCAACACATGCCCCGTAAGTTGCCGCGGGGTGCTCTTCCGAGTTGAACACGGAGCGGTTTCCGTTGGAATCTACGGCCGACACAGTGATGACTTCAGTCAGTCGAGCGGGTGACACTTTGCATGCGTCTTTATCGTAATTTCCCGCCCCCACCACGGTTGTAACCCCGTCAGCCACGAGTCGTTGTACAATCTCATCCACATCGGCGTCAACGGTGTCTGGAGTTGCGAAGCTTATGTTTGCCACCCCGAAGCCCATATTGCGGGCGATCACCCATTCGATACCTGCGATGAACGTGCTTTCATCAGCTTCGCGATTATGTGTTATTCTGACGGGGACCAGCTGTACCGTCTTCGCCACACCGGTGGTGTTGCCTCCGATAACACTTGCAACCGCCGTACCATGGCCGCTGTAGTCGCCTCGACCGTCGCTTAATCCTACAAGATCCACGCCAGGAAGGACGCGTCCGCCGAACTCGCCGTGGGATATCGTTCCGCTGTCGATTACATATACGGGTACCGATGACGCTGTCTCTTCGTAACGATACGTGCCGTTCGTAGCGAATTCACGAGAATCCAGCTTATCCAGATTCCATCCTACCCCCGCCGTCTGCGTGTCCAGGCTCGTCTCCTCGGATGGCCGGGATGGAAACAGACCGGTCGCTTGCAGGATGCGCTCTTCGGACACTCGGACGATTCGCCGGTCCTCCAGCAGCTTGCTCAGGTCGGTGGGCTTGGGCAGATCGTCGGGGTTCGGCAGCGTGACCGCGAGCCCCGGCAGGCTCGGGTAGACGTACTTCACGGTGGCCGTATGCTCCGCCGCAAGCTGCGCGGCGACTGCGCGGGCATCCTTGTCCGTGTGAGTCTTCAGGATGTAGGAGTTCGGCACCTTCTCGCCCGGAGCGGACACAAGCTTGGATGAGTCCGCGCGGGCGTCGAGGCTCGCGCGGGGTGCGTTCGCCGGAGCTCTGCTGGCCGCCGGATCAACCGTGTCGTTCTGGCAAGCGCTCAACGCGATGGCCAGGGGGATCAGGCGGGACCACTTGGGAGTTTTTGTCATTCCGGTTTTCGCTTCACGGATCGATGTTCATCGGCGGACCTGAGTCGGCGTGAAACAGGCCCAGGACCGGATCGGCACGCTCACGTCCGGGGCGAGGTCGAGTCGTGGCGAGCGGGACTCCGGCGTTTTCGGACCTGATGCTGGCCATGTGTCGGCAGCGAAGAAAGAGACAAGATCGATGAATCAGGGGCGAAAGTGATGGGAAGGAAACAACAACGATGGTAAGGCTTTACGGCAGCCCGGTCAGTCCGTCGGCGGCCGCTTCGCCACGGCCTCCGAGACGGTCTCTTCCAGCAGCGGCCGCAGGTACTTCGACACGAACGACGCGAGCAGGTGCTCCGGTGCGATCCGTTCGAGTTCGGTGAGCGTGCATCCGAGCCAGGCGCGGGATCTGCGATTCAGGGTCGCGCGGGCAAGCCCGAGATGCTCGCTCACCTTCGTCCATGTGGAACCTGCAAGACGAAGCTGGAGCGCCCGGAGCAGCACGAGCCCGCCGATGAACGAACTCAACGTCGTCACGCCTCCCGCGTGTATCCTGAACTGCTGCGAGATCGTGATCGGAGAGCGGCGTACGGCCTGCGCCAGCTCGGCGACGTTCCGCACAGGCATGCTCCTGGCCCTCTGAAAGCTATGGACGAGGCTCGCGCGGAGGGCCGGCGGCAGCCCGGATCGCCGGACCGTCTCGGACAGGCGTGACAGCGCGACGGTGTGGCGAGCCTCCTCGACCTGGGATTGGAGTTGGGTCTGAACATCATCGAACCAGACGAGAGAGAAGATATTCACACCGCGCAACAAACGAGGGACGCTGATATCGCGATCCGTCACCAGGATGACCGGAATCAACGGGAGTCTCCGCCCGATGTCCTTGATCAGTACGATTCTGTCCTCGATGAACCGGCTCCGGCAGCCGATAATCATACAGTCGGTCCGGCTGTCGGCTGAAGTGAGTTCGCTCGCGTCGCCGACTATGATGGCGGCGTCATCAACGGTTTGCCGTATGCGCTCGGCATCGGCGCACGTATCCGCCAGGAGCAGGATCATTGCGATGCATACTTTTCAGGAAAGAAGGCGAGACGGCCCGGCGGCTCAATCCGCCGGACCCAGTTCGCCGGAAACCTGAGAACGACTCGGGAGCGGGAATCGTGACACCGGCCGCCCGCACGGCGCCCGCGTCAGCCGCACCCCGGTGGCCGTCAGCTGGCGGCGGGGCGCACCACGATGGTGATTTCCTCATCGGCGAACAGGCCGCCGTCGTCGGCGCGGCCGCGGAGGATGTAGGTCCCCGGCTGCAGGAAGGTCGCAGTCACCGTCCAGCGGCCACCTTCCGGCAGGTCCGGGGGGCGCCAGAGCGGCGCCCATGGCGAGTTCGCGCCCGTGCGCGTGTCCTCCCACACCTTCACCTGCGGCGGGTCGAACGTCACCTCCCCTTCGCCGCGGTAGACGAACCACGACATGAAGAGGCCGTTCACCTTCTGCACCGTCACGCGCGAGGGGGGCCGGAGCTGGCGGCCGCTGAAGCTGGGGAACGCGTTCGCGATCGAGTCGACGCGCGCGGAGTCCTCCGCGGTCTCCGGCGGGTCGGGCGGACCCTGCCGGAACGCCCGCAGCAGGCCGTCGTCCTCCACGATGACGCTCACCGTGACCGGCTGACCGACGATCGCCTCACGCGTGCGCTCGCCCTCGAGCGTGATCTTCGGCGGTTCGTTGGACCGCATCTCGGCGTTGCTGGAACCCGCGCCGAGCGCGCCGGTCTCCGACATGATCACCGTGTTGTCGACGATGTAGTCGGGCCGCAGCGTGGCGTACGCCTTCTCGGTGACCCCGTGGCTCGTGAGCGTCCACACGAGTTCCCTGTCGCCCCAGTCGGCGGGCACGCGAACCTTGAACACGAAGCGGTTGCGGCGCGGGAGGAAGTGGGTCGGCTGCCCCCGGTCGGCGGGGCCCGGCGAGAACACGTTGTCATCCCCCACGGGGACGTCGATCTCCTCGAGCCAGTTCCGGTTCATGTAGCCGAAGAGAAAGTTGAACGACCCGTCCTCGTTCTGCTCCCATCCCTCGTACGCCGGCGCGACGTTCTGTCCCCGAGCGTAGGTCTGGGCGGCGGCGGGAAGCGCGGACACGGCGAGGATCAGCCCCAGAAGCGGCACGGCCAGCGCCCCGGGCCGCGCGACCCGGGGCATGGAAACCGGTTCGGCCACGATCACCGTTCCCGGTGGTCGCCGGGATCGCGGCCATCCCCGGACCCCGATTCGCCTTCGCCGGAAGACTCGGCCTCGGTGGCGGCATCGGACTGCCACCACTCGGCGTCGGCGAAGTAGCTCATGTCGCCGTTGGCCGGGATGACCATGCAGAGCGGGCAGCCGACGACGTGGTCGTTGGGGCCGAGCGCGAGCCGGTGCCGGCGCATCGCCATCTCCTCCACGAACTGTTCATCCGACATCTCCACGCGCATGCCGAGGTCGATGAACATGTTCGCCACGGAACGGTTCCCCGAACCCTGCCAGTTGCGCGTGTCCGGGACGTTCCGGTTCGCCTCCGAGGTGTCCATGTAGCCGATGATGTGGAGGACGGTCCCCTTCGGAAGGAGCGGCTGGTGGTCCTGCGCGTAGGTGTAGCCGCGCACCCAGTTGTGGTCGTAGCCGACGCAGTTCAGCGTCTCGACGTTGAAGCCCCAGATCGCCTCGAGGCACATGCGCATGCCGGGCGCATGCAGGTGCGGCTCGAAGGTCACGAGCTTGGTGTGCTGGTTCAGCACCTTGTAGGCGTGAAGTTCCTGCCCCGCCACCCCGGGCCGGATGTCGATGTCGCTTCCGTTGCCGAGCCCGAAGACGCTCCGCCGGTATTTCGGCTCGTAGTCCTCCGGATGGAAGCGGAAGCCGATCTCGAGGTGGGCGCGCGTGTCGCGGCCGTTGGAGTGGAGGTGGACGGAGTTCGACACCACCGAGGAGCCCGCCCTGAGCAGGCGGCCCGCGTCGTCGTCGAAGAGGTCGGGTTCGCGACCGACCTCGTGCACCGGCCAGCCGGTGTCCGTGGAGGCGCGCCGCGAGCCGGGCCCCGTCTCCTGGCCCTCGAGGACGCGCGTGCTCCAGATCATGTGGTGGACGACGAACCGTCCGCCGACCGTATGGCGCCCGCCGTGTTCCCCGTCGCGCCGCTGCGGCACGTCGTTCACCTCGCGGATCTCGACGGACTTCACGTAGCGGTCCTCGGTGAGGCCCGTGGGCACGCTCTCGATGTCCCCCCACCAGTCGGGCGCGTCGCCCTTCACGACCACCTCGGGGAGCTTGACGATCAGGTCCGGCTCGCCCGCGGCCCACACGACGTCGTCGTCGAACTCGAGCGGGGGCGGCAGGTCCGCCGGGTCGCCCTCGGGGGTGCCGGCGCGCCGCCAGGCGTCGAGCGCCTCGATCTCCCACTCGTCGAGCGACATGTCATCCTTGAAGTGCTGGATGCCGATGTCCTTCTCGACGTACCACGGCGGCATGGCGCCGGCCCGGTCCCGGATCTGGGTGCGGCGGGCGATCATGCTCGCGTACGGCTGGACGTCGTCGTAGGTGACGAGCGGCATCGGGGCGACGCCGTTGTCGCGGTGGCAGCGGACGCAGGCCCGCTGCAGGATCGGCGCGATGTCACGGCTGAAGGTCACGTCGTCCGCCTCGACGCCCGGCGTCCCTGTCGCGGCATGGCGTGCGGTCGCGGCGGGCCCGCCGTCCTGCGCCGCCATCCCGCCGGCGGAGAGCAACATGAGGACGGGCAGGACGGAAGATCTCCGGGCGAGAGACAAGATCCGCGTGGTGTGCGGCATCACATCGCTCCTTGCGGGAGGACTCGTTCGCAAAAGGGTACGCAACGGGCGAAGCCCCGGTCAAACGCCGCGCTAACCACTACGCTAACCACCGTCGCCTGAGCCACCCGGGGCGGGCGACCCCAGCTCCATTGGGGTGGTCGGCGGCAGCCGCTTCAGGATGATCGTCGGGACATCGAACTCGTCCGTCTCCACGAAGGCGACGAGGCCGCCGGGCCCGAACGCGTCGGGCATGGGCGTCTCCTCCAGCGCCAGAGTGCCTATGTACTCGCCCTCCGGCGAGAGAACATCGATCCAACCGGCCGCTGCCTCCTCCCTTTCCGGCCCTCCGGCCACGACTGGGGCCTCAGCATCGATCTGCGCCAGGGGGTCGCTCCCCCAGCGCTGAACCCAGATCGCCCCCTCCCACGTCGTCCGCAGGTCCCGCACGATGGGCACTTCCGGCATGAAGTCCGCGTTCGCCATTGCGTCGCGCATCCCGGCCATCATCTCCTCCAGCATCGCCGCCACCTGCGCGCGAACCTCCGGCGGGAGATCGTCGAACGACTGGCCGTTGAACTGTCCGGTAGCCGAGGCTTCCAGAGCTTCCAGCATCCGGGCCCGGGCGCGCTCCCGCAGCGATTCCGTGACGGGCTCGGGCTGGAGGGGGCGGCCGATGACACGGACCGGAGCCCCGGGGGTCGGCTGGATCTTGATCGCGTAGGCGGAGGAATCCGAGTACGCCACGCCGCCGCCTGGGAGGACATCGAACACGAGGTCCGGCACGAACCCCATGAACGCGTCGCCGAAAGCGTCGAACATGTCCGACGGATCCGCCGCCTCCATCGTGACCTCCTGCTCCGGCTGCGCCTCCCACCCTTCCGCGAAGGGCACCGCGGTGGCCTCGTCCGCGGTGGCCTCGGCCGCGTCGGCGAGCGACGTGCGGTAGATGGTGCGGTCGCCGGCCTCGATGGACGCTTCCCCGTTGCTGAAGCGCGCGTTCGGGCTTCGAGTCAGGAACAGGGTTTCCCCCTCCCGGGCGGCGCGCACGGTCTCCGCCGAGGCGGTCTCCGAGGCGCCCTCGATCGCGAACCGGACCGTGCGCTCGAACGACCCATCGGGGCCGAACAGGAGGTAGGCGCGGTGACCGTTGTCGACGATCACAACCCCTCCCCCGGGCCGGGCCACCATGTGCCCCACGTCGCGAAGCTCGCCCGGACCGTCGCCCCTGCGCCCGAACTCGGCCACCAGGCCTCCGACGCCATCCACGACCACGATGCGGGTGGAGGACGCGGCTTCGTCGCGGACGTAGAGCCGCCCGCCCGCATCGAAGGCCAGGTCCGCGATCTCCGTGAACGCGTCCCACCCCTCGGCGGCGATCCCCCCGATCCGGTACACCTCCTCGAAATCGGCCTGGAGCGGACGGTCCTCTGCGGGCGACGGGGCGGACGCACCCCCGGTCTCGCCCCCGCAACCCGCCAGCAGGGTGATCCACACCGCGCGGCTGAATCTCATCTAATCTCCTCTGAGTTCGCGCTTGATTTCACGCTGGTTGAAGTCAGTTGGCGAGGTTCGTGATGCTCAGATTGCGCCAGCGGACCCTGATGCCGCCGCCGTCATGAATCTGGAGCGCGACGGAACCCCCGGCGTCGCCGATCCGCTCGTCCTCGAAGTCCACCATCTTCGTGCCGTTCAGCCACGTGGCGACGCGGTCGCCGTCGGCCCGGATCCGCATCGTGTTCCAGTCGCCCATGCGGAGCGCGGCGTCGAGTTCCGGGTCGGGCTGCACGAGCCAGCCTCGGCCGTACGATTCGTAGATGCCTCCGGTGAACAGGCCCGGGGGCGCGACCTCCGCCTGCCAGCCGCTGACGGTCGTGCCCTCCACGCTCGAGCGCAGGAAGACGCCGCTGTTCCCGTCCGCCTCCTGTTTGAACTCGACGGTGAGGTCAAAGTCGCGGTACGTCGCCTCGGTCGCGAGGTAGCCGTACTCGGCGTCGGGGCCGCTCTCGCACACGATTTCCCCACCCTGCTCGCCGTCCTCCACGTACCAGAGTTCGGTCCCGTGCACGCGCCAGCCCTCAAGGTTCTCGCCGTTGAAGAGGGAGACGGGTTCGAGGGGACGGATCCGGATGTTGCGGTACCAGACGTTGCGCCCGTGATCCTGGAGGCCGATCGGCCCGGAGGCGGCACGGCCATAGCGGGGATAGGGGGCGAACTTGCTCGCGGCGACGAGCGCCTCCCATTCGGTGGACCCCAGTTCGTACTCGACGGTCTTTGCGCCGTTCAGCCAGTGTTCGACGAGGTGGTTCTGGACGCGGATCCGGCCTTCGTTCCACTCACCCGGCCCCCGCAGCGTCTTCTCGCCCGAGGCGTGGAGGTCGTAGTTGTCGCCGGTCAGGTGCGTGTGCATGTCCATCGTGCCCATCTCGATGTAGGCCGCATCGTCGAGCACCTGGTACTCGGGCGCGTTGTGCCAGATCGCGGCGCCCTCCTCCTCAATCACCCGGTAGAGGACGCCGCTGTTGGCCACCTCCGAGAGCATGAACTCGAACCTGAGATCGAAGTCCGTGAAGGCTTCGGTGGTGACGATGTCTCCGCCGATGGCCACGTCGGGATCTGTGGCCGTCGCGCCCACGACGAGGGCGCCGTCGATCACCGCCCAGCCGGTGTCCGGGAAGGTCTCCTGGCCGTAGCCGCGCCAGCCCGCGGTCGTCTCTCCATCGAAGAGCAGCCGCCAGCCCGCCTCGCGCTCGGCGTCCGTGAGGGTGTTCGGCGTCGTCTCCGCCGCGTCCGTAGCCCCCGTGTCCGGCGAGGCCTCGGGAGCCTGGGCGCAGCCGAGCGCCAGCCCCGCCGCCAGCGCGGTCGGGAGGGGGACGCGGAGCGGGCGGGAGGCGCGGA
>VXMR01000046.1 GCA_009841005.1 Gemmatimonadales bacterium
TATGGCCGTGCTGGTGTCCGGACTGGCCGCTCTGGCCCGGAAATGGCGACTGGAGCCGGAATCCGACGAGCTGCCGGCCGACGGCCTGGAAGTCGGCCTCCTGAGCGGCCCCATCCGCACCAGGGTCGTGCCTCGAGCCCTGCGGCTCCAGACCTGACGGGCCCGGATACGGGCGAGGAGTTCGTGCGGGTCGGCCTCTGCCGCGGTGGAAGACGGGCGGGATGTCATGGCTATGTTTTTGCGACGACCTTCAGGATCACGCCAGCCAGGTCCTCGATGTTGTCGACGATTCCGTTGATCTTCTCGTTGCGCGAGCCGGCGCCGTTCACGATCTCCATCAGCTCCGCCAGCCGCTGCTTGTCGCTGGGCTTCGGAAAGAGTTCGTTGATCTCGCGATCCGTCATCATGGTCAGCGACGAGATGTCGCCAGCCAGGTCACGCGCGGTCTCCTGCCTGGCCTCCGCAGCGATCTCGCTCCAGTTCAGGCCCATGCTCGTTCTCCTATTCATTCGGTTCGGTGCCCGTGATGATCGCCTTGGCCGCTTCGATCCTGCGTAGATACTCGGCGGCGTCGTCGACACCCGCGCGGAGGCTCGACACCGCGCTGTCGACCCCGTCGATCACCCCGTAGACCCGGTCTTCCGTCACGCCCGCGGCCTCGAGAAAGCGATCACGGTTCCCGGCGACCTCGGCCGCCGACCAGAGAAAGCTGGTGAGCGTGTTGTTGATCGCCGCCGCCTCGTCATACTCCCGTTCGATGCTCCGGCGGATGAGACGCTCCAGCTCATCGAGCGGCACCACGAGCTCGACACGCATCCGGTTGATCTCCTGCTGCAGTGCCGGGCCGGCGTCGACCAGAAACCGGAGGCGCTCGGCTTCGCTCTCGCTCTCGACGATGCGGCGCCACTCCGCGGCCACGTCCCGTCTGCTGAAAATCCTCCGGGCGAACTCCGGCACGAACGTCTCGTCGATGAAGCGGTCGACCTCACGGCGCTTGAGGTCGAAATACCGCTGCAGGAGCGTGATGTTGGCGTTCTCCAGAGCCCTGAGGCGCTGACCGAGGGCCTGCGACAACTCCGGCGCTTCGCTCGGAATGCTCGCGCACCCCGCCAGGACCGACGTCAGGAGCCCCAGCAGGGCAAGACGGACTCTCATGTATGCACTCTCCTCATGAGTCGAGTTCAGGGTCGCCCCCGGGTTCGCCCGAGCGTGGGAATGGACAGGCGTCGTGCGGCGAGGGGGACGATTCTACAAGGTCAGGGCACGACGCGCGGCTTCAGCCTGCGGGCACGAGCCGCCATACGAGGGGGAGGACGGTCAGGACCACGGCCATGACCAGGACCAGCAGCGGGAATCCCGCCTTGATGAAATCGACGAATCGGTATCCGCCGAAACCCATCACCAGCAGATTGACGGGGTGGCCCACCGGACTCATGAAGGCGCAGGAACTTGCCACCGCGACCGTCATCATCAGCGCCTGGGGCGAGAGTCCTTCACTCGTGGCCGTGCTGAGAGCAATCGGCGACATGAGGACCGCCACCGCCGCCGTCGGCATCATCTGAGCGGACAGCGCGGTGATCAGGAAAAGTCCCGCCACCACGGCCAGAGGTCCGAAGTCCGCCAGAGATCCCAGCACCGCCTCGGCCACCAGCGCGGCCGTTCCGGATTCCTGCATCGCCAGTCCCAGGCTCAGCATCCCCGCGATCAGGACCACCGCCTTCAGTTCGATGCACCGATAGGCCTCTTCGATGTTGAGACAACCCGTCAGCACCATCGCGACCGCTCCGATCGGCGCCGCGATGAAGATCGGCAGCAGGCCCGAGACCACCGAAGCCAGGACGCCCGCCATGATGACGGCGCTGACCGGAGCCTTCCGGCTTCGCACCACCTCCGCCGCTCCCTCGGTCATGACGAGGAAGTCCGGGTGTTCCACCAGGAGCGCGAGCTTGTTCCTGTCGCCGTAAAGCAGGAACGCATCGCCCGGGAGCAGTTCCATCCGCGGGAGCCCGCTCCGGTAGATCTCTCCATTCCGCCATATCGCAAGGATGGAAACACCGTAGTTCTTGCGGAACCCGAGTTCCTCGATCGTCTTTCCCGCGAATGTCGTGCGCGGAGAAAGCGAAGCCTCCGCCAGGCCGACGGTGTCCGACTCCAGCCGGCTGAAGTCCAGGGGACGGTTGTCGCCCACCGTCAATCCCTGGAGCCCCCCCAGAATCTCGAGATCCTCGAACCGCCCCCGGAGCAGGAGGACGTCCCCTCCCTCGAGTTTCGTGTCCGGATCCGGCATGAGAAGCTCTTCATCGGCCCGCAGGATCCCCACCACCGTCAAGCCGAATGCATCGGCCAACCGGGTTTCCGCGAGCAGCTGACCGGCGAGCAGCGATTCTTCGGAGATTCTGACGCTCTGGATCCGGCGCTCCAGCCGGTAGCGGGGAAGCAGTTCTCCTGCCGGCACGGAATGGACGGCTCCAAAGGTCCGGTCCTCCCCCAGCGCGGCGAGGCGCCCGCTCTTCGCCGCAACCAGCAGACGGTCCCCCGGAGCGAGCGTCATCAGCCGCAATCCCGTGCGATGCGCCCGATCTCCCCGCAGAATCGCGAGCACGTGCAGGCCGCGGGTCCGGCGCAGGTCCGCCTCTCGAACGGTCTGCCCGATCAGCGGCGAATCTTCCGCCAACTCCAGCTCCGCCACCTCGATGGAGGCGTCGGCGATCCGCTCCAGCGTTCGGTCCCGCGACTCGATCTCCAGGTGCTTCCATGCGCGCAGGGCCTCGAACCGCTCGAGGGTGCCTTCGACGACCAGCTCATCTCCCCCGCCCAGAACGAAGTCGGTCCCGGGCGCGAGGATCATCTGCCCGCTTCGCTGCACGGCGACCACGTTGAGGCCCAGGGCCTGGCCCAGCCGGCTCTGCTGCAGCGTCCTGCCCGCCAGGGTCGAATCGTCGGGGGCTCTCAGCATGCCGATCAGGCCGCGCAGGTCGTAGAGTCCCCCCAGATCCGCGGGAGTCGATTCCTTCTTCGGATCCCGGTCCGGAAACAGCCGCCGGCCGAGGAAAGTCATGTAGACGATTCCGACCGCGAGCGCGGTCAGCCCGACGGGCGTGAACGAGAACATCCCGAAGGGCTCGAACCCGGCGTCCTGCAGCGCCCCGTTCACGAGGATGTTCGGCGCGGTCCCGATCAGGGTCGTCATCCCGCCGAGCAGGGATCCGAAGGCGAGGGGCATGAGCAGCTTGGACGGCGGCGTCCCCGTGCGGCGGGCCATGTCCAGCACGACCGGCAGCATGAGGGCCGTGATCCCGATGTCGTTCATGATTCCCGACAGGAGGCCCACCGTGGCCATCATCACCGCGACGAGGCGGCCGACTCCATCGCCCGATGCCGCGAGAACGCGCTGGCCGATGAAATGGGCCACCCCGGTCCGCGTGAGCGCTCCGCTCAGAACCAGGACCGAGGCGATCGTGATGACCGCTTCGTTGGCGAAGCCCATGACCGCCTGCTCGCCCTCGAGGATGCCGGTCACCACGAGTCCCAGCATCACCATCAACGCGACCAGATCCACCCGGATCTTCTCGGTGACGAACAGGACCACCGCGACCGCGAGAATCCCCCCGACGACGAAGACCTCGAGATTCACTCAGCCGCCGCGAGTCGGGGATCGCCCGGTCCATGGGGTTTCGTCATCCAGTCCTTTTTCCGCGCGCGCGGGCGGCTACCGGCGGCCGTCGTCGCGGGTGAGGGGGCTCAGGTAGTCGCGGTTTCCGAGGCCGAGCTTCCGGAGGGCGATGCCCGTCATGCACTCGTCGACGATCTTCTTGGCGTTGAGCATGGTCGTGTAGCCCGGGTCGACCAGCGGGTTGAGCTCGACCAGGTCGAAGCCCACCACGTTGTTCTCCGAGCAGAGCCCGCGGACCATGTAGAACACCTCGCGGGGCGTCAGTCCGCCCGGCACCGGCGTCCCCGTGCCCGAGGTGTAGGCCGGGTCCATGACGTCGATGTCGAAGGAGATGTGCAGGTACTCGGGGCCTTCGTTCGCCTGGTCGAGGACTTCCGTCATGACGTTCGTCCAGCCGTCCCGGTCGATCTCGGCCATCGTGTGGTACCGCATGTCGTTCGCCCGCATCCACTCGAAGCCCGACGGCCCCGGCCAACTGCCCCGCAACCCCACCTGGATGAAGTTCCGGCCGAGGATGTGGCCGTCATCGATGAGGCGGCGCACCGGCTGCGCGTGCGAGATCAGGTGGCCGTGCCGGGCGTCCCCCGCATCGTAGTGCGCGTCGAAGTGGATGACGCCGACGTTCTCCTTGCCGTACACATCCGCGAGTCCCGCCACGTTGGCGAACTCGATCGAGTGGTCTCCCCCGATGATCACGGGGATGGCGCCCGTCTCCGCGATCTCGCGCACCATTCGGCGGATCGGCGGCATGCTGCGCTCCACGCTCAGGTTGTCGATGGGCGCGTTGCCGTAATCGACCGCCGTGAGTTCGCTCCGCCACGAGATCATCGTCTCCATGCTGCCCACGCTGCGCCGCATGGCGCGGAGCGCGGTCGGGCCCGCACCCCCCCCCCGGGGGGCCCCCCCCGGGGGGGGTTTGGCCGCGGGGGGGGGGGGCGGGGGTAGGGGGGGGGGGGGGGGGGGGGGG
>VXMR01000155.1 GCA_009841005.1 Gemmatimonadales bacterium
TCGGTCCCGACGGACTGGTTGCCTTCGTGGAGACGGATGACTTCGACGTGTCCTATGTCGTGGTGAAGCGTCTGCCTGATGGGGTGCGCTGAGCTTGCGCCCCCTTGAGGCCGCGTTGGGTCTGCTTCAGGATCGCGGGCCCTTCGGTCGCGCGGCGCTCTTGGGGATCGAAGGGGCGGAGCCCCTCGCCAGCCCCCGTGTAATACCGGGGGTACTCTGGCTTGACCACCGAAGCGTGGCTCAAGCCAGTACACGAGACGAGGACCGCAGCGGCAGCTACCGACCTCCGGCGATCACGGAACCGATCAATGTCCCGAGTGCCGTTTCTCGCGCTGCCAGTCCCGCAGTCCGAGCAAGAATCCACCGCCCACTACCTGGACAACGCGTACGGAAATGTAGGCGGCCGTGGCAGCCATGAGCGCCCAGATGGGCCACACGATCCACATGGCCCAGGGATGGCGGGGAACCGACACGAACCACAACGAGCCCCAGAACGACGCAACCATCAGTGCGGCGAAACCGAGTCGCTTCACGACCACCTTCGCCGGGGGGCGCTCAAGCACGATCCACCAGACGACCAGCACGACGAAGAAAAAGCCGAGATCGTTCACCATTCTGTTCCCCTCGCCCCTGGTGTGGTCATGTGCTCCACCCTGTTACGATAGCTTGAGGAGGCGGCCTCCGCGTCAACTCCGCATCGCCACGAGCCGAGCCGCGTCCTTCCCGGGAGACCTTATCGGATGAGAGAGGGTTTCACGGGACGACCGAACGGGAAAACGGGGGACCGGCGGCGGTCCACGGATTCCGCTACCCGGCGCGGAAAGGGTGATTGCAGGGGTGACCAGAGGCCATCATGCAAGATCATAACATACTGTATCATATCGCTTTACGTCACGTAACGCCACCGGACTGGGAAGCATGTCTCGCGGGCAGGCGATGACAACCTTCGACCGCCGCCTTCGGTGCCGTCCCATTCTTAGACCGCCTGATAAGCGTGAGGTCCGCGGGTGCAAGAGAAATTAGGGAGTTTCGGGCGTCGGATTCCCGCCATTTGACGCCGTTTTCCCGCTGTTTCAGTAGAGTAGACTCCGATTAGACCTATCGGCAAGAACGGCAGATCGTGCAGTCCCAGTTGACTTTACGTAATTTCTTGCCTTAAATTACAAACCCTGATCGACGTTTTGCAAGCAGGAGGTCGTCGGTTCGAATCCGATCGGCTCCACTGGACTTACGCGATTCGGGATGACCGAATTCCCGCCATTATTCCCGCTGAACTGGTCATGAACGGGCTATCCGGCGGTCCTCGCCGGCCTTCGCGAGCTGGTCCTGATCGGCTGTCCGGTAGCGCCGGAGCACCGTTCGGGCGGTCTTCCAGCCCCCGCGTTCGCAGAGGATCTTGAGCGGCTGGTCAATGAGGTCGGAGGCGAACTTCCGCCTCAGGGAGTGCCACCCGCACCCGCGCCTCCTCCAGCACTTGAAGCACCTCGGCCGTCACCGGTGTCCGGTGCTCGTAGCCTGTCTTCTCATGCTCGCCCCGCCACCGGATGGTCTCGTGCTCCATGTCGACGTCCGACCACCGCAGTTGACTGATGGCGCCGATGCGGTGTCCCGTCTCGTGAGCGATCACCAGGGCCACTCGAAGCGCCAGTCAGTTTGCCGGTTGTGATGTCGCCGCACGCGGTCGCCGCGAGCGCTGAGGCGATCAGTGCGACGGAGGCCAGTCTCATCCGGCGCCTCATTGGGGGTCAGCCACGCCTCTTTCGGTTGCAGCCACGGGGCTTGTATGCGTTGGTGTAGCGCTCCAGAAGGTCGGCCTGTTCGCTGAGGCGGTTCGTCGCGCTTGAGTTGCGATGGCAATGGAAGGGAGTCGCGCCCTTCCAGGTGCAGGTCTTCGGACTCACTGGGCTCCTCCGCTTGTCGTTGGGCGCTGCGGGTCTTCGGTACGCTCCTCCACCCGCGCCATCCGCTCGCGGAGGTCGCCGATGTCCCTCAGGGCCTTGAGTTGGAGCGGCCAGGATTACAATCCCCTTTCGTTTGCGCTGGCTGCATGTGAAGGACCGATGGGGCCAGTTGGTCCACCGGGACCGCATCTAGATTGATCGTCGGAGAACCGGCTTCTTCATTCCCGTTACCGCTCGTGATGTTCTTCGTAGTGCTTGCCGAGCCAGTCCTCGCCGTAGTCGTTGCCGGGGTCGCGCATGATGCTGTGCACATGGTTCGCGGCGTTCCCGCCGACTCCTTCCTCGACGATGTACTCGATCAGGACCGAGGGGCCGTGGACCCGGTAGTAGTAGCGTGCCGTCCGGTCATCCGTCGGACCGATCCAGGCGAAATGAAGCGCATCCAGACCATCGGCGCGGATCTTATCGAGCTGCGCGTCGGCTGCGGCGTCGTCCGCGTTGGCCGCGTATTCCTGCACCAGTTCCCACATCAGCGTCCGTTGCACCTCATTCAACGAGGACGCTCGTAGCCCGGAGAACTCGCTCAGGCTTCCCTTGCGGCCCGGGCCGGTCAGCACGTCAAACGGGATTTCGCCACCGAGTACCGCGACCGCCCGCTGCTCCGCGCTCAAGGCCTGCAACAGCCGCCACCCGCGTTCGCCCTCGTTGGCGAGCACCCTCCAGCCCGCCTCGAGGCCGCGCTCGATCTCGTGCGGCTCGGCGCCGAGGAACAGCGGCGTGAACGCGATCCTGTCGCCGACCACGGTGAAGCTGGCCGCCATGTGGTGCCCGTTGATCAACCAGCCCCAGGCCGGGTCGCCGGGCTGCCCGAAGACCGCGATCCAGTAGTTGGCCGACGTCCAGCTTTCGAGCAGGCGTTCCGGGACCCGCTCTTCACCGCTCGCGACGGCCGCCGATGCTTCCTCGTGGAGCACCTCGTCCAGCCGGATCACGCCGGCGATCTTCTGATACCCCTGACTGCTCGTCGACGCGCGCAGCAGATGGTGCAGCCGGCGCCGCTGCTCATCGGTCAGGTCCCCCAACCGCGCGCCGGACCGGGTGACGATCGACGCCGGAAGGTTGCTCCAGCGAGTGCGTTCCGCATCGGCGTCGAAGGCGAACTCGGCCGCCTCCCGCTGCTCCGGGGAGAGGGCGGCGAGGAAGTTGCGCGCGGCGTCGGCCATGCGCTCCGGCGACATGCCCGTCGCGGCGGAAGGCGCATCGGAAGATGGTGGATCGGGAAGCGCCGGCCTCCCCTCGGCGGCGTCGCCGCGGCAGCCGCCGAGTGCCAGACCGGCGACGAGAGCGAGCGGGCCGACGGCCATTACGGAACCTGCTTGCGTGCGCTTCATGAGTTCCTCTTTCGTTCATTCCCTGCGGTTCACGTCCGAATTCGGGTCAACCGAAGAATCTGCGCCCTCTGTTGGATCCCATGCGCGGATTGACCACATTGTTGAAGACCGAGCCGAAAGTGAAGCTGAACCCGACATCCAGGTTGTACTCGAAGTCGGTTCCCAGCTGGCGACGCCGCAGGAGGATATCTTCGTCGGAAGTATTTTCCCGGCTCACGTAGATCTGGTCTTTCACCCGGGCTACACCTCCACGCACGTTGAGGTTCAGGCCCCTCACGAGCCGGTATTCCACGCGCGCGAACAGGTCGATCCGATGCAGCGAGGGGTCGTGGACGAAGCTCGAGGCTTCGAGCGAGCCGTTGATCTCACCCCAGGGTTGTTGAAACGCGGCCGACACCTCCATGCGCTGTTCCGGGTGCGTTTCCCCGGTCTTTCCGAAGAGTGTCACCTCCTCGTAGTCGAAGGACGCAAGGCCCAGCGAGTACAGGAACGTGATCTGTCTTCGCGTCGACTCGGCGTAGGGGAAGATGCTGTACTGCAGCGCCGGGGCCGCCCGAAGGGTCAGGTCCTGATTGACTCTCGTCGATGTGAGGGCCGACGCGCGGGCGCCGGCGGACCAGTGCGGCCCGAGACTCCAAACGATGAGGCCTTCGTGGTTGACATTGCGTGACCTGCTTTCCAGCACCTCGCCGTCGTTCAACTCGAACTCCTCCCTCTCGAACCAGGCGAACGAACTGACGTCGATCTTCAGGTCTTCGGTCGTGCGGCCTGCGGAGAACAACCCGTCGAAGGCCCGCGAGGTCTGGCGGCTCTCACCGTCGATCTCGGCGCCGGCCCGAACGCGAAACACCCACTGCTTCCAGGGATCTGTCGCAGCCGCTTCCTGCTGTGGGGTTTGCGCCGCCTCCGGGTATCGGATGTCCAGCAGAGGAGCGGCGGACGTGTGCGCGACGTGCCGGACGAGACCCAGCTTGAACGTCTGCGTCAGACCGGCTCGAACCTCGTCTTCCGAGTCGCTATCCTGCGAGAAGAAGCGCAGGGTGTCCTGTTGTTCGGCTCGCTCCTCGATCCCCATGAAATACATCTCGTAGGCTTCGCCGCCCGCGGTTTCCTGCGATGTGACCAGCACGTGGAGTTGCGCATCCACCCGGTCCCGAACGTAGTTCACGAACGAGACTTCGCGACGGAAGTGATCGAAGTCGCACATCCACGACTCGCAGTCCAGGAAGACGCGCAGGAGTGCGTCCTCCGGACCAGCCTCGGGCGTCTGTCCCTGCGCGCTTCCCGTCGACGGCGTCAGGGACACCGCCAAGACCGCCAACAGCAAGGCGTTGGCTCGTAGAGTTCCCGTGAGACGTGGGCTCATCGGGTCCTCCGGGATCCGCGGCGCCTGCCACGACGGCCATCGGGCCGGGCGGCGGCGGGATCGGTGAGATCGAGACCCAGGTCGAAGGTCGCGGCGTAGCCGCTGCCGTTCTCGCGTACGCTGGCCATCAGGCTCTCGCCGCCGTCGCGGTAGATCCCGTAGTCGGCGTTGGTCGTCCTGCGCCGTCCCCGCGCCGCATAGGGCGCCAGCGCGTGCACCTGGTCGGTGAGCGCGTCGTCGAAGTAGAGCTGCGACGTGAACTCGTACGGCTGTCCCGCGACATCGGTGCGCACCTTGAAGTGCACGTGGACGGTTCGCCCGGGGTACCAGCCCGGATAAATCGTGGTAAAGCGGACGACTCCGTCGTCGTCCGTTCGCCGGTAACCCCGCAGGAACGTCCGTTCGCCCGTCCCGGCGGGGAAATCGTCGTCCGAGACGCCGGAGTACACGCCGGCGGCGTCGCACTGCCACACGTCGATCAGCGCGCCCGGCAGCGGCGAGCAGGCGCCGTCGGAGATTTGCGACAGGTTGAACGTGAGCGTGAGCGGCACGCCCTCGCTGACCGCACCGGTCGACGGATCGAGCCTGATATCGGAGCGGTCGAGCCGCGCGTCGACGAAGAAGGGTCCTTCGGTCTGTTCGGGCCTCGCCACGCAGGCCGGCAGGGCGCGAGCGGTTCCGTCCGCTTCGGCGGCCATAGCCACGTCCGCGCCCCTCCCGAGAACCCAGCGGCCGGCGGCCAGGGCCCCGCCGCCCACGCCGAGAGCGGCGAGAACCTCGCGCCGCGTCAGCAGCCGTCCCAATTCAATGTCGTCGTGTTTCATGCCATACCTCCAGCGCCTGGATCCGTTTCAAGGGCCTGACGTTTGCCAGGGCGCGGAAGCATAGGGGCTCGGGGAGGCGTAGAGGTGGAGTCCGGGTCCGGAAGTGGTCAGAGAAATGTCAAGCCCGGTCCGGCGGGCCAATCTGGTTCGCTTTGCGAGGAGGCGCCTGAGGAATCGGAGCTAGCTTCGCAGCCTGTAACCGTATCGGTGGACCGTCAGGATGTGGCGGGGCTCGCGTGGCTGCTCTTCGAGCTTTCGACGAAGCTCGGCGATGTGTGTGTCGACTGTCCGGCTCAGGATCGACGCCGGGTAGCCCCATACTTCCTTCATGAGCTGGATCCGGGTCGCCACCGCGCCGCGGCGTCTGACCAGCGCAACCAGAAGGTCGAACTCCTTGGGCGTGAGGCGTACCTCCCGGCCGTCACGCAGCACCGACCGTTGCTCGAGGCGAACCTCAACCTTTCCGAAGGTCTCCACCCGAAGTGGCTGCTCGTCCTTTCCGACTCTTCTGAGAATCGCGGATACGCGCGCCAGGAGCTCCAGGACTCCGAAGGGCTTGGTGACGTAGTCATCGGCCCCGAGGCGAAACCCCATGACCTTGTCGGCCTCCTCCCCCTGGGCGGAGAGGATCAGGACCGGAACGCTGAGGCCCTCGTCGCGAAGCGAGCGGAGGACCTGGTAACCGTTCATCTGCGGCAGCATGAGGTCCAGGACCACGAGATCGGGCTCCCAAGACAACGCGGCCTCCAAGCCTCGAGCGCCGTCCTCCGCCACATCGACCACATGGCCATCGATCTCCAGGTTGTTTCGAAGACCGTAGGCCAGCTGCGCGTTGTCCTCCACGATCAGAATCCGCGCCATCTCAGGCCTCCGTCGACCTGTTGGCAAGCGGCAGTTCGATGACGAACCGGGCGCCGGTCTCGGAGGTTCTCCTACTTTCTTCGACGCGCACCGTCCCTCCCTGAGCCTCGATGACCTCGCGAACCACCGCGAGGCCGATGCCCGAGCCGGCGGTCGCGGAGGCGCGATCGCGGTCGAGTCTCACGTAAGCCTCCCAAATCCGATCCCCCTGTCCAGGGGGGACGCCAGGCCCTTCATCCTCAACCCAGACCGTCGCGAAACCGGCCCGGGCCCCTGATCGCACGCCGAACTCAACTACCTGGCCGGCCGGACCGTACTTGACCGCGTTGTCGAGCAGGTTGAGCACGGCCTGGCGTGTCGCTTCGACGTCCGTCACGCACACGATGCCGGTCTCGATGCGCCGCTCGACGGTGACGTCGGCGACACGCGCGAGCGGCTCGAAGCTCTCGGCGACACGCTCGACCAGGGCGCCGAGACCCGCTTCGACGGGATTCAGGTTCAGCGCGTCCCGCTCGCCCCTGGAAAAGAGCAGAACGTTCTCCACTTGGTGCGCGAGCCGGTCGGCCTCGTCCACGATGATCTCCGCCGCCCGCGACCGCTCCGCTTCATCCCTCACCCGACCGAGCACCAGCGTCTCGCCAAACATGCGTATCTGGGTCAGGGGTGTGCGGAGCTGATGGGACACGCTCGATACGAAGTCTTCTCGCAGAGTGGCCAGTTCCGCCTCTCGGCGGAGTTGCCATAGGGCCGTGGCGAGCAGGCCGCACGTCAGAACCAGCAGCGCGACGATATACGGCATGCGCAGCTGCGGAACGCCGCCGCTGACGAGCTGATCGATGGCCTCTGCCCGCACACCCAGTTCCAGCACCATCCCGCCGAAGCTCTCGTCCAAGTCGTACCGCACCGCGATCCCGGACAATGAATCACCGGCGGATTCGTATACGACTTCGCCGTATGGCCCTCGGACGCGGGCGAGAAAAATATCCTCGTTCGCCCGCCCGCCCGAGATGGCCTCCGGGAGCAGGGGCTCCTCACGGAACGCCCTGTCGAGAGCCGGGCGGAATGCGGTCGGCGACAGAATCATGCCTCGTACCGTGTAGTCTCCCCGCCCTTCGTAGGAGAGACCGTGCACCATCACGCGGCTCCCTCCCGCTGCGAACAGCACGCGCACGTCGAAGTCGTCCGGGTTCCGCCGGGTGTGCTCCCGCACCTCGCCCACCGCCCAAGCCACCTCGGCGGAATCAGCCTCCCCGGCCACGGAGAGTTCGCCACCGCGAGGGTCGAGACGGAAGAACAGCGCCGCCTGGTCCATGGCATCCCACCGCCGGGCTCTCGCCGCCTCACGCACGCGGCCCAGAGTCAGGGGACGATTGCCGCGGCGGCCCTCGCTAGACTCGATGACCGCGAGGCCCTCTTCCAGGAGTTCGAGCCCCACTTCGCCACGAGCCTCGAAAGCGAAGTTCGAGGCGGCGAACAGCGCCTGATCGCGAACGCTTTCCTCGGCCAGCCGCACGCTCGAGCGACTGGCGTCCCAAGCCTCATAGGCGAGAACGGCGGTCAGGACCCCGGTGCACCCGAGGAGCGTGAGTGTCCAGCGTGGACGGCTCGTCTTACGATGTCTGCCCATGTCGTGGAGTATCGCTAGTACGGCGTCTGATCCCAAATCTAAGGTGTTCTTCGGGGGATCGGCGCGCGCCACCACGACGGAAGCTGGCGGGTGGACGGGCGGGGCCGCCTAGCGGCTCGGCTACGCTCCAAGCTCTTGGCGAGGCCCTGCTAATGGTCAACGATTTGATCGGCATGCACACGAGAAGCCATGAGTTGCGTCAAGGCGTCCGTGAACAAGCCGACCTTCTTACGTCTGAGCCGTCTTCCAGCCTCCGAGTTCGCAAAGCACCTTGAGCGGTTGGTTCATGAGATTCGAGGCGAGGGTCCTTCGGCGCGGGCAGCAGGGGAATGTCCCCGGTGCCGTGGTTCCGCTTCCGATTCGAGGAGAAGCCTGCCCTCCTCGTCCGAAAGAAGTCCGATGTCAGTGCGTGACGATGAATTGAGAGGCCGTACGTCTTCCGGAGTTCCGCCGCGGCCCGCCGGTACCATGCGGTGGAGCATCAGGGTGAGCGAGGGGATCCTCGTACGGCCTCCAGCGACAGGATCCGCCGCGCGAGTTCGGTCTGGCCTTTGATCCCCAGCTTGCGATAGGCGTGCTTCAGGTGTACCCGCACGGTACCCTCCGCCACGCCCAGAGTCTGCGAGATCTCGGCCGCGGAGCGGCCGGCGGCCAGCGCCACCGCCACACGGCTCTCCGTGGGCGTCAGGCCCAGGACCGTGGCCGCCAACGCCGGATCTATACGGGATCGACTCGCGGGGTCTACGATGAGCACCAGCACGCCGACCTTCCATGCCCGATAGTCCGCACGCATTCCGCCGACGGGATGGACTTCGACGACCAGCGGCGTTCCCGTGTCCGGGCGCGTGATCTTCATCGAGCCTCCGGCGCCCTGTGTGCCGTACGGGGGCAGGGCGGCCGCCAGCAGACGCTGTAGCCGGTCGTCTTCCGCCGGCAGCTCGGCGGTCAGCGAACCCTTCCTGTCGCGGAGCCCATCGCCTTTCAGCAGGAGGGCCCGGGCCTGGTCGTTCGCCTCCCGAATCCGTCCGCGACGGTCGAGCTGGACGATCCCCGGCCGTCTGTTGTCCAGCAGATCGGCAAGCGATGCACCCAGCGCCTCGGTGTCCATCATCAGGCGCCGGACGCGCGCGAAGTGGCGCATATGGGGCGCCAGGCGCTTGATGTCCCGGATCTGGTCGTATCCCCAGCCTCCGGATTTCATGGAGTCGGCAAAGGACCACACGATTCCGCACCCGTCGAGTCCGTCGAGCACCATGAAGAGGCCGTTCTGCGATCGGGTGGTGCGCCGAAAGTCGTTGTACACGGGCGAGGTCTTTTTCTCTTCGTCCGTGTAGAGATCCGGCTTGTGGGCCAGTTCGTCGGGACGAAGCGTGCCGAGCCGCAGCAGCGCCTCATCCTGGCCCCAATAGCGGCCGAAATACAGCTCTTCCCAGTCCCTGCGACGCTGCCGGCCGGAGAACGACCGTGCGAGGAAGACCTCGGGATCGCTCCCCGGACGCAGTTCGCCGTACCCCAGGCTGTGGCCGCTCGCCCGGATCAGGGAGTTGACGGAGGCGGCGGCCGAGACCCACGTGGCATCGCCCAGCGCCGCCCGGTGCAGCAACGCCAACGTCCGCTCGAACCTGTCCTGCGCGATCATGCTGTTTCTGCCGCCAGCCCTGTTTCGTGTGTGTCCCGGAGATCGTGGCCTCAAATCATGTGATACGACCATTCAGGCAAGCGCCAGCGTCCTACCTCAAATGGGGTAGTTGACGGGCGAGTCGTATGACAGTCCGCAATCTTGACGCGACATGCGGACGCGGCTGCACGTGCGGGGCGCGGAACTTGCTCGGCAACGGGTGTATTGGTGCGGTGTCGGCCGAGGGACGGATAGAGTCTCTTGCGCGACATCGCCTGTACCGTGAAGGGAGTTGGGAGAGCAACATGCCTCGACGAGCCGTTCGTGAGACCATCTCGCGAGTAAACCGGCAACGATGGCGCAGCGTGGGCGCACGCGCCGTCGGCATTGGAGAGAGGGCAACGAGCGGAGCAACCTACAACCCTTTGTCGCCGAGCGTGATCCAGGACCCCTATCGGACCTATGCCAGGCTTCGCAGGCGCAGCCCCGTGCATCGGAGCGCCATTCTGGGCAGCTGGCTGTTGACCCGCTACGAGGATGTGCTCGAGGCGGCAAAGGACCACGAGCGCTTCTCCAACAACCCGAGATGGCGCGAAGCGACGCGAAGCGTGCTCCCGCCGGCCCCGGACGACTACAGCATCCTGCTCGTGGATCCGCCCGAACACACGCGGCTGCGCAGATGCGCCGCGAAGGCCTTCACGAGTGCGCGCCTGCGGACACTGGACGAGACCATCGCGCGCGTTGCGGCCGAACTCGTGGAGGGGGCGGCTGGACGGCGGACGATCGACTGGATCGCCGAAGTGGCGGAGCCGCTTGCCATGCGGGTGATGCTGGCGATGTTGGGGCTCCCCGAGAAGGACCACCGCCGATGGGAGGTATGGTCACGGAGGCGTGCCCGGCTCCTCGAGATGATCGCGACGCGCCGCGAGCGCAAAGCCGCGCACATCGCGGGGTCGGAGATCCGGCGCTACTTCACGGCCCTGCTACGTCAGCGGACGCAATCGAGCGAGGACGACGCCGTCAGCACGCTGGCCAGGCTGGCTGCTGCGGGCGACGGGATCAGCATGACCGAAGCCTCCGACATGTTGAGCGTGCTGATGATCGCCGGCAACGAAACCACGACCCACCTCATCGGCAACGGCATGCTCGCCCTCGTGCGCGATCGGGAACAAATGCAACGCCTGCGCGAAGAACCGAAGCGGACGCGCGCCGCGATCAACGAGATGCTGCGCTTCGACAGCCCGGTGCAGACGGACTTCCGGGTCGCAAAGGCGGACGTCGTGGTTCGTGGACGGACGATCAGGGCGGGCGATGGCGTGATCCTGCTCACCGGATCGGCGAACCGGGACGGGGCGGCGTTCGAGAATCCCGACACCTTCGACATTACCCGCACGGGTCCAAAGCACGCGGCGTTCGGACACGGGGTCCACCGGTGTATCGGCGCCGAACTCGCGCGCATGGAGGCAAGCGCGATCTTCACCGAGGCGCTACGCAAGCTTGGTACGATTGAACTCGCCTCGGGCAGCCCGCGCTACCGGAAATCAACGGTGATCCGCGGACTCGCCGCGCTCCCTCTGCGAGTCGCAGCGTGAAGTCACGTCTTAACGTCGCATCCGGGCTGCTCGGCCAGCGCATCCACAGCCCAGGACGGCGGCTCGACGTCGATTCGGCGGGCGGCTTCCACGACGCAACGGGGGCAGGCCTTCAAGGGCTGGGTGCGACTGGAGCCCACGGAGCCGGGCGTCGGAGGTGGCTTCACGGTGAACGCCGTGCATCGGGGCCTGGCGCAGGTGTTTCCCCATTTCCCGGGCACGCTGCCTAGCCTGACCCTTCCGGCAACACCCTGCCGGAAGCGGCGAAGGTCTTCTGAATCAACGGTTGCATGCGGACAGGCTCCGCCAGTCGCCGAAGCCGCGCAATTGCTCAAATGAGGTAATCCGGATCCGTGGACGCCGCGCAGACGGCGAAACTGCATCCCGAGGCCGCCGCGATGACCGCGCTCATGAGGTTGAACCCACAGCTCGAATAGAAACATTCGGTCCCGGGCGTCGCCCTCGGACCACACGACGAGGCGGACCACACGACGAGGCGCTCCACCCGAAACCGAGATGGAAAGCCCGGGGATGGCCCCGCGTGCCGTCTTCTCAACGCGCTTCCAGACGATCCGAGAGGAGCGCCCCGGTGACGTCAGTTCACCGTCGGCGGCAGACGCTTCACGACCACAATCTCGATGTCGAGTTCGTCCCGTTCGATGAAGGCCGCGAGCCCAGCGGGTCCGAACGCGGCCGGGATCGTCGCTTCCCGAGGATAGCTGCCCACGTAACGCCCGTCCGCTTCGAGGACATCGATGGGGCCGCCTTCGTGAGGTTGGTCGCCGCGGCGGCGGACCCAGATACGACCGTTCCAACTCGTACGCAGTCCCCGGACCACCGGCACCTCTTCAAAGAACTCCTGCGACTCGATCATCTCCACCCATCGATCGCCGCTGCCTCCCCCCGTCACTGTCACTCCCCCAGGGGTCCGCGTGATGGAACTTCGACCCATTTCGCTGAGTCGACGGTCCCTGTCGGCTCGTTCCATGCGTTCGGTCACGGGTTCGGGCACGAACGGCCGCCTGAGGATGTGTGAGACTCCGCTTTCCCGGCCCGCGATCTTGATCTCGTAGGCGGAGGAATCCGAGAAGGCGACTCTCGCGCCGGGCAGCGTGCCCACCCAGAGCTCCGGCTCGAAAGCGCGACGCTCGTTTTCCTCTCCGCGTGGAGGCATCCAGGCCTCCATGATCGTGTCCCGCGCCACCTCCTCTCCCGCGAGGCCGAGGCGCACGATCGGACGCGTGGGAGGACCGGGCCCCCTTTCCGGAGCTCCAATGTACGAGGCGCCAGCCAGTCGGGTGCCCACGACAACCGACTCGCCGCCGCGCTCGGGCCACATCCACGGGACTCGGGCCACGCTGGCGTCACCGCCGAAGCGAACGTGCCGTTCGTACTCACCATGTTCGTCAAAGATCAGGTAGGCGCGATGGCGGGCGTCCGCGACCACGACCTGCCCATCGGCCAGGACCGCCATGGCGAGCGCAAACTGGAACTCGCCCGGCCCCTCGCCCAGGCGCCCGAACTCGCGAACCAGGCTTCCGTCCGGCCCCACGACCACGATGCGGCCGGACAGGCTGTCGAATACGTAGAGGTTGCCGGCGCCATCAAACCCCAATCCGCGGATCCTGCCAAACTCTTCCCACTGCTCTCCATCGGCGGCACCGACCCGGTAGACCTCCTCGAAGTCGGCCTCGAGCCAGCGGTCCTCGCCCGGAAGCTCGATGACTTCCTGAGCGAGTCCCCCGCTCGCGGTCGCAGATGCCGCCAACGCGGTCAGCAGCGTGGCAGCGATTCGGGTCGGCCTCCCTCTTGCGAGCATGTCGGTCACCTTCTTCCCGCTATCCCGCCGCCTCGGCGTATGCCTTCACGGCATCGAGGTCGGCGTCGATCGCCCTGGCGATCACTCTCTTCATGAGCGGCGTGGCGAGTCTGGCCAGGAGCTTGTGGGGCCGCGCCTCCATCACCATGACCAGCCGCGTCCCGCGGCCATCCGGGTCCGGCTCGACGGTGAAGGTCGTGTCCCAGACCGTGCCGCCCGCGTCGGACACGAAGCGAACGTGCTCGTCCTGGACGTATTCGGTCACCTCCAGCTCCGTGGTCGCCCTTCTGCTCCCCATGAGCCGTGTCTCTCGGAAGCGGGCGCCGACGCCTGTCCTTGTCTCCGACAGGAACTCCACGTGCTCGATGTGCGGCACGGCCTTGGAAAAGTTGGAGATGTCGGCGACGGTCGCAAAAACCGTTCCGACCGGGGCGTCGATGGTCCGGCTGAGTTCGGTGCGCGTCATGGCGGGAGGCTTTCCGGTCGATGGCCTGTCGGGTCGATGGGGGATTCCCCGGCTTGTTTCGTTCGGGCCGACGTCCTAGGTATCGGCCCCGCTCATCATACCCGTCTCCCCAGCCGACGAGCCACCGTGCAATGACCGCCTACTTCACGCCCGACACCTTCAGCTTCCTGAGCGAGTTGGCCGCGAACAACGACCGCGAGTGGTTTCTGGCCAACAAGTCGCGGTACGAGGCGGAGGTCAAGGAGCCGGCGCTCCGCTTCATCTCCGATTTCTCCATGCCCCTCGAGGAGATCAGTCCCCACTTTCGCGCCGACCCGAGGGCGAACGGCGGCTCGCTCTTCAGGATCTACCGCGACACGCGTTTCTCCCGGGACAAGAGCCCGTACAAGACCCACACCGGCATCCAGTTCCGGCACGAGGCGGGCAAGGACGCCCACGCCCCCGGCTTCTACCTGCACATCCAGCCCGGACACTGCTTCACGGGTTGCGGCTCGTGGCGCCCCGGCGGGCCGGCGCTCCGCAAGATCCGCGCGTCCATCGACGAGGATCCGGAGGCCTGGAAGCGGGCATCGCGCGACGCCGATTTTCGCGGGACCTTCGAGCTCTCCGGCGACTCGCTCGTCCGGGCCCCGCAGGGGTTCAGCGTGGACCATCCCCTGATCGAGGACCTGCGGCGCAAGGACTTCATCGCGGTCGTGCAACTGGGCGAAGAAGATCTGATGTCGGACGACTTTCTCGACCGGTTCAACGCCCTGTGCCGCACGGCCGCCCCGTTCCAGCGCTGGCTGTGCCAGGCGACCGGCGTCTCGTACTGAAGCCCGGTGGCCAACCGGCCCGTCTGTAGCGTCTGACCTGGATCACGCTCTTCACGGGATCGTGGGGTTCGGGTACGGAGAGATTCTCGTCAGGCCCGGGACCCCGAACGAGCGCGACATGCCGACCACGATCTCGACGTTGGCGTTCCCCTCGTTCCATTCGTCGAGCCTCGTGGCGAGGCCGAAGTCGAGGACCCTCCAGTTGCTGACCTGAAGGCGAGTACCGATCTCGGCCCAGACCCGCGCTCGCCCCGCAGCAACCGGAGCCTCCACGTAGAGGTCGGCCAGGATCGCCCGGCTGAACAGTCCCAGGGGGTAGTCCGCGCCGAGGCCGAAGCGCAAGTAGTCGCCCCCGTCGCCCTCGGCGGCGAACCGGTAGCCGCCGTTGCCGTGCAGACGGAGTCGACCCAGGGAGCGCGTGGCGATTCCCATCACGCCGAACTGCCAGTCCTCGTGGCCAACGGCGCCGGCACCCGGCGTGCTCGCGTTGAGCCGCACGGCGACAGCGGGGAGCGAGATCGTCTCGCGGGCCAGTCCGTACAGGACGTGGGCAGAAACGGACTCGATCCCGCCGCCAGTCCCGTGCGCCGACGAGCGTTCGACGCCGCCCTCGAGCTCGACCCCCATCTGTCCGTTGCGGAACAACCCCGTCTTGAACTCGAGCAGCCCGAGCAAGCCGCGGTCGCCCTCCCCCAGGGAGCCGCGGAGCCCACCCTGGAACTCCCACTCCCGGAACTTGATCGGGTACGCATCCTCGACGCGTGTCGGGCGGTCGAGTTCCGCGGCGCGAAAGTCCTCTTGAGCGGCGACCGGCGCCGGCGCGGCGGCGGACCCCAGTCCCAGAGCGATCGTCGCCGAAACGCCCCGTATGGCGGTCGCCACGATACTCCTCGCGGCGGCCCTCATCGGACACCTCGCTCCGAGACGCCAGCTGGCCGGCCCGCCTGGGGTGCGGGGAGCGGTCGCATGAACTCGCCCATCGGAGCCATCCGCGCCTCGGGGTGCCCCTGCGGCAGCCATCGTCCCGTTGGAAGCTCCGTCGGGACGCGCATCGCTCCGTCGCTCATGCGATGGTCCCCGCCCATCGGCATCCCGGGCGCTTCAACCGTGTCCTGACCCGCGTAGACCATCTGCCGCCGCAGGCGCTCGATCTCCGCTGCTTTCTCCGACAGGGAGTAGGAAGGCTCGGCCATGATGTCGTTCACCACATCGTGCATCATGTGGAGGTTGTCGAAGATGTGCGCGGCGGCCGGGAACAGGCGCGAGAAACGCGGCGCGACCTCGGCCGTGAGCGGCATGACGTGCGGAAGTTCCACGAGGACGGAGTCCGTGAAGACGTCGATCACCCGGTCGAGTTCCGCGCGCCGTCGATCCGGGTCGGTCTCCATCAGCGCCTCGTACACGGCCGCGTGGTGCCAGTGGTAGGCCCACAGAATCCCGTTGATGTCGGGGTACGCGATGCGGAAGTTGCCGGCCCACTCGCCGCCCCCCTCCATGAAGCGGTGTCCGTAGCCGCGTGTGGAGAACGCCGCCTCCGTCTCCGACAGGTAGTAGGCGATGGCCCGCTCTCCGGCCGTTCGCTTATCGGTGATCCGGTCGTCCGTGAGGATGTCGTAGAGCTGGGAGTGCAGCATGTGCGCCCAGTCCATCGACTGGGCGGTTTCGAACGCGACCCGCGTCCAGCGCGGCGCGATGATCTCCGCGGGCGGCTCGAACTTCGGCGGCTCCGCGATGTACGCCCGGACCCGGGCCTCGAACTCGGACATCCGTCCGGGCGTGTCCTGCCCCGGGCTCATCAGAATCTCGTAGGTGGCGAAGTGAGTGAAGTGCGCGGCGTAGAACGATCGAGCCGCCTCTTCGTGCGTGTCGTAAAACGCAAAATTGTACGGCGCGGCCAGGCGGTAGACGTCGTTGCGCTGAGCCGATCCGCAGGCGGCTGCGGCGAACGCGACGAACCCGACGATCCCCGCGGGACGCCGGAAGAGATGCGTGGATGGCATGGCTTGCCCCTCGTCTGAACGATGATACTCCACCGCGGCCCGCCATCGCAGCGGCGGTCGCGGCGCCTGCTGGACTACGTCCGTTCAGGCGGTTCTTGGAGGGGGCGTGTCCGGAGAGGCGCGCGAGGGAATCGGGGCGACGCTGCCCTGAAGCGCGGGATCCCATGTCTGCGAGAAGGCGCGGAAGCCGGCGCCGGTCTCCGCGAGTGACGCCAGGAGCACGACAGTGCACGCCATAAGCGTGTGGCAGTCTCCCGGCGTCCCTGCCTCGTCACCCGCGACGGGGGTCAACGCGGCGGCGATCGCATGGTTGTGCGACGGGTGGTCGTGCGACCCCACCTCGCAGAGCGGGGCGCGCGCGTACGGCAAGACGACCGCGATCAGAAGCAGGGAGATGGCAAACCGGCGCATGGCCGCAGTCTACCGGGTCCTCGTCGATGTGTCGATGCCCGCGAACCCGGATCAGCCGACGCTAGCGCGCGGGCATGAAGAAGGCGTCGTTGTCCGTGACGACGGGCCCGCGGCCGATGTAACCCGTCAGATCCGCCTCGGCCATCGCCACGTAGCCTGCGATGGTCTCCGGCGGCCCGAGGTCGCGGGTGACGATCGGATTGGCGGCCGCCCGCGTGAGCACCGACTGCATCACGACGGACGACATCGGCTCCCGCGTGGCGACGACGTAGCTGTGCGTCGCCCCGGTCGACCACAGCACCATGTTGGGGAAGATGTCCCATACGGTCCGCAGGATGTCGCGATAGTCGTCTTCGCGGACGCCGTGGATCGGGATCCACTGCATGAAGACGCCGTCCGCGGCGAGCCGGCTTTCGATCAACTGATAGAACTCGCTCGTGAACAGCGCCCATGAACTCGCGTTCGCGGGGTGCGTCGCGTCCACGGAGATGATGTCGTACGACTCCTCCGTCCGGAGAAGGAAGTTCCGCCCGTCCTCGACATGGAGCCGCAGCCGGTCGCTGTCGAGAACATCGTAGTTCTCCTCGGAGTAGACCGCGGCCGCCTCCATCATCTCGGGAGAAAGGTCGACGGCGTCGATGACCGGGATGTCGTGCGTGTTCATCGTCCCGGTCGCGATCCCGTTGCCGAAGCTGAGGACGAGCGCGTTGCGGGCGCCGGGCCGGAGCAGCGGCGGCAGATGTCCGAGCAGCCGGAAGGCCGACATGCTCGCGCGGTCCGTCGGCACTTCGTCGCGGCCGTTGACGAAGGAGATCTTGAAGTTGTCCTCCGGGACCTCGAGCACGGCGACGGTGGTCTCGGCGCCCTCTTTGTAGAAGATGAGCCGGTCCGTCTCCGTGTAGTACGAGCCGAGATAGAAGCCGGTGGGGAGGATCGCGACGCCCAGCAGCGTGGCCACCATCGCGCCCGCCGGCGCAAATCGCCGCGTCCGCCGGCCCCCGCGGTCGAAGCGCAGGGCCACGGCTCCGAGTGCGAGGTTCAGCACCGCCAGCGCAACCGTCGTGTTGCGCAGTCCGAGGAGCGGCACGAGCACGAACCCCGCGCCGAGGGAGCCGGCAATCGCTCCCACCGTATTGAACGCGTTCACGCGGCCGATCCGAAGCCCGACGACCTGGGTCCGCTCGCGCGTGTACAGGCTCCCGACGACGGGGAACAGCGCCCCGAGGAGAAGGGTGGGAGGAAAGAGCGTGACAAGGGCGATGAGGAACTCGTAGGCGACGGTGTAGCCGCCGAACCAGTCCTCGAGGTGGAGCGCGGGAAGTCGCGCGAAGGCGTGGAGGATGATGACGGCGAGCAGCCCGAGCGTGAGCTGGATCGCCCCGAAGTGCCTCAGCGTCGCCCGTTTCCGCCGCAGGACCCAGCTCGCGCCGGCGCTTCCGAGCGCGAGCCCGGTGAGGAAGACCGTCAGCATGAGCGAGAACGAGTACGAGGCGTGCGAGGAGTGGATGTAGAGGATCCGCGCCCACACCACCTCGTAGCCGAGGGCGATGAAGCCGGAGATGCCGTAGGCGACCGCGACGTAGCGCAGCGCCCCGGCCGAGATCGGGAGCGCGCCTTCCGCGGGTCCGGTCGCGGGCCGGCCCCCAACCGCCGAATCCGTTGCGGAACCGCGGGCCCCGCCCACTGCGGAGTCGCCGGCCTCCCTCGCCGCGTCGCCCGCCAGCCGGGCCGGAGCCAGCCGGGTGAGCGCGAGGGCTCCCCCCGCGACGAGCAGATTGATCGCCGCGCCGAGGAAGATGGTCTCCCGCGCGCCCAGGTACCGGAGGAAGACGAGTCCGGTGAGGACGCAGCCCAGGGCGGCGCCCGCCGTGTTCACGAGGTAGAGCCGACCCACGTCGCTTCCCACGCGCCCGCCGTGAGTCGCGTAGATCCGGCTCATGACGGGCAGCGTGGCCCCGATGAGGAAGGTCGTCGGCGTGAGCACGGCCAGGGAGAAGACAAGCCGGCCCAGCGTGAGCCAGAAGCCTCCGGCCGGCAGGGCGTTGCTGAGCCCCGGATAGATTGTATGCAGGGCCCCGAGCAGGAAGGGCGACAGTGCGGCGAGCGCGGCGATCCCCACTTCGAGTGCCGCGTACGTGCGCAGGGGCCGTGCGTGCGCGTCGATGCGCCGACCCATCAGGTAGCTGCCGAGCGCGAGCCCGATCATGTAGGCCCCGATGACCGTGCTGTAGGCGTAGATGCTGACGCCGAACGTGAAGACGGACTGCCGCACCCAGGCGATCTGATAGATGAGCCCGCTGACCCCCGACAGGAAGAAGAGGGCCAGCAGCGCGATCCGCCGTACACGGCTATCGGACGTCATCGATCGGGGCATCCAGGGCGGCGGGTTCGTTCTGGACGGGAGATGAGGTGTCGGTCGGCGGCAACGTAGTCTGCCTGCCGGGCAGTCGATAGCCCGACCCGGTGCGCCGCGCCGGCCCAACGCCGGGCGCTTCCCGCCGTCTGGCCGCGCTCGGACCCGGACGACAGGTTTCGCAGGTGCCGACCACGCGATGATCACCCGCCGACTTGAGGAGCGTCCGATGCGAACGACAGCGATGAGCCTTCGGACCGCGGTGCTGGCCGCGGCCTTCGTCCCCCCCGCTCCCTCCCCGGCGTACGGCGCCGTTCCCGCGATGGCGGTGGCCGACCATCCGGCGGCTCAGGAAGTGACCGCGATCCGGGCCGGCCGGCTCATCGACGGCACGGGCCGGCCGGCTCGCGAGAACCAGGTCATCATTGTACGCGGAGAGCGGATCGAAGCCGTGGGCGACGCGTCGGCCATCGCCATCCCGGACGGCGCCCGGGTCGTCGACTTGGGCGGCCACACCGTGATGCCCGGGATCGTCGACGCGCACGCGCACCTCTCGATCCGGCCCGACATTCGCACGCTTCGGGGTCAGCTGGAAGGCATGGAGCAGCACGACGCCATGCAGATGGCGCGCATCGTGCGGAACATCCGGGTCCAACTCATGTCCGGTGTCACGAGCATCTACGTGGTCGGCGAGGTCCATTACAACGACATCCAGGCGTCGCAGGCCGTGGAGCAGGGGATCATTCCGGGCCCCCGGATCTATCCCAGCGGGAACTTCATCTCGACCACCGCCGGCCACGGCCCGGCCGAGTACCGGACGACGAACGGGCCCTGGGAGATGCGCACATTCGTCCGACAGAACTACGAGATGGGCGCGCACCACATGAAGCTGACGATCACCGACCGCGCCAGGGTGGGTCCCAACAACGGCACCCCGTACGCTCCCGGCGAGAGCAACTACACGAAGGAAGAGATCGACGCCGCCGTGAACGAGCTGCACCGGCTCGGGATCGAGGCCACCGCGCACGCGAACGGTCAGTCAATCCGCCTGGCGGTCGAGGCGGGAGTCAACTCGATCCAGCACGGGGGGAACCTCGACGAAGAACTGATGGACCTCATGGCGAGCCGCGACGTGGGGTTCGTGAACACGTACACCATCGGCTTCCAGAGCGTCTTCAACGAGTGGGGCTTCCTCGACAACGAAGCGGGCGACATCGGCGACTGGCTCGAGCGCGGACGCCAGGTGCACGAGCAGGAGCTGTCACGGAACGAGGGTCGTGCGCAGCGGCGCGTGGCCCGCCTGGGACAGCTCAGCCGCTCCAAGGAGAAGGGGGTCAAGGTCGGCATCGGGACGGACAGCATGCACGGCTACATGCTGCTCGAAATGGAGAATCTCGTCGCCGCCGGGTTCACGCCGCTCGAGGCGATCACCGCGGCCACGGGGCTGAACGCCGAGATCGTGGGGATCGAGGATGAAGTGGGCACCGTCGAGGTGGGCCGCTTCGCGGACATCATCGCGATCGATGGCCGGCCCGACGAGAATATCCGCGACATGGGGAACGTGGCGTTCATCATGGTCGGCGGCCGCGACCAGTCCGCCCTCAGCTTCCGGTAACCGGCGCGTCTACCAGGAGCGTGACGCTTCGTCGTGGAGCGTGGTGGGCAAGCTGTAGGACTGTTCGAAATCGCCTACGTTGGAGATGTCGAGCATCTCCATGTAGTCGTAGCCTTGGTCGAGTTTGTGGAATCCCGGAATCCACTCCAGTGCCGCCCTCCTCAACCGGTGCTTCAACCACAGCAGGGGAACCTGCGGGACCTTCCCGGATGGGGGAAACAGGAACTGGTCGGCCAGCTCGTCTCCGACCAGTTCCCGGCAAACCTGGTAGATGAACGTGGCGAACGGCCGGCGTTCCTTGGGATCCTTTACACCCAGCAGGAGCGGGGCACTGTTTACGATGCTGTTCGCCATGATGATGGCGTCGTCGTCCGGGATGGGCTCGCACAGCATCCCGATCTCGAATCTGCGGCGCGCCACGTCATAATCCTCGAAGAGGAGCGCCTCCGGGACGCCCATGATCCAGGCGGTGTATCTCCACACATGGACGTAGCCTTCCCATTCCATGTCGCTGAATTTTGCGCCGAGGCGCTTGGCGTGCTGCAGGAGACGCGCCGAGAAAGTCGTGGAGGCGAGCATGATGTGAGCCGCACTGAGGGGCATGCCGTGAGCCGCCGCGTCCCATTCGTCCGAAGCCTCGAGCAACATCCTGGACTGTGCATGCACGAGTCGGATTCGAAGCGTCAGCCTCCAGCCATCCCCGCCCGGTTCCATCCCGCCCGGGAGATACTGGTCGGCGAGGTGCAGCAGGTTCTGGCGAAGGCGGCGAACCCCGTTCTGCGTGATGCGCCCCCGGATCCTGAAGGACTTGCTGATCAGCGTCGAAAAGCCCTCGACGATCGCGGCCCCGGCCAGGGCTGCCGGAATGATGTTGGAATTGCGGATGAAGCCGCGCGTAGCCGCCTGGGCGAGGTCCGGATCGTACCAGTCCGGAACGACGGATACCTCGGCCACCAGTTCCCTGAGAGAGTCCGGGAGACCATCGGGCAACCGGAACGGATCTCGCAGGGCGGACGCTATGAGCGCGTGTACCTCGCCGGGGGCACAGGACGCCGCAAGATCCTCGACGACCCGATCGGCAAGGGGATCTCCGAGCGTGGTATGACGGATGTAATCGTCCGCAAGCCGGGAATCGATGGCCCGCGCGGCCTCGTACCCGGGAACGTAGCTGGACGGAATCCTCATACGTGAGTTGATCTCATCTCCCCAATTCAACCCAAATGTCTCCCCATCTCAACCGAAGAGAATACGTTCGGACAACGAATGGCAAAAGTTTCGGGGACATGACGCCCGGGATCCGTCCGCCCGGCGCTCTGGCGAATCGGTCGCGCGCGGCGTAAACCGTTAGGCCTGCGAGCGTCGACAGTCAGGCCTGCGAGCGTTGGCTGAGGGGAGGTGGGACACATCACGGAAGAGCGCCGTGTGAGTGACGACGGTCACTTCGACCGAAGCAGTGTCCGGGGCCCCATCGGCTTCATGGCGAAGAACGGCATCGCCGCAAACGTGGTCATGCTGTTCCTCGTCCTCGCCGGCTTGGCCTCGGCCCGGAACCTGGTCCAGGAAGTCCTGCCCGATTTTTCCCTGGACCGCGTCCAGATCGTCGTACCCTATCCCGGTGCGGCTCCCGAGGAGGTCGAGGAATCCATCGTCCGCCGGATCGAGGAGCAGATCCGGGCGGTGGACGGCCTGAGCCGGGTGGAAGCCACCGCGTCCGAGGGGCTCGCGTCGGTGATTGCGGAGTTCACCTCGGGAACGGACGTCAACCGCGCCCTCAACGAAGTGAAGGCCGAGGTCGACCGCATTCCGACCTTTCCGGCCGCCGCCGAACGGCCCGAGATACGGGAGATCACGAGTCGGCAGAGCGTTATTCGTCTTCTCGTGTACGGCGATGTGCCGGAACGCACGCTCAAGGAACTGGCATACGGCATCGAGGAAGGACTCTCCGCCCTTCCCGAGGTGTCGCTGGCCGAGATCAGCGGCGCCCGTCCGTACGAGATCTCGATCGAGGTGCCCCTGCGACGGCTTCGCGCCCTCGGTCTGACTCTGGACGACATCGCGTTTGCGGTGCGGCAGAGTTCGCTCGAACTGTCCGCCGGCCGGGTATCCACCAGTGGCGAGGACATCCTCGTGCGCACGCTGGGACAGAACTACGAACAGGTGGATTTCGAGGAGATCATCCTCCTCGGCCGGCCGGATGGCACGTCGGTTCGCCTCGGCGAGATCGCGACGGTACGGGACGGGTTTGCGGACACCGATCTGAGCGTGCGCTACAACGGGCAGACCGCGGTTCGGGTCGATGTCTACCGGACCTCCGACGAGCAGGTGCTGGACATCGCCGAAGCCGTAAAGCGGTATCTCGACATCGAAGTCGTGCCGGCCCTGCCCGAAGGCGTCTCGGTGGACCTGTGGAAGGATGATTCGGAGGAAGTCAGCGGGCGTCTCGGCCTCATGACGGAGAACGCTCTGATCGGGTTCGCGCTCGTCTTCGTGGCGCTGGCGCTCTTCCTGGAGATCCGACTCGCCATTTGGGTGGCCGTGGGTTTGGCCGTCTCCTTCATGGGCGCGTTCCTCGTGATGGGCTTCCTGGGCATCTCGATCAACATGTTCTCGCTGATGGCGCTCGTGCTGGCGCTGGGCATCGTCGTGGACGACGCGATCGTCGTGGGAGAGAGCATCTTCGCCGAGAGAGAGCGCGGACAAAGGGGGCTCGCGGCCGCCATCCGCGGCACGCGCCGCGTCAGCACTCCCGTCATATTCTCGGTTCTCACGACGATCACGGCCTTCGCCGCGCTGCTGAACGCCCCCGGCCCGCAGGGAGAACTCGGCCGCGGGATTCCACTCGTGGTGATCGCGGTGCTCGTGATCTCGCTGATGGAATCGCTGCTCGTTCTCCCGAACCACCTCTCCCACCTGGCGGCCCCCGGCCGCGTGCGGAGGTCCGGCGCCGCCCATCGGATGCTGGAGCGGGCCCAGGGTGCGGTTGACCGGACCATGAAGCGAATCGCGGACGGACCCCTCGACCGCGGGCTCCGCCTTGCGACGGAGCAGCCCTCCATCATCCTCGCCGCGGCGGCCGGTCTGCTCGTGATCTCGATGGGGACGGTGGCGTCGGGCATCGTACCCAACCAGTTCATCACCCCGATCGAGGGCGATGTCGTCTCGGCGAACCTGGAGATGCCGACGGGGACCCCGGCCGAGCGCACCGCCCGGATCGTCGCGGAAATCGAAGCCGCGGGACACCGGGCCGTGGCCCGCCTCGCGGAGGATGAGGCCGGAGGCGAGGATCCGCTGGGGTTCGACGTCGCCGTCACCGTGGGCGAGTTGGCGGCGCTGTACGATCCTCTCGGCGGGGACGCGGTGGAGGCGGCTCGAGGCCACCTCGGCACGGTGCAGTTCAAGCTCCACGACTGGAACAGCCGGGGCATCGCCGCGTCCACCTTTGAACGCGTGTGGCGGGAGGAGGTCGGCGTCGCGGCCGAAGCGAAATCGCTCTCGATCTCATCGAACCTTCTGGGTCTGGGGCTGCCCGTTCACTACGAACTGTCCCATCCGGATCCGGATCGCCTGGAGGCTATTGCGGGTGAATTCGCGGCTGAACTGACGGCCATGGAGGGGACCTTCGACGTTCGGAGCAACCTCGATGAAGGGTTTCGGGAGCTTCAGTTGGAGTTGAATCCGGAGGGCCGCTCCCTGAACCTGACGCTCGACCGCTTCGCGACGCAGGTGCGCTCGGCCTTTTTCGGGACGGAAGCGCTCAGGGTGCCTCGGGGGCGCGAAGACATGCGCGTGTGGGTCCGGCTTCCCGAGGAGGAGCGTAACTCGGCGGCCGACGTCGAGAACTACCTCGTCCGCACGCCGGGGGGCGAAGTGCCGCTTGGTCAGATCGCGTCCGCCGGATTTTCCCGCTCGTCAGCCGCCATCCACCGGGTCGACGGACGCCGCGCCGTGACGATCACCGCGGACGTGGATCCGCGCATCGCCACTGGCCAGCAGGTGAACGCCAAGCTGGACAACGAAGTCCTCGCGCGACTGACGGGCGAGAACCCGGATCTCGCCTACACGTACGGCGGTCAGAGGAAGGAGCAGGATCACGCGATCTCCGTGCTGGGCCGGTCGCTCATTCTCGCTCTCCTCATCATGTACAGCCTGATGGCGATCCCGTTCGGCTCGTACACGCAGCCCCTCATCATCATGGCCGCCGTTCCGCTCGGCGCGATCGGCGCGCTCGCCGGCCACATGCTGCTCGGTCTCAGTTGGGGACTGTGGTCGCTGTACGGACTCGTCGGCGTCTTCGGCGTGGTCGTGAACGACTCGCTCATGATGATCCGGTTCATCAACGACCTCAGGGACTCCGGCCTCGAGCCCGCGGATGCGGTCATCAGCGGGGCCAAGGAGAGATTCCGGGCAATCATGCTCACGTCGATTACCACATTCCTGGGCGTGGCCCCGCTGGTTTTCGAGACGAGCACGTACGCTCAGCACCTCGTTCCGCTGGCGACCTCCGTCGGCTTCGGCGTGTTCATCGCCACGATCCTCCTCATGGTCGTCGTGCCCGCGCTGGTGATGACGCAGTACAACCTCGCGGCGCGGCGGGAACGCTGGCGGCTGGCGCGCGCCTGATCGCCGGCTGCCGAATCGCGGTGGCTGTCAGGCGCCCCGGGCGGCGAGCCGCCGGCAGTACCGCGCGATCCAGCGATTGGAGAAGCCGAAGAGCTTCGCGCGGCGCGTGATCGCGAGGACCTCCCGCCGGGACATCTTCGTCTCCCGGTCCAGCACCTCCGGATTCGTGCGGCTGATGGCCAGGGTCCGCACGGCGAAGAGGAGCGGGAGCAGGCAGAAGAGGCGCACCCGGTGGTACCGTCGTGGGATCATCCGCATGTAGCTCCGCGCCGCCGCCAGGTGGCGGTCGGCCTTCTCCACGAGTCGCTCGAGCACGGTCATCGCCGCCGCGTGGTTCGCGGGCTCGAACAGTTCGCGGGGATCCATGCCGTCGGGGAGGAAGGACGCGGGCACGTACACCCAGCCGCGATGCCGGTCTTCGTGCAGCCCCCTGATCACGTTGACTGTCTGCAGCGCGAGGCCGAACTCTCGCCCCAGAGCCATCATTCGCGCACGGTCCCTTCCGACGCCCGGCAGCCGATGGGCGAACAGTTCCGTCAGCAGGTGTCCCACCCGTCCGGCGACTTCGTGCATGTAGTCGTCCAGATCCTCCTCGGTCCCGAATTCCGAGCCCCGCTCCGTCCACCGCGCCATCCCGGCGCTGGATTCCCGCACTCGGCGCACGACGATCTCCCGGGCCTCGGGCGCCAGACGGTCGAGTCCCTCCAGAACGCGCGCCGTGTGCCGGGCCACGGACGCGTCCGGGGTGTCTTCCGCGGCTTCTCCCAGGCGATCGATGAGCGCCGCGCGACCGGGACCTCCGTCGAGCACGCGCCGCCACTCTTCCAGCAGGAAGACCTTCTCGTCCCCCGCGATTTCCTGGTTGTCCTCCAGGTAGTCGGAGACGCGCAGCAGCAGGTAGGCCACGGTGATCTCGCCCCGCAGCGGGTGCGGGAGGATCTCGATGCCGACCGCAAACGTGCGGCTCGCACGCACGAGAAGTTCGTGAAGGGTGGTCATATCCCGGGACGGCTCCGGGTCAAGAAACGGTCGCGCGCGGTGATGCCGGCCCGGATCGCGCGGCGCGACACTTCCCGCGCTTCCATCGCCCGGTCGAACGCGTTCTGCACGCCCGGCATCGCCTCCGTCTCCTCCGGCCGCATCACGTAGGCGACACGCTCGAGCAGCCGGTCCATGAGCCACCATGCCACGTCCCGTAGCGTCGTGACGCCGGGCGTGACGACTTCGTTCGAGAGGGCCGTTCCGCGAGTTCGCGCGAGATCTCGCCCGCCTCGGCGAAGCCCGCGATCTCCGATGCGACGCGGCGTGACCCGAAGTCGGAGACGAGCTTCTCCGCGGAGACGAAGCGCGACGCCCACGGTTCGCCCAGCGTCTCCGCGAGGTGCTGGTAACCGGTATGGGAGAGTCCGTCGGCCGCGCCGATGTTGGATCCCATGTTGAGGCCGATCCGCTCCGGATCCCGCTCGGCGACGAACTCCCGAAGATCGAAGTTGCCGCTGACGATGTCGTAGGCGCCGTTTCCGGCCAGCAGGTATCCGCCGATTCCCAGGGCGGCGCGTTCGACCCGGTCTCCGCCGCGGTCGGTGAAGATGTAGTACCCGATGGGATTCACGTACCCGGGCCCGAAGTCGGGGGTGAGCGGATCGTCGAGTCCCTCCTTGCGCACGGTGATCCACATGTCGATCCCGTTCTCGCGCATCTCTTCTAGAGATCTCTCGGCCAGAGTTGCGGCTGCCCCTCCAGGGATACGGCTCCAAAATCGCCCAAGTCGACAGTCGCAATCGCCCGCGCGCGTAGGCGTTCGGCCACGGCCATGACCACGCCGTCCACCAGCCCGAGACGCAGAGAACGGTAGGATACGTTCAACTCCTCCGCTCGCTGCAGATCGGCGAATCTTCCCCACTCGATGGTGAACTTTCCACGGGCGAGGTCCTCACGCAGAGCAGCCGCTACACCCCGCCCCAGCCTCGCTGCGGCGATGTAGTCCAGTTCCGGGAGGATGGCCCAGGGGAGGATCCACTCTCCGGGTCGCAGCTCGTAGGCATCGCGTAGCGTGTCATGATCCCGTGCCCCGCGGTCGAGCAGCGCCACCATTGCGCTGGTGTCCGCGACAATCACGCGCGGTCGCCGTGCTGCCCGGTGCGGCCGTCCGGCGCTTCCGGTTCACCGTCCGCTTCCAGCCCGTCTCCGACGGGCGTGTCCTCACCGAATCCGTGGAGGTAGTCTTCGTATCGTTCGGCCAGATGCGGCATGCCGCTGTCGCCCATTCCGATGCTGCGCGGCAGAAGGGCCCGTACCTTGCGTGTGGTGTATTCGCCCACCGCTTCACGGATCAGTTCCGCCGCCGAGCGGTTCTCGGCGTCGGCGATTGACTTCAGCCTCCCGTAGTCCGTCGCGCGCAGGTAAACCGTCGTCTTGATTCTACTCATTTGTATATGGTATATGGCTACCAGCCATCGGGCAACACGGCTCGCGACCGGCTCGTTCGGTGCCGTGCTCGCCCCGGAGTGACGCTTCTTCTCTCTCCACTGGCAGCGGGTGGGCGAGGGGGACATTATCGGGCATGCCCATCCTGGCGCAGCGCCTCGCCGATCTCGGGACCGAGAACGCCTTCAAGGTCAACGACGACATCCAGGTGTGTCTCGACCGCGGGATGGACGTCATCCGCTTCAACATCGGCGCGCCGGACTTCCGCAGCGCGCCGCACCTGAATCGCGTTGCCGTCGCGGAACTCGAGGCCGGGAACTCGGGGTACTGCGACGCGGCGGGACTCCCGTCCTTCCGCGAGGCGATCGCACGTCACGTTTCGGCTACGCGCGGGATTTCTGCGGGGGCGGATCAGGTCGTCGTCACCCCCGGGGCCAAGCCGCCGATCGGCTACACCTTCCAGACGTACGTGGACCGGGGCGACGAGGTCGTCTACCCGAGTCCCGGATTCCCCATATACGAGTCGTGGGCGACGTTCGTGGGGGCGCGTCCCGTGCCCCTGCACCTCTCGGAGGAGAAGGGCTTCGCGTTCACGGCGGACGACCTCGGGGCGCTCCTCACCGAGCGCACCCGGCTCATCATCCTCTGTTCGCCCTCCAATCCGACCGGAGGCGTGCTGTCGGCGGAAGATCTTGCGGGCGTCGCGGCCGTGATCCGCGAACGCTGTCACCCGGACGTCCGGATCTACTCCGACGAGATCTACGAGCACATCCTCTTCGACGGCCTGGAGCACCACAGCATCGCGTCGCACGAGGGCATGGCGGAGCGGACGGTCATCGCGAGCGGCCATTCGAAGGGGTTCGCCATGACGGGGTGGCGTCTGGGCTGGGCCGTCCTGCCGACGGCGGAGGAGGCCGACGTCTTCAAGAATCTGAACATCAATATCATGTCGTGCGTGCCGCCCTTCCTGCAGGAAGGTGGGCGGGCGGCGTACGAGGACCCGGCCACGGCCGGCGTCGTGGCGCACATGGTGGGGGAGTTCGAACGTCGGCGGGACTTCATCGTACCCGCGCTCAACGCGATCGAGGGCCTGAGTTGCCAAGTGCCGAAGGGAGCGTTCTACGTCTTCCCGAACATCTCCGGCGTGTGCGAGCGGCTGGGCGTGTTCGAGGCGTACGGCGCCATGCCGCCGGAATCCCGCGCGCGGACGACGCCGTCCGGCATGCTGCAGATGTTTCTGCTCTACCGGTACGGCGTGGCGACGATGGACCGGGCCTCCTTCTGCCGCATCGGCTCCGGGGGCCAGCACTTCCTCCGCATCTCGATCGCGAACAGCATGGAGGACATCGAGCGCGGCGTGGCTCGGATCGAGCGCGCCGCCGACGATCCGGATGGATTCAGGGAGTTCTTGGAGACGGAGCGCCTGTGGGGCTGAGGACCGCGGCGACCCTGCCGCTCGCCGTCCTGGCCATCGGGGCCATCGCGGGCGAGGGCAGGGCACAGATCGTCCAGCCGGCCCGGGACGCCTACCGCGCTCTCGTGCTCCAGGCGCCGGCCAGCGTGGAAGCGGCCGCCTACGGGAACGCGCCCTACCTGCGCGGTGGCGGAGCGGACCTCCTCTTCTACGCACCTGCCCTCATAGGGCGCGCGGGCGGCATGGCGGCGAGTCTGCACCGATACGGCTCGGAGGGCACCCTCGCGACGCTCGCCTCGAAGGGCAGCGTCGGCCTGGGCGACTTCGCGGTGGGTCTGCAGTACATGCGCTACGGCGGCTCCGGTACCGCCGCGCTTCCGGACCTGCAGTACGCGGCGTTCGGCGACGGCGAACCCGTGACCGAGTTCGCTGCCTCGCTCGGCTACGCACGCACGCTGTTCGGCGTGGTCGATGCCGGTGTCGTAGCCAAATACCTCGAACTTCACTTCCTGCGCGCGCTCCGGGATCGCGCGCTAGTGGTGGACCTGGGGGTGGCGCGCGAGTTCGGACCGACGATGGTCAGCCTGACGGCCCGCAACCTGGGATCGGATGTGAAGACGAGGACTGTCACGGACATCACGGACAGAATCCCCACGCAACTGGCCTTGGGCATCTCGACGGAGAGCTTCGAGGTCGGGGAACTGGACATGTTCCTCACCAGCCAGATCGCCCGGCGTCGGGATGGCGAGATCATTCCGGCCGGCGGCGTCGAGATCTCCTACTGGCCCGTCCAGGGCTACACGTTCCGCCTCCGCGCCGGACTCCAGCGCGTCGTGGAGGACGAACGGAGCCCGTTCACCTTCGGCCTCGCGTTCACGGGCGACGCCCTGACGCTGGAGTACGCCTTCCAGGCCTTCGACGTGGACGGAAACGCCCACCGCTTCGGCCTCAGCTTCCGCTAGACGTTTCGGCGGGAAGCCTGCCGGCGCCATCTACCATGATGTTGATGGTAGAACGGACCTTGAATACCCTCTCCACCGTCGGCGACACGATTCCACTCGACTCCGCCAGCACGGTTCCCCCGGCGCGCTCACGTTTCGTCCGCCCTTCCGCGGTCATTTCTCCTGCCTGCGTTGCGTCATCGAAACCGGGAACGGTGGCTACCGTCCTGCCGGCTGCGAGAAAAAGGCCGCGCAGTCTTCAGCCGTATCAATGCCGCTTCGCAAGGCGCCGTTGGTCGAGGGAACCCCCATGTACTCGCCCGCGAGAAACAGCCCCCTGACGTCGGCGAGGTCTTGCCCGCGCATCCGATCCAGCGCCGTCATCATGCCGCCGGGTGCCAGGCACACGGCTTCGTCCCAGCGATGGACGTGGGTGAACAGCGGCCGGGCCATCGTCGGGAAATAGTCGCGGATCTCCGCGAGAACCTGCTGCGAGGCCTCTTCGTCGCTCAATCCGAACAGTTCCTCGGCCCGCTTCCCGATCACGAGCGCGTCCACGAGCGCCCTCCCCTCCGGCACGGTCTCCGGCGCCAACACTGCGGAGTCGCTCATGCCCGTCATCAGCGCTCCCGTCTCCCTCGGGAAGGCGACGGCGTACCAGTCGGTGGGGAACGGGCTCGAATCGACGCCGAAGAACACGCGGCAACACTTGGAATAGGTGACCCGGCGCAAGACGTCGCGGATGCCGGATGGGAGCCGGGGGATGATCTCAAGGGCCTTGGTGGCGGTCGTTGCGCAAACGACCGCATCGGCCTCGACAAAGCCCGCTTCCGTGACCACGCCACGCACCGCACCGTCCTCGAGAACGATCCGGTCCACGGGCGTGGATACCCTGATACCACCTCCTCTCTCGGCACAGGCCCGCGCGAGGGCGTTCACGAAAACGCCGGGACCACCATCGGGCAAGCAGGGCCAGGCGCCGGCGTTCAGGCCAAAATCCCAGGCGGCTACCATCGCGTAGGCCGCACCAACCTCCTCGGGATACCCGAGCGTGTAGCTGCTCAGGGTCGGCTGGATAAACCTCTCGAGGACCTCGGTGCCGAAATTGGACTCAAAAAACTCAGTAGTGCTGACACCCGTATCGAGGTCAAGTATGCGCCGATGATCGTCGAAGCTCAGGTCGTTGGCTCGCGCTTTCAGCATCTTGACGAACCGGAGCGCCTGCCGGAGTCCCCTGGGCGACAGCAAACGGAACTGCAGAAACGTCCCGGCCGTCTTCAACTGACTTGCCGGTGATCCGCCACCATAGAAACCATGAAACCTGCCGCTGCGGTACACGCCGCCGTTTATCGGAACGGGGGTTCGCTTTAACGAAACGCCAAGTTCGCTCGCCAACTGCCTGATCGTGCCGTACGACTCGAGGAAGACGTTCGCCCCGACATCCATATGGAAGCCATCAATCTGCTTTCCCGTGACGCGGCCTCCGATATCAGGAGACGCCTCGAAGACGGTGACGTCCAATCCGTGTTTGCGGAGAGTGTATGCGGCGCCCAATCCTGCCATTCCGGCACCAACCACAACGACGTTCCGATTCCCGCTCATATGTCACCCATATAGATACTTCAGCTTGATGCACGGGCTTCTTTGGAAAGGAAGCTGTTGTAACTTCGGGTGATGCCGGAACGAAGGAAGGGACGACTTTTATGAATATGGAACGAAGGACGAAGGAAGGGGGCGATTCTTATTGAGGGCTCGGAGCGGCCATGGAACCTTCGGCCCAGGTCAGTTGCCGACTGTCTCCCGATCTGGTCCGCTCAGCAACGGCCGTACGAACTTTTCGTTGAACGCGGCGAAGAGCTGGTCCGGGTCCATACACTCAAGTTCCCGCAGCGTGCATCCGGGCCATCGCTGGCTTTTTCGCGTCAGCGTCGGGCGGGCGAAGCGGACGATCCTGCTCACGCTCTCCCAGTTCAAGCCCGACAGGTGAAGCTGATGGGCGCGCAGCAGCACGAGACCGCCGAGGAACCGGTTCAGCGTCGTCGCGCGCGCAGTGGCGTCGGCGAACTGCTGGGAGAGCGTGACCGGAGAGCAGCGGATGGCACGGGCTAGTTCGCCGGCGCAGCGTACGGGCGTACCCTGGGCTTTGCGGAGGCTATGGGCCAGGCCCGTGCGAAGGAGGCGGGGGAGGTCCGACCGGTGTATGACACCGGCCAGATGAGACAGTCCCGATGTGCTACGCGCTCGGACGATCTCATCGGGGAGTTGCGTCTCGAGTTCGTCGAACCAGACGAGCGCGGACACCCGCACATTGCTCAACCAGCGCGCAACCGCCGAGTCGCGATCCGTCACCAGGATGACCGGAACCAACGGCAGCGTCCGCTCGATCTCCCTGAGAAGCTCGACCGCCTCGGGCATAACCCAGCGGCGATATGCGATGATCAGACAGGTGGTGTCGCCGCCTTCGGCCGTGGCGACGGCAGCCGCATCTTGCACTACGGCGACAGGGCCGTCCACGGCGGCCTTGACCTGCGCGGCATCACCGATCGAATGGCTGAAGACGCGGATCACTTCAGGGGGTCCGTAACCGGCGACATGTGGTGCCGCTCGTCGGGACGGCTCTCATCCGTGGGCCCGGGCCCTCGGCGCCTCACGCCCGACGAACTCGCAATCGATGACGATACGCCCGTCCGCGCGTCACGTCTCCATGGCTCCATCAGTGGCAATCCGCCCGTCGGAGGGACATGTGCATAAAATCCAATTCCCTAATTCTTGCCACTCGAAGTGCCTCCGGCAACCACCAAAACGGGGGAATGGCGGCTTGTATGTGATCGTAGCGCGACAAAAAGGTATGATTTGACGACGATTTCGCGATATGCTGGAGAATTGCGGAGGTGCGGTGCGAGCCGGACCCGATCGAAGAGCACGTCGTTGCTGGTCGGCGGCGCGGTCACGGCCTGCGCTGCCGGACGGTGACGGTGATCGGCCCTTTGACGCCGATCCCGTTGCTGAACTGCTTCGGAGCGTCGCTCGAAGCCGGTTCGAGGCGCAGGCGCTGAGCGAAGCTGGCGTGGGCGAACACGAACATCCTCTCCGCAAACCCGCCGAACGGGCAGCTCCGGTCCGCGACGCCGAACGGGATGTAGCCGTGTTCAGGGCATCCGCGATCCCTCGGCCCCGGTTCCTCCAGCCAGCGTTCCGGTCGGAAGTCCTCCGGGCGGTCCCAGTAGTCGGTTCTGCGGTGCAGCACACGCGCCCCGACGTTGGTGACGGTCCCCTTCGGAACGAGATGGCCGCCTACGATGCGGTCCTCGCGCGGGCGCACCGGCAGCAGGACATAGGCCGGCGGGGCCAGTCGAACCGTCTCCTGAAAGACGGCCCGGGCGTAGGACAGCTTCTCGAAGTCGGCGACTTCGACGGGGCGGTCTCCCAGGACCTCGTCAACCTCCTGCTCCAGGCGGCGTTGCGCTGCGGGTGCCTGGGCGAGGAAATGGACACCGTAGGTCATCGCGGCGGCGGGCGCGTCCGGGTAGCCGCAGAGGAAGGCGAGCGCCTCGTCGCGGATCTCCTTGTCGGTGAGGTGGGACGCGCCGTGGACGCCCTCGTCCCTCGCCCGGACGTAGTGGGCGACCATGTTGTCGACGGGCCGGGCCTGATCCTTCGCCCGTCGGATGGCTTCTTGAACTACATCGTCCATCGCCCTGAGCCAGCGCCGAATCGGAATGTAGAACGGCGAGTACTGCTTCGTGAGCACGGATGCTCCCGGGAAGAGCGCCAGAAAGAGATCCACCTTCACGGCCTTCAGAACGTTCAGCTGAACGGACGTCGGGACGGCCAGGTCCCGGCCGACGACCGCGTCGAGCAGCGTCCGCGAGGTGAAGACGTCGAACTCCTCTTTAATGTCGATCGTGGTTCCCGGCCGGCACCTCTGGCGCATGGCCAGGGCACCGTCCCTGATGATGTCGCCGTAGCCGCGCATGCTGCTCTCGTCGAGCCCCGCCAACATCAGCGAACGTCGCTGTTCGTGCTCCTGGTCGAGGAGCGTAGCGAGACAGCTCTCGAGCATCGGGCCGGTCGGAAACCACTTCAGGAAGTGGGGCTCCTGGACGTCCGGTACGAGACGGGCGTCGAACACGGCGCAGCACTTGAGAAACGGAAGCTCGTAGAACACGATGTCGCCGTATTCCCGGTGGAGTTCTTCCATGAACCCGGGGAAGTCGGACTGTCGCCGGAGCAGATTGCCGAATCGGCGCCCCTTGGGACCAGGGGGCAGGCTCGGCGATTCCGAATTGGTTGATGTCATCGCCACCTCTCCTCGATCTAGTCGTCTGCAACTGCTCTCGGTGCAACGCGGATTTCTGCTACGGACCGCAGGGAGTTGACGACGGTGGACCGTGTGCGCCGCGTCGTGGCGCGGAGGTGCAGGGCCGTCAATGCAGGCACGACAAGCATTAGGATGCCCGTCGCGAAGACGATGCCGAAGCCGATGGACGCGGCGAAGGGGATGAGAAACTGCGCCTGAATGGCCGATTCGAGCAGGAGCGGCGTGAAGGCCAGGAACGTCGTCGCCGACGTGAGAAAGATCGGACGGAAACGGGCCTTCGCCCCATCGATAATCGCGTTCCTGGCGGGAACCCCATCCCGCAGTTTCCTGTTGATGAAGTCGACCATGACCAAGGAATCGTTCACAACGACCCCGTTGAGGCCGAGGATTCCCATCATGGAAACGATGCTCAGGTCGATGCCGATGATCAGATGACCGAGGATGGCGCCGATGAGGCCGAAGGGAATGACGGCCATGATGATGAGAGGCTTCGTGTATGACCCCAGAGGAATCGCGAGTAGCGCAAAGATGACCAGCAGCGCAAGAACGAAGCCTCTCCCCAGGGCGTCCGTGGACTCGACCTGTTGCTGCTGTTCGCCTCCGAACGCATAGGTCAGTCCGGGGTTGGCCCCGGCGAGTTCCGGGAGAATCGTGTTCGCCAGGATCGCGGTGACCTCGGCGCCGGTCGTCACGTTCGTGTCCACGTCGGCGGTGACCGTGACCGTGCGCTGACCGTTCTTCCGCCGAATCGATGAGGGTGATATCTCCATCCTCACCGTGGCGACGCGGCTCAGGGGCACCGTGAAGCCGGTGGGCGTGCGGACCGTGTACCGTTCGACGTCGGCCGCCGTGTCCCGCTCGTCCAATGGAAGGCGCACGTAGACGCGGACATCCTCCGGGCCCCGCTGGAGGCGCAGCGCCTCGGTGCCGAAGAACGCCGCTCGCACCTGTCGGGCGAGCTCGCCCAGAGTGAGACCCAGCGTTTGCGCCTCGGGTCGCAGTTCGATCTGAATCTCCTGGAAGCCGGCCGAATGATCCGACTGGATGTCGAACACGCCCTGCAACTCCCGAAGACGCTCGACCGCGGAGTCGCCGATGGGACCCAGCCGCTCAGGGTCCGGATGCGAGAGGTCGATATGGACAGGGAGGCCAAGGTTGAGCAGCTCGGCCGTGAACCTGAGGCCTCGGGCCTCGGGCACGGCGCCGACTTCTTCCCGCCAATGCTGAAGAAAGGTGCTGGCGCTGATGTCCCGCTGCTGGGCGCCAAGCAGCTTGAACTCCACGCTGCCGATGTCGCCACCGGGTTTCAGATTCGGCTCCTGAACCAGTCCGCCTCCCCGTTCCAGTCCCGTCTTCATGCCGACCGCAAGCGTGACCGCGCTCAGGAGGGGCTCCGCCTTCTCGGGGCGACCGCTCGACAGCCGGTCGATGGTCCGGCGGCCGGCCGCTTCGAGTTCCTCCGCGATCTCTGTCGTGCGCCATGCGGGCGTTCCCACCGGCATCTCGAGGTTCGCGGTCACGATGTCGCCCTCCACGGGCTCGGAGAGGATCACGTCGATGATTCCCGCCGGCACCAGCGACACGCACAGGATGACCACGCCGACGGCGGAGGCCAGAACCAGCTCGGGCAGACCGGTGGCGAGGCGCAGCCCCCGGTCCAGGGGGCCGGAGAGGAACCACTGGAACCCGTCGTTGACACGTTTCTGGGTCCAGGCAAGGAAACGATCCAGGGAATTGGAAGGCGTCCATTCCGGGCCCGGGAGATGGGACAGGTGGTTCGGCAGCACGAGAAGCGACTCCACCAGCGAAAGGAGGAGTACGGAGATCACGATGATGGGAAACGCGCCCATCACCTCTCCGAAACCGCCGGGAAGGAAGAGCAGCGGAGAGAACGCCGCCACGGACGTCAGGACCGCGAAGATCAGGGGCTTCTTGATTTTCTGAGTGCCTCTGATCGCGGCGACGACCCCGCTGGCGCCTTTCTGGCGTTCCAGATGCACGTGCTCGGCGACGACGATCGCGTCGTCCACCATGATGCCGATGGCCAGGACGAAGGCGAACATCGAGATGGCGTTGATGGAAACGTCGAGGACGAGCATCACGGCCAAGGCACCCGTGGCTGCAACAGCGATCCCGAGCGCGACCCAAAGAGCCAGCCGGATGTTCAGGAAGAGCGTCAGCGCAACAAAGACGAGCAGCAGCCCCAGGAAACCGTTCTTGACCAGAACGTAGACCTGTTCCCCGTAGATTTCCGCGTCGTTGTTCCAGATGGCGACCTCGACGCCGGTGGGCAGCGAAGGGAGGATCTCCCGCTCCAGGTGGTGCACCACCGCGTCCGCGACGTCCAGGACCTTCTCGCCGGCAGCCCGGTACACTTCGACGAAAGCCGCCGGCTGGCCGTTGTAGCGCGTAATCAGGTGAACGTCCTGAAAGCCGTCCCGCACGTCGGCCAGGTCGCCCAGACGTACGAGGGTCCCGTCGCCCTTGCTCAGGACGACGATCTCTTCGAAGTCGTACTCGCTGTAGCTCTGACCCGTCGTACGGACCCGCATTTCGGCGCCGACCGTCTCGATGCTGCCTGCCGCGAGGTCGAGCGAGCCGTCGCGGACCGCGCCGGCGATGTCTTCCAGCGTCAGGCCGAGAGCTTGCAACCTGTTCCGAGGCACTTCGACCGAGATCTCGTAGTCACGTACTCCTCGTGTTTCCACGTAGGAAACTTCGGGAAGCGAGGCGATCTGCTCCTCGGTACGGTATGCCAACTCCTTGAGAGCGCGCTCGGGAACGTCACCGTACAGGACCAGGCGGATCACGCTCTGACGGTTGGCGCGCTCTCGAACCTCGGGACGCTCGGCGCCTCCGGGAAATGACTGGATGCTGCCGACCGCGGCCTCGATGTCGTTCAACGCACGGTTGATGTCCGCACCCGTCTCGAGCACCGCCATGACGGACGCCATGCCCTCGGCCGCGACGGAGGTCACATCCTTCACGCCGTTGACCGTCCCGACCCGCTCCTCGATTTTCAGGATGATCGACTCCTCTACCTCGTGCGGAGTCGCGCCGGGATAGGGCACGGTGATTTCGATGTGGTTGGAAGAGGGAACTGGATACATCTCCTGCACGAGGCCGGGAAGCGAGGCGAGCCCCGCGGCCAGAATGAAGGCCATCAGGAGGTTGGCGGCCACCCCGTTTCGCGCCATGTAGGCGACGGCACCGCGCGAGTACGCGTCGTCGTTCTTCACGAACCTGCGCCGTGCCTCTGTCCATCGGGACTGGAATCGGGAGCGCCATGGAGCCGACGAAACGGAGTCTGACGATCAACGCCTCGTGCGGAACCGTGTTCCGCGCCGTTGCCGATCTGGGTCACTTTTCCAAAGCTGTGCCTCAAATCGATCGCATCCAAATCCTGTCCGAGAGCACCGCCGGCGTCGGAACGCGTTTCCGCGAGACGCGGCTCGTGCGGGGCAGGGAAACCGCATCCGAGCTCAGGGTGGCCGAACTCGTGGAGAACGAAAGGGTTCGGTACGTCTCGGACACCTTTGGTACTCGCTGGAACAGCACGTTCACCGTCGCTCCGGCCGGCGACCGGACTCGGCTCACCATGGTGATCCAGGGGCGACCGTACAGGGTGCTGTCCAGGTTGGCGGCGCCCCTCATGAAGTTCCTCACCGCCAAGGCCGTTGCCGCCGACATGAAGGGCATCAAGGCATACGCGGAGAGCCTGGAGGAGTCTGCGGCGTCGGCGTGAGGGCCAGACGTCCGCTTCCTTCCTTACCTCCATGCGGCAGGGCCTTCGGACCCGACCATGATGATGCCGACAATGAGCCGGTCGGTTCTGCGACTCATTCGCTCGTTCGGTTTTCCGCTCATACGGTCACCATATTCGTCCTTGCTCTGAGGCACGGTTTCTCCAGGAAGGAAGCTCGATGGGATTGCTTCTGGAGGAAGGGACGGTTTTTATGAATTTGGAACAAAAACCGATGAGAGAGGGCGATTCTTATTGGGCGCTCGAGGCCGCTACACAGCTGCGGCGCAGGTCAGTTGCAACGTCGAGCCGCTCGGTGGGACGGCTCTCATCCGTTGGCCCCGGGCTGACGGTAAGGAACTCGGTCCGAAGCCTCTCCGTTCGCGGATCAGCCCGATCAGCCGGGCTCTCTCCTCAAGCGCTGTCTTGCTGCGATCCACGCCTCCGTCGACCTGCCATTATGGCGTGCCCTCGCCGGTGTAGAAGGCGGTCACTCGGACGGAGCCGGCCCGCGCCGCATCCCGGTCCGTTCCCAGGGCGACGGAAGCCTCGCACCACGCGGCGCTGCTCCGGCGGGTGAAGGCGTCCCACAGATCCTCCCGGCCCGCGCCAACGACCCGGGTCGCGACGAGCGCGTGCACCGGTTTGCCCTCGTGCTCGCGCCGGCCGAGCTCGCGCGTGACGGAGCCCACGGGGCGGGTGGCGGCGTGGTTCAACGGCCGGGCCGCCTTTCCGAAAAGCCGATGTCGTCCACGACGACGGTGCCGGCCACCGTGTGGTCGAAGAGGAGGCGGATCTCCCGGGGTGTGGCCGGATCGAACGAAGGATTGGCTTCGACGAAGTCCGCGAGCGGGAGGGAGAAGGACTGGAGCACGAGTTCCCACTGGTTGTCGAAGGACTCCGCATCGTTGCGGCGCCGCACGACGGTCTCCAGGGGTCGGCGGATGGGCCCGTAGGCCGATAGCCGCACGCTCGCGGATTCGCCGTTCGCGTCCGTAACCACGACGGACAGATCCACCGGCTCATCGTCTTCGTCGCGAACGTCGTCCCGGCTGTCCTCGGCCGCGTCTTCCTCGCCGGAGGGCGCACCGGCGTCCGCGTCGTCGCCGTCGGGTCTTCGCGGCCCCGGTCGGCCCTCCACGGCCCCAAGCTGCAGATCGAGGTGGGAAGCGGCGCTCAGGCTCCACTCCGCAGCCAGCCCGTCCGGCAACGCGATGGAGTAGCTCGCGGGCGTCCCCACCGCGTCCTCGTCGCCGGCGACCCGGTTGTTCCAGCCCAGCCAGAGCGCGTTGTTGTCCTGCGAACTCGACGTCGTGGGCCGGTTCCGCGAGCGCAGGTCGAGGAGGTTCTCCCGCCACGTCCCGAGCGAGTCTCCCCTGAGCGTCACGCCCGGCGCCGTGCCGGTGGTGAGGTCGATGTCCTCCTCGAACGACGCGAGCGGCCGGAAGCCGCTCGACTCGAACTGCGTGATGTACATTGTCTCGGGCAGCCAGCCCCCGATCACGCGATGGTCCCGGAACATCGGCATGTAATCGGGATTGTCGCGGAGCGTGGTCTCGAGGAAGGCGGAGATATAGATTTTCCCGAACTCGCGTTGCGCTTCGCCATCTATGAGTCCCCGCAGGTCGAGGCGCCGGGCGCTGCGCGGGCCATTGTCTTTGTTCCCCCAGACGGTATTCCACTGTCCGTGATTGGCTCGGTACATGTAGATCGCGGTCTTGAAATAGTCGCCATTATCGGTGAACGACAGACGATTATAGAGGCGCAGACCGTGGAAGCTCGTGACATCGCCGTCGTGCGAGCCGTGGAACACCATGTAGTTGACGTTCTCGACGGGCACGAAGCGTCCAGTCGGAAGGTACTGTCCGTCTACCGGGGCGATCGCGATGATCGCGCGGATCCCGTGGTTGAAATCGAACTCCAGCGAAGCGTCGTCCGGATACCGTGACAACCGGTTGAAGGCCGCGGCGTGTCCGACCGCCTCGCCTCCGCGGGAATGTCCGATGAGGGCGATGCGGTCGAAGTCGATCTTCCCGTGGAACGGTGTGGCTTCGTCCGCCGCGAACTCCTTGAAGGCGTCGATGTGTTTGAGGAGGAACCAGCCGCGCCCGTCGTTCTCGTTACGGATGCCGCCGTTGATGAAATTCATGTCGACGGAGGCGAACACGTAGCCCCGGCTGGCGAGCAACTCGCCGAGATAGCCGTATCCGGGGTCGGAGAAGTCCCTCATGTCGTGGTTCCCGTGCACGATGAGGACGAGCGGGAACGGGCCCTCGCCCTCGGGATACCATGCGCGTCCGTTGATCGGGAATTCCTTCGGCGTGAAGCCCCAGTAGTCGTTCCGTTCGCTCGCGGACGCGCCGAGAGAGACGAGCTTCGAGGCGTCGACCGTCTCCGTCACGATCGACACGGAGTCCCGGTACTCGGGCCGGCGCCCGTCCGTGCCGCTCCCGTAGTAGAGGCGCGAGACGCGATACGGGCCGGGGAGGGTGGGATGGTCGGCGTCCAGCGACTGCTCGGCGAGGACCGTGGTGTGGTCCGACGGCGTGAGTCGCAGCGGGCCGTAGCAGCCCGATACGGTGACTGCCGCGGCGACGAAGGCGAGAGCCGGCATCGGGAAAACGCGCCGCCGGCTCAACCGCCCAGGTCCTCCAGCTCAGGATCCAGGGCCGCCCCCGGATCTCGTCCCTCCGGAGCCTCGAGCGAGAACCTGAACTGTTCCGCCAGTTCGGGGTCGTCCTCGATCTCCAGGACGCGCTTCGCGATGTACTCGCCGAGCACCGGCCCCTGCTTGAACGACTCGGCCGTCCCCAGGCCGGCGAGCCACACGTTGTCGAAGTCGGGATGCCGGTCGATGAGGAAGTTGCGGCTGGGGCCAAAGCAGTAGTGGCAGGCGCGCGTCTCGTTGATCGGGGCTCCGGCCATGTCGGGGAAGTACTGCTCGAGGATCTCGCGCGGCCGCTCGTGGGCCTCCGGCGGCACCCAGCGGTCGCTGGTGTCGGGGTCGTCGCCCTGCTGCCCGCCGACCCGCACCCGGAAGCCGCGGTGGTCCGGGCCGAGGGCCGGCCAGCCCGTACACCCCGGCACCCCGTAGCTCGGCATGTTCGGGAACATGAAGCGCCGATCCGGGACCGCGAAGTAGAAGACGTTGCCCACGGGGATGCGTATCCGATCCCCGAACAATTCCGGGAACGTCTTTCCCATCCACGGCCCCACCGCGAACACGAAGGTCGAGGCCGCCAGCGACTCGTCTCCTCCCAAGGTCACGTCGTTCAGCCGGCGACCGTCCGATCCCCCGAGCGCCGCGCGCGCGATCCGGATCTCGCCGCCCTCCATCTCGAACCGCTTCGCCACGGATTCAATGGCCCGCCGCGCCCGCACGACCCCCGCGTTGGGTTCGTGAAGTCCGAGGGAGACGCCCTCCTCCGTCCGGATCCAGGGCCAGCGATAGTGGATTTCGTCCACGTCGAGCAGTTCGTAGTCGACGCCGAGTCGGTCCCACTGGGCCATCGTGTCCTCGAGATAGGGGACCATCTCCTCACGCAGGATGAGATCGCCCATCTGGTAGAAGACGCGCGGCAAGAGGAGTTCCTGCCCTTCTTCGTCCCACTGGATCCAGCGGCGGATGGCCTCGTTGGCCCAGCGATTCCACACATAACCCTCGGGGCGCCCCCCGTAGGAGGAGCGCACGCCGCGGGTCTCGCCGCCGGAGGTGGAACGCGAGTTGCCGGGGCCGTACGCGTCGAGCACGGTGACCGAGACGCCAAGCCGCTGGAGGTTTAGCGCAGTCCAGATGCCGAAGTTTCCCGCTCCGATGACGACGACGTCGGGCGCCTGGCCGGCGCGCCTGCGGAGGGGCGTGGCGCGCGGCTGGGGGACGGCGCCTGCGAAGAGGGATCCGCCCGACAGCGGCGGGACGGTGCCGAGCGAGACACCCGCCGCGCCGGCTGTCGCCGCCTTCAGAAACTCCCGTCGATCGATCGCCAAGTGGAGCGTCCCCTCCCGGAGCGAGTCAGTGCGGCGTCAAAGCTGTCCCAGGCGTCCAACGCCGTGCAAGCACGGTGATGCGGTCCCTCGCCCTGTAACAACAGGGCCGCCGCTCGCGGCGCTGCGCTACCGCCGCTCGAACGCCGCGTCCATGAGAAGCCACGTGTTCGGATCGAAGACGACATCGAGCGGCTCCGCGGGAACGGGGATCGTGAACCGACCCTCCCTCCCGCCGACATCGATCACTTCGAATCGGGGCGGCCGAGTGGCCCCGTGCACCCCGCCCTCGAGCGGACCATCCGGGGGGAGGTGAATCGCGATCTCCACCGGCATGCGGAAAGTGTAGCGTTCGTCCTGCGTCTGCCGGATGTCGACGTGGATCGCCCCCGCCGCCGCGTCGTAGCTCCAACCGCCCTCGTACTCCAGCCATCCGCCGCGATAGAGCCACTGGTCGAAGAACGTTCGCAGGTCGAGACCCGACGCCTCCTCCATCGCCCGTCGAAAATCCGCCGTCGTCGCGCTCCCGTCCCGGAACTCCCGGTAGTACGCCTGGATCCCGGCCCAGAACGCGTCCTCCCCGACGACCCCGCGCAGCATGTGTAGCGTCCACGATCCCTTCTGGTACGTTCCCGGCCCGCTCGTCACGAGGCCCATGTCCGAGAGATTGTCGTGAACGATCCGATAGTCCGGGTTCACCGCCATGAAGTCCCGGATCCGGTCGCGGCTCACCTGCAACCGCTCGATGAACTCGTCGCGCCCGTATTGATGTTCGATGAAGAGCAGCGTGAAGTAGGTCGCGAAACCTTCGCTCAGCCAGATGTCATCCCAGTCATATTCGGTGACGGAATTTCCGAACCACTGATGCGCCACCTCATGGATGATCACGTTCCGCCAGCGCACGTCCCGTTCGCCCGTGACCGAGGCGTCGCCGTAGAAGATGGCGGTCGCCGCCTCCATTCCGCCCCCCACGCTGTTCGACTGTACGTTCGCCAGCTTCTCGTACGAGTAGGGGCCGACCATGTCCTCGTAGAACTCCATCGCCTGCTTCGTCGGCACCGCAAAATCGTGGAATCCGGCGTCGCGATCCTGGGCGTAGACCCACGTCTGGATCGGGATGCCCCGGAAGAAGTCCACGGTCTGGACCGCGAACCGGGCGACCCCGAGCGAGTACAGCCACGTGGCGATCGGGACCGACTGCTTCCAGTGGGAGCGGCGCGTGCCGTCCAGCAGGTCGGTCTCTTCGATGAGCAGGCCGTTGGAGATGACCTGGTAGTGGGCCGGCGCCGTGACGATGAGTTCGCTCGTCGCCTTGTCGTACGGGTGGTCGATCGTCGGAAGCCAGTTCCGCGCCTTGTTGGGCCAGTTGTCGCTGAAGAACGTGCGGTCGCCGTGCTTGTTGGGCCCGATGATGAGACCGGTGGCCGGGATCCCTTCGTATGCGACCGTGATCCGGCGCCGCTCGCCGGCTTCTACCGGGGGCGCGAGCGAGATGAGGAGCGCATCGTCCCGGTGCTCGAACTCCAGCGGACCATCGGCCCCCGCCACGGTCCGGACCCGCATGCCGGTGCCGTCGGGGTTCTGCCCGATCAGATCCAGCCGCACCTCCTCAATCCCCGCCTCCAGGAACCGGAGGTCGATCGTCGCCTCGCCCGAGATCATGTCCGTCTCGTCGCTCAGCGTGAGCGCGAAGGCATAGTTGAGCGCGTCGATCGCCGGATTCTTCGGATACGTGTCCATCCCCGCCGACGCGGGCGGCGCGGATTCCGCTCCGCCCGCGCCGGATCCGAATGTGAGCGACGATACGAGAAGCAGGGGCAGGGCGTATTTCATCGGGCACCTCGCGCTTGATTTACGATCCGCGATGAACCTGCAACCAGGAACATGTTCCGCGCACGTCCCGCCTTTTGGTGTCGGCGTGTGATGATGCAGGAGTTCGGCAACGATTGACGGGTCCCGGCGGGAACACCGATTGTGGCCGAAAACCGAGACGCGGAGGTGCCGGAATGACTCGTCGATTCGCCGTTCTGCTGGTCGCTGGTTTTGCCTTTGCCTCGCCGTTCTCTCCTCATGTGGAAGGCCAGGAGACGATCGCCATCGTCGGGGCTACGGTCATCGACGGGAACGGGGGCGCCCCGCTGGCGGACGCCACGG
>VXMR01000091.1 GCA_009841005.1 Gemmatimonadales bacterium
CCACGGGCACGAAGTTGGGATCCCGCTCGGACGGTTTCGACCGGCTGACGCCCGCGGGGCAAGCGGTGCCGATGAGACAGATCGATGCCGGTTGACAAGGTCGAGGTGGTGACGCGGGAGATGGGGCGGCTCGGCGAACACGCACGACCAACGGACGGCTCACGCCCCTGCAACAACTCGTCGGGCCAAGGGTCAACAACGTCCTTGGCATCTACACCTAGCGGCCGAGCGCCGTCCCGCCGCGACGGGGGTCCGACCAGGCGGTCCAGGATCCGTCCGGCATCGCCATGATCAGCTGCAGGTCGCCCGACATGCCGCCCGTGAAGTAGGCGTCGGGCGGGCCGGGGTCGCGCTCGCGCACGGTGTGTCCCAGCGCCTCCAGGGCGCTCGCCGTGGCCCCTCCCAGTCCTCCGTATTCGTGGAAGACGAGGTCCGGCAGGTGCTGGTGGTGGACGCGCGGGGCGTGGACCGCCTGCACGACGTTCATCCCGTGGTCGACGACGTTGAAGATGGACTGCAGCACCGTCGTGATGATCGTGGCGCCGCCGGGGGTCCCGGTGACGAGGAAGAGGTCGCCCTCCGCGTCCTCGACGATCGTGGGGCTCATCGCCGACAGCATGCGCTTGCCCGGACCGATCGCGTTCCGCTCGCCCTGCACGAGGCCGAACTGGTTCGGCGTCCCGGGTTTCGAGGCGAAGTCGTCCATCGTGTTGTTGAGGAAGAACCCCGCCCCCTCCACGACGACCTTGCCGCCGTACCACGAGTTGATGCTCGTCGTGACCGCGACCGCGTTCCCCTCGGCGTCGACGACCGCGTAGTGGGTCGTGTGGCTCTCGTCGAGGAAGGCGTCGATCCCGGGGTTGACCTCGGCGGACGGCGTCGCGCCCTCCGCGGAGATCGTCGCCGCGCGGCTGTCCGCGTAGGCCTCCGAGAGGAACTCGTCGACGGGAAGCTCGACGAAGTCCGGGTCCGCGAGGTACTCGTTGCGGTCGGCGTAGGCGCGCCGGAAGGATTCGGCCATCACGTGGATCGTCTCGGGGCTGTTCCAGCCCATGGCGCCCAGGTCCCAGCGTTCCAGGATGTTGGCGATCGCCGCCATGGTGAGGCCGCCCGAGGACGGCGGCGGCATCGAGTGCACCGTGTAGCCGCGGTAGTCGAAGGCGACCGGATCGCGCCACACCGTCTCGTAGCGGTCGAGGTCCTCCAGCGTGATGATGCCGCCGCCGCGCTCCATCTCCGCCACGATCAGGGCGGCCGTCTCACCCCGGTAGAAGTCATCCGGCCCCCGGTCGCGGAGGCGCGTGAGGACGGCGGCGAGATCCGGCTGCGCGAAGGTGTCGCCGATGCCCGGGACGGCGTCGCCGGGGAGAAAGATGCGCGCGCTGTGCGGGAAGGCGCGGATCCCCTCCTGGGCCGCGTCGAGCGTGGACACGAGCCGCGTCGTGACCTCGAACCCGTGCGCGAGGTCGATGGAGGGCTGCACGATGTCGGCCCAGGGAAGGCTGCCGAAGCGCCGGTGCGCCTCCCACAGCCCGGAGACGGTCCCCGGCACGCCCGCCGCGAGGTGTCCCAGCACGGAGAGGTCCGTCACGTTCCCGTCCTCGTCGAGGTACATGTCCCGGGTGGCGGCGAGCGGCGCCTTCTCCCGGTGGTCCTGTGCGAAGACGGTGCCGTCGGCGAGGCGCACCATCATGAACCCGCCCCCGCCCAGGTTGCCGGCCTCCGGGTTCACGACGGCGAGCGCGAGTCCCGTGGCGACCGCCGCGTCCACCGCGTTGCCGCCGGCCGCGAGGATCTCCACGCCGACGCGCGACGCGAATTCGTCCGTCGAGGCGACCATCCCCTCCGTAGCCGTCACCGGCGCGTCGTCGGCCGCAAAGGGCCATCCGTCCGGGAAGGCGCCCCCCGCTTCGATGAACGCGCTCGCCCCACCGCTCGTGACGCCCGTTTCGGCACCATTCCCGACATCGTCCGGCCGGCAGCCGCCGAGGAGCAACAGGACCGCAAGGCCCGCACCCAGCGAGAGCGGCGTCCGGCCGCGGCGGAACGTCGGCCAACGTGGCCGCGAGGGTTCGATTCGGTCTGCGTCGCGCATCTGAAATGACTCCCGGGATTGGAGTTCGGAGTTGGACATCGGGCGCCGGCCCTCGGCTCCCGCATCCGGCCGCCATTGTGCCCCTCGTCCCGACCGACCGGCAAGCGTCCCGCCGCGCGGCCATGGGCGGTAAGACACCGCTGTCGGCGGAGGGGCGCGCGTGACCCGTCGCCCTCGCCGACTGGGCTGCGAGGCCACAACGCCCACGAGGCGTTATGTTGATAACTTGCTTTTGCTGTACGCCCGAACTTGACATTGGTCGGTTGCGGCCAGCGAGATCGCACCCAGGACGAACGACTGCCGGAGGACCACATGGCGACGAACGCGGAAACCATGGCACGGATCACGGTCCGCCCGGACGTGTTCGGAGGCAAGCCCATCATTCGCGATCTCCGTATCGCCGTGGAGCATATCCTCGGCATGCTGGCGGCAGGTGACACGCCGGAGAGGATCCTCGAGGAATACCCGATGCTGGAACGGGATGACATCCAGGCGTGCCTGCTCTTCAGCCACCGGGCCCTCGCGGGCGACCACGTCCACGAACGGATACAGGTGCAGCCGAACGCTTGAAGTTCCTGCTCGACCTCTGCGCGGCGTCCCGAGCCCTTCAGGAGACGCTGACCGGCTTGGGGCACGACGTCCTGACTGCGTGGGAACTAGACCCTCGCGCCACCGATGAAGAACTGCTCGCGGTCGCGAACCACGATGGCCGAGTACTCGTCACGAAGGACAAGGACTTCGGTGAATTGGTCTTCGTCCTGCGCCGTCCGCATCCGTGCATCGTCCGTCTCGTTGACATGCGGGTCGCGGACACGGTCACCGCCATGCGGGAATTGATTGAACAGCATGCGGATGCGATGCAGCGCGGAGACTTGATCGTGGTCACTCCGACGCGCGTCCGCGTGCGTTCGGGTAGCCGGACGCGTGAAGGAGCCGAGTGATTGGCGACCGTGTCCAGGTGATGGGCAACAGTGGGTCGGGGAAGAGTACGCTTGCGGCGCGGCTGGCGGAGGCGCTGGATGCGCCGTTTGTCGAGTTGGACGCGCTCAACTGGCTGCCGGGCTGGGTCGGGCTGAACCAGACGGATCCGGACAGGTTCGAGCGCCGAATCCTGGAGGCGACCCGGGGAGAGCGCTGGGTCGCCGCAGGTTCGTACGAGAAGTTCTCCCGGCGGATCCTGTGGCCGCGCCTCGATACCCTCGTTTGGCTCGATCTGCCGCTGCCCCTGCTCGTGTCGCGCTTCCTCCGCCGTTCGTGGCGGCGCTCACGGTCCGGGGAACTGGTGTGGGGAACGAACCGGGAGCAGTTCCGGCGCCACCTCCTGGTCTGGCGGCACGATTCGCTGCTCGCCTGGATCATCACGCAGCACAGGCGCAAGCGACGAAACATGCTCGCGCGCATGTCGGACCCGCGCTGGGCGCACATCCGGTTCGTGCGCCTCACATCCCCCCGCGAGGTCGAAGCCTTCGCTGCAAGTGTGTTTTCCGTTTGGTCGGACCAAATGTAAAATACGATTATGGTTTGGCGTCCCATCTGGTTGGTCCCTCATTCGCCGTAGCGGATAGCCGCCTATGCGAATCGATCGTTCGGTCGTCCCCGCGCGTCTCCGGTACGGGGAGACGTTCAACGCGGCCTCGTGGTATATCGACCGGCACCTGGCTGAGGGACGGGGTGGCAAGGTCGCCATCGAGCAGGCCGGGAGGGCGGTCACGTACGCGGAACTGGCCGAGCGGGTTGCGCGGGCGGGGAACGCGCTCCTCGGGCTCGGGATCGCGCCGGGCGACCGCATGCTGATGTTCGTGAAGGACTGCCCCGAGTTCTTCCATTTCTTCTGGGGGGCGATCAAGGCGGGGGTCGTGCCCGTACCCGTGAGCTACCTCATGCGGGCGAAGGATCTCGCGTTCATCATCGCCGACTCGGAGTGCCGGGCCGTCGTCTACTCGCCGGAGTTCGCGGCCGAAGTCGTGCCGGGGCTGGCGGCGGCGCGAACCGGCGTCCGCGGGCTCGTGCTCGTGCCGCGGCGCGGGGTGCTCGACGATCTGGCTGCGGCCGCTCCGGAGCTGGAGGCGGCGCCAGCCCGGCCGGAGGACATCGCGTTCTGGCTCTACTCTTCGGGCACCACGGGCCGTCCCAAGGGAGTGCCGCACCGCCACCGCGACATGCCCGCGACCTGCGAGCACTACGCGGTGGGCATCCTGGGGCTGGGCGAGGACGACCGTTGCTACTCCGCGGCGAAGCTCTTCTTCGCGTACGGTCTCGGGAACGCGATGACCTTCCCGCTGTGGGTGGGAGGCACCGCGATCCTCGACGAGCGGCGTCCGACCCCCGCGACGACGTTCGAGACGATCGAGACGCTGCGTCCGACGGCCTACTTCGGCGTGCCGACGCTGTACGCGGCCCAGTTGCAGGCGCTGGACCCGTCGCGAGCGGCGGCCAGCGCCCCGGCTCGTGGCACGCCGGCGGGGCAGGGGAGTCCCGATCTGGGGTCGCTCAG
>VXMR01000009.1 GCA_009841005.1 Gemmatimonadales bacterium
GTCGAAATCCGACCCGGAATGGCAGGCCATGGCCGACTGGGTCGCGGCGGCCGATGCAGTGGAACGCCCTGCCCCACCGCGGCTCGACTTCGATTTCTTCCGCGACTGCGTTCAGAGGATGTACCTCGACAAGCGCCCGGGCGACGTGGAGTGCATCCACTGTCATGAGACGGGCGTGCGCGGCTTCGCGCGGCACATCCCCGAGGGGCGCGACTTCTGGAACCAGGAGGAATCGCGCGGCAACTTCGCGATCACCCGCCGCTACGTGGAGCCCGGCGAGCCCATGATGAGCCGGCTTCTCACGCATCCGCTCGCCCCCGCCGCGGGCGGCGACTACTTCCACGGCGGGCCGCGTCGCTGGGATTCGACGGACGATCCCGAATGGCGGATGCTCGCCGCCTGGGTGCGCGGCGAGACCCCGGAGTGCGTGGTCGGAGCGGAGGCTGACGCCGGCAGCAGCCGGGAGTAGATGACGAAACCGCTCGACATCGCCGTCATCGGGGGCGGGATCGTCGGGCTCGCCACGGCCGACGCCCTCCGCCGGACCCGGCCGGACCTTTCGCTCACCGTGCTCGAGAAGGAGCCGGAGGTCGCGGCGCACCAGACGGGCCGCAACAGCGGGGTCATCCACGCCGGGCTGTACTACGCGCCGGGGTCGCTCAAGGCGCGGCTGTGCACCGAGGGCGCCGAGCGGCTGTTTCGCTACTGCGCGGAGCGAGACATTCCGACCACGCGGACCGGCAAGATCGTCGTCGCCGCCTCGCGCGATCAGCTCACCGCCCTCGCCGAACTCGAGCGGCGCGGGACCGCGAACGGCGTGGCCATGCAGCGGATCGGCCCCGGCGGAATCGTGGAGATCGAACCGCACGCGCGCGGCGTGGAGGCGCTCCACGTACCCACCACCGGGGCAGTCGACTTCGGTGACGTGGCGCGAGCCTTCGCGGCGGATCTTTCCCGCGCGGGCCACCCCATCCGCACCGGCTTCGAGGTGCGGGAAGCCCGCCGCTCCGGGCTCCGCACCGTGCTCGCCGGCCCCCCGGGCGACATCGCCGCCCGCGTCGTAGTCAACTGCGCCGGGCTGCACGTCGACCGCATGATGCGGACCCTCGGGCACGAGCCCGACCTCAAGGTCCTTCCCTTCCGGGGCGAGTACTGGGGCCTCTCCGAAGCCGCCGCCGGACGTGTGCGGGGCCACATCTACCCGGTTCCGGACCCCCGGCTCCCCCATCTGGGCGTCCACTTCACCCGGAACGTGGCCGGGCGCGTGGAACTCGGCCCGAACGCGGTCTGGGCCTGGGGCCGGGAGGCGTACGGCCGCCTCTCAGGCCGCCTTCCCGACGCCCTGGAGGCGCTGAGTTACCGCGGCTTCCGGCGCTTGGCGCAGGCCCACTGGCGGACCGCCGTCGAGGAGCAGTGGCGCTCGCTGGACCGGCGATCCGTGGTGCGGAAGGCGCGTGCCATGCTACCCGAACTCGAAGTGCGCGACCTCGAGACATGGCGCTCAGGCATCCGCGCGCAGGCCGTGGACACGGATGGCGCCCTCGTCCACGACTTCGTGATCCGGGAAGCGCCCGGCGTCGTGAATGTGCTCAACGCTCCCTCCCCCGCCGCCACCGCCTGCCTCGCCATCGGACACCACATCGCGGACCGCGCCCTCCAGCAGCTCTGACCAGCGTCAGGTGGCGTAGTCCTGGCCGTCGGCGTCGAGCACGTCCTTCATGCCGTCGAGGTAGCCGGCCTCGCCCACGGCGTAGGCGGAGAGGGCGGCGTTGTATCGCGCGGCCTCGACGGGGATCGGACGGATCTTCCCGCCCGACTGAAGCGCCAGCATCTCGTTCATGCAGGCGCGCTCGAGTTGGTAGAGCCACAGCATCGTCTTCTCGATCGTGTCGCCGACCATCAGCACGCCGTGGTTCGCGAGGAAGAGGACGCGCTTGTCGCCCAGGGCCTCGACCATGCGCTCACCTTCGTCCGCCTCGGTCACGATCCCCTCGTACCCGAAGTACGCACAGTTCCCGTAGAAGATCGCCGCGTTCTGGCTGCCCCGTTCATCGAACTCCCAGCCGTCGATGGAGGCGAGCGCCGTGCTGTAGGGAGGGTGGACGTGAAGCGCGCACGTGACGTCGGGTCGAGCGCGCTGGATGGGCGCGTGGATCGCCCACGCGCTCACGTTCAGCCGCCCCTCCCCGCCCACCGAACGCCCGTCGGCATTCACCTCGACGAGGTTGCTTGCCGTCACACGCGAGAAATGCGTCCTTCCGGGCGAAATGAGCAGGTGCCCCGGCCTGCCCGGCACCTTGCAGCTGAGGTGGTTCCACGTGCCCTCGTGCATGTTCTCGTGCACGATGATCCGGTGCACCGCCGCAAAGTCGACGCGCGCCCGCCGGATCGCGGCCTCGTCGGCATCCGCTTCGGTCGCGGAGGGAATTGGGGGGGATGCGGTCTCCGGCGCGCTCATTGCCTGCCTCCTTCGGGCTCGGGACTTTCCGCGAACTTCACGCCGGGCGCGCGGGGGGTCAAGCGCCCCCGGTCGGTTCCCCGTTCCCGTCCGAACGATTACCATGCCGCGCTCACGAACCCTCCGGAGAAACGCGGGTGACAGTGCGGACGACACCGGACGCCAACGCCGAGACCGAACCGCTTGACGTGATCATCGTCGGGGCCGGCCCGTGCGGGCTCGCCGCGGCGGTGGCCGTGAAGGAATGCGGGCTGAGTTACGCGATCCTCGACCGCGGGTGCATCACCGAGTCGCTGACCCGCTATCCCTCCTACATGACGTTCTTCTCGACGGCGGAGTTGTTGGAGATCGGCGACGTGCCGTTCACGATTCCCGAGCCGAAACCCACCCGGCGCGACGCGCTCGCCTACTACCGGAAGGTCGTCGCTCACCACGGCATCGACGTCCGCCAGTACGAGGAGGTCACGGCCGTCCACGGTGAGGCGGGCGCCTTCACGCTCGATACCCGAACACGGGACGGACGCGAGCGGCGGATCGCCTCGCGGGCCGTGGTCATCGCCACGGGAGGCTTCGGAGCGCCGAACCGGCTGGAGTTCGAGGGAGACCGCCCGCACGACCGCGTCGTCCACTACTACAGGGAACCGTATCCCTTCTTCGACCAGGACGTCATCGTCGTGGGCGGGGGAAACTCCGCCGTCGAGGCGGCGCTGGACATGTACCGCAACGGCGTCCGCGTGCGGATGGTCCACTTCGCCGACACGCTCGACCGCGGCGTCAAGCCCTGGGTGCGCCCGGACATCGAGAACCGGATCGCGGGCGGGGAGATTCCGATGCACTGGAACTCGCGGGTCGCCGGGCTCGGATCGGGGACGGCCACGGTCGTCGATGAGGAGACAAGCCGGGAGACCAAGGTCGCGAACGACTGGGTGCTGGCGATGACGGGCTGGCGACCGGACGCCGCCCTGCTCACCAGCCTCGGCGTTCCCACGGATCCGGAGACGGGGATCCCCGCGCACGACCCCGCGACCATGGCAACGTCGATCCCGGGGATCTACATCGCCGGCGTCATCGCCGCCGGCTTCAACGCGAACAGGATCTTCATCGAGAACGGCCGCGAGCACGGCGCCCTCATCGCGACCCACCTGGCGAGTGCCCGCCGCTGAGTTCGACCTGCCTGCCCCCAGATAAACCGCCGGGTTAACCCCGTGTCGATTCGGTGCCGACCACGGCGTCCTCCGCCAGGCGGGAGACCTCGGCGTCGGGGAGGTCGAGGATCTCGGTCAGGATCCGTCTCGTGTCGCGGCCCAGGGTGGGCGCGGGGTTCACCGGCACGTCGGGAGCGTCGGAGGTGAGGAGCGGGGTGCGCACGAACTGGAGTTCTCCGAGTCCGTCGTAGTCCACCGTGACCCGCACGTCGCGCGCCTCCAATTGCGGACACTCGAGCAGGTCGTCGGAGGTCTGCACGGGCCCCGCGGGGACACCCACCTCCTGGAGCCGGTGCACCGCCTCGTCTCGTGTCAGTTCGGCGAACACGGGGCGGACGACCTCGTCGAGGAGCGCGCGGTTCTCGGTGCGCGCGTCGGGGGAATCCAGGCGCGGATTCTCCACCAGGTCGGGGCGTTCCAGCATGCGGCAGAAGCGGCGCCACATGATGTCGTCGGGGATCGTGAAGGCCACGTATCCGTCGCTCACCGGCATCGGTCCGCGGGGGTAGAAGCCGGGCGGATCGCCCCGCCTCGGCCGCGCCCCGGTGTTGGCGGCGAGCGAGACCATGCGCTCGTTCAGCGACAGCACCCCGTCGTACATGGCGGAGTCGATGAACTGGCCCTTCCCCGTCACGGTGCGCCGGTAGAGCGCCATCGAGACGCCGTGCGCCGCCGCCATTCCCGCGTACAGGTCCGGCATCCCGTAGATCGACGGCGAGGGCGGCTTGTCGGCGAAGCCGATCATGTGCATGACGCCCCCCATCGCCTCCGCCACCACGTCGAACGACGGCCAGTCCCCGTACGGCCCCTCCCGCCCCGGCCGCCGCCCGCAGCCCGCCCCCGCCGCGTTAATCAGTGCCGGAGTGACTTACGTGAGGGCCACCGAGCCGCGACCCCTCCGGGCGCCCGACCCCGG
>VXMR01000012.1 GCA_009841005.1 Gemmatimonadales bacterium
GCGCTGCCGGAGGGAGAAGGAGAGCGTGACGCGCCGGAAGCTCTCCGCGAAGCCGGCCGTCGCGACGTCGCCGCGCGATCCGCTCTCGAACGCGAGGTCGAACACGGCGAGCCCCTGCTGGAACTCCCAGCCGAAGCCGCCCGTGAAGGCCGACTCTTCCAGCGCTTCCGGACCCCGGCTGAAGGGGAGCCCCGTCCTCCGCCACCCGAACCGAACCGGCAGCCTCCCGCCGAGCAGGGAGAGCGCGCCGTACTCGATCCCCCCGCCCAGCCAGGCGATGTCGTGGGATTGGAAGGCGGAGCCGGCCGTCCCGTCGCGCGACCCCACGGCCGACCACCCGGCCCGGCCACCCCCGGCGGTGAGGAGGATCTGGTCCGTCACGCGCACGCTGCCGCCGATTTCGATCGAGGTCGGCAGGTCGAACTCCGCCTCGGGTTCCTCCGCCGCTTCGGGGGTCGCGTACAGCGTCCCGCCCGTCCCGAGCGCAACGCCCGCCACCACGCGGTCGCCCAGCCGGATCGACCCACCCGTCTTGAAGCGCCAGGCCCGCCACGACAGCTCCCTCGCCCCCACGATCCCGCCGAGCACGGGAGCCCCTCCGATCGGATCATCGAACTGCCGGAAGAACGACTGCCGCAGCGAGCCGGTCAGCCGCTGCGCCGAGACCCCGATGCCCAGCGGCCCGATCCGGCGCGCGAGCGATGCGTCGATCGTGCTGATCCCGCCGTTGTGCTCCCGCGTCTCCTCGTAGGGCACCATGCCGTCGTTCAGCCGCAGCGTGTCCTGCAGGATGTTGGACCAGTCCTGGTCGAACTCGCCGCCGAAGGCCAGGCTGAAGGCCCAATCGTTGTAGGGGACGAGCGCGCGGATCGTCGTGAAACGCCCCCGCCCCGTGTTGAGCGAGTGGCCTTCGCCCTCCAGCGTCACCCCCTCGCTGGCCAGCGAGACGGAGAAGCCGGGTTCCGTGTGAAGGAGAAGGTCGGCCGGGTTCGAGAGGCTGTACGATCCGCCGAGCAGGCCGGAGCCCGATCCGCCGAGCGCCGCCGACCGGCCATCCACGGGCGCAACGGGATACCCGAGCCCGACGGCCGTCATCGGCGTTTGTGCCAAAATGGCACCGGGCGAAGTCGCCAGCGGGGCGACGACGCACCCGACCCGGACCCATCCCCGGAACCCTTGGACGGCGCGCATCACGGCACCGTGAAGTCGGGCGCCGAACTGAACACGACGCGGAGCTGCGGCTGGAACTCCGGCGGCGATTCGACGGAGCCGAACTCCCAGTACCCCAGCGCCTGCGCGTCCGGATCCGCCCGGAAGCCGATCCGGATGCGCGTCAGCGAATCCAGGACGGCCCGCGCCATCAGAAGCGTGATGTCGAGGCGAACCGGCTCGCCCTCGCGGAGCCTGTCCGGATCGAGCGTCGTCGTGAGCAGATCCCCGCTCCCGATCGGGGTCTTTTCGCCCACCTCGAACGGGTCGCCGAGCAAACTCACCTTGCGGGCCTCGATCCTGCGCTCCGCCGCATACAAATCGGGCGCGGCCAGAGGATGCAGGATGACTTCGGCCTGGCTCACCGTAGACCCCTCGAGCCCCGCTTCCCCGAGGATGGCGGGCGGCACGAACTCGAAGTAGATGCGGGAGGCGGGGAGGCCGCCGACGCGAAGCGCCGTGCCGGTCGGAGGCTGTGGCGGATCCAGGATGAACGCGCGTTCGTCCCATAACTGGGACTGTGGCACGGCGAGAGTCCGGCCGACGAGGGTCGGATCGTACCGGAGCACCATCTGCGTCAGGCGGAGCTTCGTCTCGGGGCCGTCGAGCACGACGGCGAAGCCGTTGCCCCCGTCCGCCTCCCGCCACGCCTTCATCAGCGAGTCCTCCGCCACGGCCGGCGTCATGAGGAGCGTATCCGACACCGCCTCCAGCACCGCCGACGCGATCTCGACCCCGAGGCTGCCGCCGGGCGCCCCCCACGGGACCCCAGGCGCCGCCTCCTGCCACGTTGCGCCGTGAGGCTCGAACCGCTCCCCCAGTTCGACGAGCTTCACGGTGACGGGAAACTCCGTGAACTCGGAGCGGATCGTGTCGAAGCGGAGCAGGAACTCTACCTCCTCGAACTGCGCTGCCGGCAGCGTGTCGACGAACGTCCGGATCGTGTCGGGGACGTCGAAGCGCGCGAGCCCGCGACTCGACACGTCCGCCGCGGCCGAGAGGTGCACGAACGGCGCGGTGGAGGGCCGGGCGAAGCCGGTCAGCGTCGTGTCCCGCCAAGATGGCAGTTCGGCGACGGAGATGGTGACGTCACGCGTCACCACGCCGGCGCCGGGTACCTGCTCGGATCCCAGCGAGAGCGGATCCTCCGCGCATGCGCCCAGCATGACGAGGACGACCACCGTGGCGAGCGCCGCAGCCCCCCGTCCGTTCACGGGCCCGCCTCCGCCGGCGCGGCCATCCGCTCCAGCGAGAAGTTCGCCGGCAGCAGATCCCGCAACGGCCACACGATCGACTCCCCGTTCGTCCCGATGCTCATGACCTCGAGTTTCCGGCCGAACTCGGCGAGCGCCTGGCGACACATGCCGCACGGCGGGGCCGGGACGGCGCCGCTCGTCACGATGGCGATGCGCGAGAAGGCGCGCGCTCCCGAAACCACCGCGTGCCCCAGCGCGACCCGCTCCGCGCACGTCCCCACCGGATACGAGGCGTTCTCCACATTGCATCCGGTGAAGACCCGGCCGTCATCGGCCTCGAGCGCCGCGCCCACGAGGAAACCGGAATACGGAGCGTACGCGCGTTCGCGGGCGACCCTCGCCCGGGCGGCGAGGTCTTCCCAGGAGAGCGGCTCTCCGGCTGTCGTTCGAGTCTCGGTCATCGGCTCCCATCCGCGGCATCGTCCGGCCTGCCCACGTAGCGTCGCGGCAGGCGGCGTCCGATCGCCGTCAGCACTTCGTATTCGATCGTCCCGGCGTTCTCCGCAAAATCCGCCAGCCCGACCTCTTTCCCTCCGTCACGGCCCAGGAGCGTGGCCACGTCCGCAGCTTCGACACCCGGCACGCCGGAAACGTCTACCGACGTCACGTCCATGCAGACACCGCCCCGGATCGGCACCTCGACTCCGCGGATGAGCGCTCGTCCCCGGTTCGACAGACGCCACGGCAGCCCATCCGCGTACCCGATCCCCAGCGTGGCGAGACGTTCGGCACGCTTCGTCGTGTAGGTGGCCCCGTAGCTGACCGTCGAGCCCGGCGCGAGGTCACGGACTTCCAGCACCCTCGCGCGTACCCGCGCCACACTCTCCGGGTCCGCCGGCGCGCCCGCGACGCCCGTCCCCCGCCGTCCCCCGTACAGGTAGATCCCCGGCCTGACGAGCCCCAGATGATACTGCGGATCCGCCATCATCGCATCGCTGTTCGCCGCGTGCAGGAAGGGGATCTCCACGCCGGCCTCCTCCAGCACCGATGCGGCGCGCCGCAGGCGGGTCAACTGAAGCGACGTCGCGGCCGGATCCGTCCCGGCGGAATGGAAATGCGTGTAGGCGCTCGCCAGCGTCACCCCGCCCCTCTGGAGGACCGACGCGACCTCCGGCGTCCATGCCGCAGCCTCCGCCGCCGGGAGCCCCGCGCGACCCATGCCGGTGTCGATCTCGAGGTGGACGGGGATCCGCGTGGAGGCCGCCCGCGCGCCGGCCTCGAGTTTCTCGAACGACGCCAGGCTCAGCGCCGCGCTCTCGAGCCGCGCTTCGAGGAGTTGGAAGATCTCGGTGGTGGCCGAAGGGGCGAAGACGATGATGCGGCGCTCGATCCCGCCCCGCCGGAGTTCGGCGCCTTCCGGCGGCGTTGCGACCCCGAACGCGTAGGGCTCCAGCCGGTTCAGGGCGCGCGCGACCTCGATCGCGCCGAGGCCGTACGCGTCCGCCTTGACCATGGGGACGAAGCGGGCGGGAGCGACGTGCCTCGCCACGCGCCGGGCGTTCCGCGACAGCGCCGACAGATCGACTTCGAGCCATGCTCGGTACGGGGGGTCTTCGCGGCTGCGGGTCAAGCGTGGCCGGGGGTTCGGGGAAGGTTCCTGCGGTGTCCTGCCACGGGATGATACCTTCGCCGTCATGCAAGAGCCAACCGCCGCCGGCCTCGAGCCTCTCCACGCGGAAGAGGCACACGAAGGGGATGATGCCCTCGCCCGCGTCCTCGCGCTCGTCCGCTTCCTGCGCGTCCGCTGTCCGTGGGACGCGAAGCAGACGCCGCAGACGCTCCGCCCCTATCTCCTCGAGGAGGCGCACGAAGTCGCGGACGCGATCCGGGCAGGGGACGACGGCGACCTGTCGGGAGAACTCGGCGACCTGCTCCTGAATGTCGCCTTCCAGATCGTGCTCGCCGAAGAGCGCGGCGCCTTCGCGGCCGCCGATGTCGTTGAAGCGCTGG
>VXMR01000118.1 GCA_009841005.1 Gemmatimonadales bacterium
GCCACACGACAACGCTCCCCGTGCGGCTCGGCTCGGAGCGCCTCGGCACCATCGACCTGCGGGACGTCTTCCGCCCCGACTCCTGAAAATCCGATACCGCAAGCGGGTGGAAGCCGCTTACCGGCACTTTTTTCGCGACATGGAGATCGATCCGGAGACGGGGACGACGACGCGGCAAGCCGACCGGAAGTTCGCGGCCTATCCGTACATCGGCTCGCGGTACGGCACGGATCCAGATGTAAGGAGGCTCCTCGTTGTCGGACTCGACATCGGGTCGGACGAGACACCGGGTCGACTCCAGCACTTCGAGGAGAGGCGTCAAGCCATCGAGTGCACGCCGTTGCCTGAACTCAACGCGCATATCGCAGGCACGTACTTCACGGCCCTGAAGTACGCCTGCCCCGGCCAGGGCTGGGACCAAGTCAAGGACCGCGACCAGACCTGCAGAGCTATCCTGAAGGACGGTCACGCACTCGGAAGCAATCCGCTGTCGTACGTTGCCCTGACGAACTTCTACAAGTGGGTGACGAAGAACCGGGGGAAAAAGGGGGGCGGTCAGGATCGCACGCACGTCGACCGCCATCTGGAGACCAAGTTGCTCCTGGAAGAAGTACGCCTCCTTGCGCCGCACGTCGTCGTGTTCCAAGGCGCGGTCTTCGCCAAGCCTCGATTCCGACGAATCCCCAGTTCCGTCGATCGGCTTGGCGTCGAATGGCACGTGCTCCTGCATCCCTCCAACCGAGAACGTGGCGGGCGGTGGCCAAAGGAAACGACACGTCCAATACTGGGCAGCACGGATGCGAAGGATGATTCATCCCCGCCTTCACGGGCCGTCATGGACCACCCGGTGCCGCAGTCAGGAGGGACGGGGCGCTACGGGGGGCTCTTCAGGGACGATGCGTTGGTATTGGGCCTGATCGCTTTGGAAGGCCAGAATCAAGCGGTCCGACTCCACGACGTGGTGGCCCATGTACTCGAGCAGGGGTACGCCGGGCCGCGTGGCGGGAAGGGCTCCGCCATCTACTTTGCATGTCGCTGGCTGGCGAAGCACGGGAAGCCGGTCCGCGGCTTCGTCATCACATCTCCGCGCCGTGGCTACTACCGCCTCGACAAGGCGACGAGTGCTCAAATTGCGGCATGGAGTACCGACGCGCGTGGATCGTGACCAGTGTTGCTCAGACGTCGTCGTTCAAGGTGTTACGACCTCGTAACCCAATTCCTTGAGACGTTTGCGGGCCGTATCGAGTTGTTGTTGGCTGAAGAGCGGCGCGAATTCGGGTTCGAGGACTTGCCTTTTGTCTGTCATCGCAACGGATTCTCCCAGCGCTCGATCTCGTCCAGCAGCATGACGCTCATCGGTCCTCCGGGGGCGGGATCACGCGGGTGAGGTAGTCCGCGAGTCGCGCGTCCGGGGCTTCGGCGCGCCCTTCCTCGGGGGACGGGGGGTAGCCGGACAGCGTTCGAGACGGAAGGGGCACGACGCGGTCGCCGGTGGCGGTGTTGAGGTCGCCGTCCTTCACCCAGCCGTCGGAGTAGATGAGGAAGGTCCGCTTCCAGCCCTCCGGCAGCGCGGGGAATGCCTCGGCGTCGAAGCGGAGGGTGATCTCGTCGCCGGCGTTCTGGATCACGTAGCGGTCGTCGCCCTCGGACACGAGGTCGGTCACGTCGCCGAAGCGGGTGTAGAGGCCGAACAGGTCGTGCCAGCGGGGCTCGACCGTGACGGAATCGTAGTCGAACCAGTGGGGGCCGTAGCGGCCGCCTTTCCGGTATTCGCGCGCGAAGCCGCGGTAGTGGATGTCCGCGTTGCGCGGTGCGAGCGCTGTCACGCGATGCTCGTCCGCCCGCGGGTGCGCCGCGCCGGTCGTGAAGAAGGCCTCGTCCCAGTAGACCATGAGGTTCGTGCGGATCCGCACTCGCCGGTCGTCGGTCGGGAAGAGGCCGCGCAGGTCGGCGACGACCGTCTTGTCCTTGCCCGACGGGAAGCTGAGGCCGGGGATGGCGGGCTGCCACTCGCCGCCGGGGCCCATCACGTCGAGTTCCGGGAAGTGCGGCGCAAGCGCGTCCGACTGGCCCAGCGCCACGTTGATGCTCGCGTCGGTGGGGAAGATCCACCCAGTGAGGAAGAGCGTGACATCGCCGGAGGCGGCCTCGGGGCCGAGGTCGAGGATGAGTTCGTGGGGCTCCGCGATCCCCTGGAAGCGGCCGGGCCGGAACGCGGACACGTAGTCGAAGTCGCGTTCGGCGAGCGCATCCCGGTGATCCCGTCCGCTCTCGTCCATGGCCGATACCGGGGCGTGCCGCTCGCCCACCCGCCACAGTTCGAGGTCGATGGGCGCCGGGGGGATGAAGGCCTCGTTCACGTACACGTCGATCTCGGAGGGGTGGTCGACGGCGACGAGGTTCACCCCGTCCACGTAGATCGTCTCCCACAGTTCCTCGGTGATCTGCATCACGTACTCGCCGTCCAGCGGCTGGAGCACGCCGTCAGGGAGACGCCGGTACTCCTGCGAGGGGAAGGCGGGGGCGTAGGCGCGCTGGCCGCCGCCGAGGATGCCGAGGGGCATGCCGAGCGCGCTTTTCCACATCATGTCGCCCACGAACTCGAAACCGTCGCCGTCCCACACGTAGAGCATCGGGCAGGAACCCTTGAGCGTCTGCTCCTCGACGAGGTCCTGGTCGGTGCCCGGGAAGTAGAGGTCCTGCGGGACGCCGTTCGGCCAGTACACGCGGACGACATCGGCCTTCAGGCGGCCGTCGAGGCCGATGAGGGTGGTCGGGTCCGTGACGGTGTGGACCTGGAAGAGGTCGCCGGCCCGCACCTCGACGCGCGCCCCGATCCCGAAGCGGTTGTTCTTGCGGCTTCCCTCCCCCAGGCCCGCGAGGTCGAGTCGGAAGTAGTGGTTCGCGTTCCCGCCGTCGTTACGGAAGAGGGTTGGGTGCCCGTCACCACCGAGGAGGAGAAGGTCGGCGTCGCCGTCCTCGTTGTAATCGAACGAACGGACATCACGGAAATCTCCCGAGGCGACATCGGGGAGAAACTCGTCGGCCGGCACGAGGCGCCCATTCCCTTCATTGCGGAAGAGCCGCAACCCGGGGCCGGTCGTGAAGCCAACGCCCGAGGCCGGACCCGGGGGCGAGCCGGCGACGGCGAGGTCCAGCCGACCGTCGTTGTCGAAGTCGACCAGGAGCAGGTCGCGCGGGACGAGACCGTTCAGCGGCACCGTCGCCGCGAGCGCGAAATCGTCGGCCGATCCGTGCAGGAGGCGAACGCGGTCCCCTCCGGCGGCCACGATATCGAGCCGGCCGTCGCCGTTCACGTCGCCGACCGCCACGGCCAGCGCTTCCTCCGCAGCCGCCTCGCCCTCCGCGCCGAGACGGTCGGTGCGGTCGGCGAAGGTGGCCGCGCGCTCGTTGTCGAGCAGGCGGAGGCCGCCCGAGCCTTCCGCGAGGACAATGTCGAGATCGCGATCATTGTCGAGGTCGCCGAAGGCCGCGTCGCGCGTGTCGGCGTCCGCCGGGCCGGCGAGTCCGAAGTCGACCGCCATCTCCGCGAAGGTGAGGTCGCCGTTGTTGCGGAAGAGGCGGTTCGCACCGGTGTGCGGTTCGAACAGGTCGAGGTCGCCGTCCTGGTCCAGATCCGCCGCGAAGACGTCATTGGCCGCGTCGCCCGCCTCCCCCGTGGCAGCCGATGGGAGCGCGATCTCCCGGAAACCTCCGGCTGGGTCGTTGTGGTACGCGCGCGGCGAGCGCCCCGCGAACCACACGTCGAGACGGCGATCGTCGTCGAAATCGACCCAGATCGCCGCCGCCTCTGCCCCCCCCGCGTCAAGGGTGCCGAGATCGCCGGAGGTGTCCACGTAGCGGCCGAGGTCGATGCGAAGGACGCGCCCTATCCCGCTGTGGCTCCAGAGAAGGTCTTCGTCGCCGTCGCCATCGAAGTCGCCCGTTGCGATCGTGGCGGGGGGAGGGGTTCCGTCGTGCGCCGGCAGGATGCCCACCAGCCCGGCGAGGGTCGACGCGTTCGTGTAGCGGAGGGAGGCAAGCACGGCTTCGGGCTCCTGGACGCGGAGGGTGACGAGGAAGCTGAAGTCGAGTGCGGCGACGCCGGCGAGGGGGCCGCCCGGCTGCCTCAGTTCGTCGAGGCTCGCCTGGTAGGGCGAGGTGACCTCGAATGCGGCGCGGAAATCCGCGAGCTGGCCGATCGCCGTCGATGCGTCGCCATCCAGGAGGGCATCTTCGGCGGCCTCGAAGGCCGCGCGCGGCCCGGGGCGGAAGT
>VXMR01000108.1 GCA_009841005.1 Gemmatimonadales bacterium
GCCCCGCCCGCTCCGACAAGAGCGGTGAGTTCGAGCACGCCCCCGGCTTCGATCCAGCGTTCCGGCTCCCGGTATCCGGTGGCGTGGAGCGCCAGCCGGTGCACGAAGGGCAGGAAGACGGGCTGCAGAGCGAGGTCGTTCCAGAAACGGTCGAGGGTCGACGTCCAGACCAGCACGCGGCCCTCGCCCACCGGACGGTCGAGCAGGGCGGGTTCACCGCTGTCGAAGCGGGCCACCACCGCCGTGCCCTCGGCAGGCTCCAGGCTCCAGAATCGTTCGAAGCGCGCACCGGAGAAATCCCCGCTGCGAGGGCCGGAGAAGAGTTCGAACACGGGGTGGTCGTAGTCGAGCCACGACAGCCTGCGGCCATCGGCCGCATCCACGAGGGAGCCGAGGCCGGCGCCGAGCAGTTCGAGTCCGGCGTCGGACCACCGATTCATGTTCGCATCCCGCCCGAGGACGATGAGCAGGCCCCCGCCGTCGCTCACCCACTCGCGCAGCCGGCCGGCCCGGCCCGCGTCGGCGAGGTCCGCATCGTTGAGGATCGCGAAGTCCGCCGACGACAGCGCGGCGGCATCGAGCCCCGTGGCCGGCGTCCGCGAAGTCCCGATGCGGGGCGCGTCGCCGATTTCGAGGGCACGCTCAAGAAAGAGACTCCCGTCCGACGCCCTGCGGTTGTTCTCCAGGATGAGCGTGCGCAACCCGGCTTCGGGCGCCGCCATGAAGCGGAATTCGTTGTCGATGGCCAGCCCGTCCTCCGGGATCGTGAGGCGCCCGCGGCTTCGTCCTTCCGGGAGGGCAAGGTCGTCGAACACCGCCGTCCCGGTTCCGCGCGGCGGCATGTCCACCGCGATCGTCGCCACCGTCCGCCCGGCGATCTCGAGCGACACCGGGAGCCCCTCCACCGGCGCGTCGCCCATGTTCGCGAGCCGCGTCAGGAGCCGGACGCGTCCGTCTCCCGCGGCGCGCACCGCCGCCTCCGCGAGCGCGACGTTCGCCGCCTCCTCCGGCGCGACGCTCGCCGCCCGCAGCGACACCCCATCGGGAAGCCGCACCCGGCCGCCGTCCTCCCACCCCGTGCGCTGGAAGTCCGAGACGAGCGCCACCTCCCGCCTCCGGTCTTCGGACTCCGCGAGGATCCGTCCGGCAAGCTGGATGCCCGCCTCGAGCCGCGTCCCCAGGTCGGTCGTCGACAGATCCGCCAGGGCGTCCCAGGCGGCGACGAGGTCGAGCGTCAACGGCACCCGCTCCCGCGCCCGCTCGTCGAACGTCGCCACCGCGACGCGATCCCCCTCCCCGAGACCGTCGAGTACGGCGCGCGCGGAATCGAGGGCCGCCTCCCAGCGCCCTTCGTAGCCCAGGCTCGCCGACACATCGAGGAGGATGACGATGTCGCGGGCCGAACCGGCCTCCACCTCCGCCACCGAGTCGAAGAACGGCCGGGAGAAGGCGAGCGCGAGGAGGATGACCGCGATGCAGCGCAGCGCGAAGAGCAGCGGATGTCGGATCCGGCGCCGGTTCATCGTCTTGAAGGGCAGCTTCCGGAGGAACATCAGCGACGGGAACACCGTCACCCGGCTGCGCTGCCGATGGGTGAGGTGGATGATGATCGGGATCGAGAGGAGTCCGAACCCGGCCAGGAACCACGGGGCCAGGAGACTCATCGGTCCTTGCCCTTCAGGCGCCGCGACCGGTGCGACAGGTAGCGGAAGAGCACGGCGTCGAGCGGCGTCGAGGTGACGAGGAGTTCGTGGTCGATCGCGCGGTCGATCATCATCTTCGAGATCTCGCCCACGTGCCCCTCCACCAGGGAGAGGTACTCCTCGCGCATCACGTCGGGCGTCACCGGAAGCCGCTCCCCCGTCTCCAGGTCCTCGAACGACCTCGCCGCCTCGAACGGGAAGTCGACCTCGGCGGGGTCCAGGATCTGGAACACGATCACGTCCTGTCCCTTGCTGCGCAGCGCCCCCACCGCGTGGAGGACCGTCTTCGGTTCCGTGTAGAGATCGGAGACGAGAACGACAATCCCCTTGCGGGTCAGACTCTCGGCCACCTGCGTGAGGGGCCGCGTGAGGTCGCCGGCCGTCTCGGCCCGCACGCGGTCGAGCGCCGCCAGGATCAGGCGGCGGTGCCGGACGGAGGGGGGGATGTACTCGAGCAGCTTCTCATCGAAGATCGCCGCGCCCACGCGGTCCCGCTGGCCCGCGGAGAGATAGGCGAGGCACGCCGTGAGGTAGCGGGCGTAGTCGAGCTTCGTGATCCCGCGCGAGCCGTAATCCATGGAACGGGAGGCGTCCACCGCGAAGAAGACGTTCGCGTTCGTCTCGGCCTCGTATTCCTTGATGTAGTGGCGGTCCGTGCGTCCGTACACCTTCCAGTCGATCTTGCGGATGTCGTCGCCGGGCAGGTACTGGCGGTGCGCCGCGAAGTCGAGGGACAGCCCGAGAAAGGGCGACCCGTGTGCCCCGGCGATGAAGCCCTCGACCACGGAACGCGCCACGAGTTCGAGGTTCCCGATCCGGGTGAGCACCGCCGGATCGAGGAACTGCGTCCCCGGCACCGTCCTCGAAGCGATTCGCGCCCGCACGATCCGGCCCCCTCCCCTACATCCCCGACTTCGGCGGCTTCACGTCGTCGAGGAGCCGTTCGACGAGATCGTCCGTCGAGACCCGCTCGGATTCCGCATGGAAATTAGTCAGCACGCGGTGGCGGAAGACGGGGGCGCAGAGGGCGCGCACGTCATCGAACGAGACGTTGATCTCGCCCCGCAGCAGCGCGCGCGCCTTGCCGCCGAGCACGAGGTACTGCGCGGCGCGCACGCTCCCCCCGTAAGCCACGTACTGCTTCACGTAGTCGGGGGCGTCGTCGCGTCCGGGCCGGGTGCGCCGGGCCAGTCGGACGGCGTAGCGCGCGACCGGCTCGGAGATCGGGACCTTCCGCACCAGGTGCTGGAAGCCGGCGATCGCCTCCGCCGACAGCACCGCCCCGGGCGGCTCGCCCGCGGTCGTCGTCGTCTGGAGAATGACCTCCAGCTCCTCGTCCTCCGGCAGGTAGCCGATGTTGATCTGGAACATGAAGCGGTCGAGCTGCGCCTCGGGCAGCGGATACGTCCCCTCCAGCTCGATCGGGTTCTGCGTGGCGAGGACGAAGAAGGGCTCGGGCAGGCGGTAGGTCCGGCCCTGGATCGTCACCTGCTTCTCCTCCATCGCCTCGAGGAGGGCGGCCTGCGTCTTGGGCGGCGTGCGGTTGATCTCGTCGGCCAGCACGACGTGCGCGAACAGCGGCCCCTGCATGAAGACGAGCTTGCGCTGTCCCGTCTCCGGGTCCTCCTGGATGATGTCCGTCCCGGTGATGTCCGACGGCATGAGGTCCGGCGTGAACTGGATCCGGTTGAAGCTCAGGTGCAGAACGTCCGAGAGCGTCTGGATGAGGAGCGTCTTCGCGAGCCCGGGGACGCCGACGATGAGGCTGTTGCCGCCGGCGAAGAGCGAGATCAGGACCTGCTCGACGACATCGTCCTGGCCGATGATGACCTTCTTGAGTTCCGCGCGGACGGCGTCGGCGCTCTCGCGCAGGCGGTCGGCGAGTTCGGCGTCGTCCGGGATCGCGTCGGGCGCAGCGTCCGGGGCCGGGGCCGGCTCCCGATCCGGCGTCGGGTCCGGCGCGTCAATCCAGCGGGGGTCGGCTTCCATGCCGGCTCCTTCCGGGTTCAGTGTCTCGGCTCCACGTGAGCTCAGTGTGTGAGGGCGTACACCACATAGTTGACGCCCAGCTTGTACGCTTCGTTGGAGAGGGCGATGGGGACGAATCCCCGGTCGGACCACTCCATGTAGTCGCCAATGTCGTTGTCGTGATTCACGATGACCATAAGGCGGCCCTCGGGGTCATTGTCCTCGAAGACGCCCCAGTAGCTCGCCACGCCGCCCCGGTAGGGATGCGGCATCTCGATGTTCGCCTGCTCCAGGTGGAAGAACGAGTCGAAAATCGGGTGGCTGTCGTCGAGTCGCACGAGTTCGAGCCCCGGGAGCAGCATCTGGAGCCCCTGCCTCGTCCTCTCCAGGTCCCGCCTGCCTCCCATGTCGTCGATGATGAGGAACCCGCCCTTGCGCAGATAGTTGCTCAGGTTGTCGGTCTCCACCGGGTTCATCGTCCAGCCGCCGGGTTCCGACAGGTACGCGATGGGGAACTTGAACAGGTCCGGGTCGTCCATGGCGAGGACGTTGCCGCCGCCCTTGCGCGGGCCGATCGTCGTGAGCGCGTCCATGATCTCGG
>VXMR01000006.1 GCA_009841005.1 Gemmatimonadales bacterium
TCGGCGACCGTTCGATCATGTGGACGGAGAAGGGGGACTGGCCCTTCTACGGCGCGACGTACAGCGCGCCGAACCCGCCGCGCGGCGCCCGGATCCGCTACTACCTGCGCGATGCCCCGGGCGAGGCCGTGGCCGAGGAAGACGACGAGGGCGAAGACGGCGACGGTGACAACGGGGATGGAGACGACGGAGAAGGGGGCGACGCCGGCGACGAAGATGGAGGCGAGGACGCCGCCGAGCCGGACGATCCGCCCTTCTCGCTGAAGATTTCCGACGCCTCGGGGGTACATGTGCGTACGCTGGAGGCGCCCGCGGAAGTCGGTATCAACGAGGTGATCTGGGACTGGCGTCACGACGCGCCGTACGAGCGCGAGGGTGGCCCGGGCGGCGGTGGCGGGGGAGGCGGCTTCTTCTTCGGCGGCGCGCCGCGGGGACCGATCGTCCTTCCGGGCACCTACACTGTGAGTATGGACGTGGGTGGCGAGATGTTCTCGGCCGAGGTCGAGGTCGTCGCGGAGCCCCGGCGGCCGATGAGCCGGGTGGATCGGATGGCGCGGCAGGAGGCGCTGATGAGCCTCCACGCCATGGCGGGCCCGATCTACGAGGCGGGGCAGGCCCTCGACGCGATCGAGGACCAGCTGTCCGCGGCGGAGGAGCTGATCGAGGGCGCGGACGAGGCGCCCGAGGGACTGGAAGAGGAGCTTGAGGCGATCGCGGAGGAGGTGGAGGAGATTCGCGACGAGCTGGGGGATGCGCGCAGGAACGCCGGCGTGGCGAACGCGATCCAGGGTTCGTCCACGGTCCCGACCGCGGACCACCTGTGGCAGGTCGACGAGGTCTGGAACGTGATGCCGGAGTTGCTGGACCGGCTCAACGCGCTCATCGAGACGCGCGTGCCGGCGCTGAACGCCCAACTGTACTCGGAAGGCGTGCGGCCGTCCGCGGGCGAACCGGTCGCCCTGCCGGACCGGCCGGGCGGCTGACGGGCAGCCGATCGACCGCACCGTTAGATTGCAGCCCATGCGACCCATGACGAGACAGGGAATGAAACCGGGCCTCACGGGGCTGCCGGCGCCGTTGCTCGCCCTCGGGCTGGCGGTGGTGGCGGCGTCCGCCTCGGGCGGGCCCGTGCCGCCGGGACTCGGTACCGTCCTCGCTCAGTCCGCGCCCGTCGCGCAGTCCGCGGCCACGGTCGTTCGGGTGCCGATCTCCGGTACGATCGAACTCGGCGTGGCCCCGTTCGTGGCTCGTGCGCTCTCGGAAGCGGCGGAGTCCGGGGCGCCCGCCGTGATCATCGAACTCGATACCCCCGGGGGCCGGGTCGACGCGGCGTGGAAGATCATCGACGACCTGCGCGACGCGGAGGTCCCGACCTACGCCTACGTGAACCGCCGCGCGCTCTCGGCGGGCGCGATGATCGCGCTCGCGACCGACCGGATCTACATGCGGCCGGGTTCCACGCTCGGAGCCGCCACGCCGGTCACCGGCGAGGGCGAGAAGGCGCCGGAGAAGATGGTGAGCGCGATGCGCTCGGAGTTCCGGGCGCTGGCCGAGGAACGCGGGCTGGATCCGCTCGTCGCGGAGGCGATGGTCGACGAGAGCATCGAGGTCCCGGGCGTGAGCGAAGCCGGCCGGCTGCTCACCCTCACCACGGATGAAGCCACGGCGCTCGGAGTCGCGGATGGCGAGGTCCGTGACCTCATCGAACTCCTCGAGGTCACGCGGCTTCCAGCGGCCCCGGTGCGGGAAATCCAGCCGAACTGGGCGGAGGCGATCGTCCGCTTTCTGACGAACCCGGCGGTCGCGCCGTTGCTGCTGAGTCTCGGCTTCCTCGGACTCATCGTGGAGGTGCGGACGCCGAGCTTCGGGGTGGCGGGGGCGGTGGGACTCGCGTCGCTGGCCGCCTTCTTCGGGGCGCACCACCTCGTGCACCTCGCGGGGATCGAGGAGATCCTCCTCTTCGGCGCCGGCGTCGTGTTGATCGCGCTCGAAGTTCTCGTCATTCCCGGCTTCGGGATCGCAGGGATCCTGGGAACGGGGGCGGTACTCGGGGCGGCCGTCATGGGCATGGTCGGCCAGGTTCCGACCTTCGACCAAGTGTTCAACGCGGCGGGGCTCGTCTCGCTGTCGATCATCCTGGTGGGCGTCGCCGGATGGGCGCTGGTGCGGCACCTGCCCCGCAGCAACCGATTCTCCGGCCTCTTCCTCCGCGCCTCGACGAGCCGCGAGACGGGCTACCTCTCCGTGCCCCCACGCGAGGATCTGGTCGGCCAACTCGGCGTGACGTCCACCGATCTGCGGCCCACGGGGGTCGCGATCATCAACGATGAGCGCATCCACGTCGTGACCGAAGGTCCCTGGCTGGAGGCCGGGACCCCCATACGCGTACTCGAAGTCGCGAGCGGGCGGGTTCTCGTGCGCCGCGCCAAGCAATCTCCCGAATCCGAACACAGGAACGAGGCCTGATATGGAACCACTGGCGGGAACCAGCATCATCATCCTCATCGCCATCGCGCTCGGTGTGCTCATTCTGTCGTGGATCGTGCCGATCCGGCTCTGGGTCACGGCGATCGCGTCGGGGGTCCGCGTGGGCCTCGGAAGCCTGGTGGGGATGCGCCTGAGGAAGATCCCTCCGCCGCGGATCGTCTACCCGCTCATCAGCTCCTACAAGGCGGGGCTTCCGCTCCATACGAACGAACTGGAATCGCACTTCCTCGCCGGGGGCGACGTGGAGCGCGTCGTGAATGCGCTCATCTCGGCGGACAAGGCGCAGATTGAACTGCCGTTCCGGCAGGCCGCGGCGATCGACCTCGCGGGACGGGATGTGCTCGACGCGGTGCAGGTCTCGGTCAACCCGCGTGTCATTCAGACGCCGAAGGTCGCCGCGATGGCGAAGGATGGGATCCAGCTCATCGCGACGGCGCGGGTAACGGTGCGGGCGAACATCAACCGCCTCGTCGGCGGGGCGGGGGAGGAGACGATCCTGGCGCGCGTCGGCGAGGGGATCGTGTCGACGATCGGGTCGGCCTCATCCCACAAGGCGGTGCTCGAGAACCCGGACAACATCTCGAAAACGGTGCTCGCGAAGGGGCTCGACTCCGGGACCGCGTTCGAGATCCTCTCCATCGATATCGCCGACGTCGACGTGGGGAAGAACATCGGCGCCGAGCTTCAGACGGACCAGGCGGAAGCGGACAAGCGGATCGCGCAGGCGAAGGCGGAGGAGCGCCGGGCCATGGCGGTCGCCTCGGAGCAGGAGAACCGGGCGCTCGTCGAGCAGATGCAGGCCGAGGTCGTGAAAGCGGAGGCGGAAGTCCCCCTCGCGATGGCCGAGGCGTTCCGCGAGGGCAACCTCGGGATCATGGACTACATGAAGTACCGCAACATTCAGAGCGATACGCAGATGCGGAGGTCCATCGCGAAGCCGCCCGAGAGCGACAAGGACGGCTGATGCCCGATCTCGAAGGGGCGCTGCCCCTGATCCTGCTGATGATCTTCCTCTGGGTGCGCAGCATCGGCGCCGCGATGAAGAAGAACCGGCAGCGGCAGGAACGGGCGCTGGGGGAGGGGCCGGAATCGGACCCGACGAGGGGCGAGGACGGGCCCCTGGAACTGCCCGGGTTGCCGAACCTGCCGCCGGATGCGGGGGTCGCGACGACCGCACCGGCGAAGCGCCCGAGCCTGCGCGAACAGCTGCGCGACATGGGCCGCCAGCTCGAGCAGCAGATGCAGCAGGCCGCGGACGAAGGCCGGCCGGGCAGTATGGTCGGGCATGTGGATCCGGAGGAGGCCCCGGAGCCTCCTCCGTTCATCCGCCCTGCACCTTCACCTCAACGCCAGGTCACGCCTGCCTCGGCCCCGGCGCACTCCGTCCACTCGAGCCCGCCGCGCGAGCCGCTTCGCCCCGCGGCGGCGCGTCCGCTCGGTGAATCGCGTCCGCCGGGTGTGGCGAGTCGGCGTGCCTCCGCGCCGGGAGACGGTCCCCTGGGACGTCTCGAGCGCTACCCCGCGCTCGCTCGCGCCGTGATCCTCTCCGAGATTCTCGGGACCCCGCCGGGGCTGTCCGACCGGGAGGGATCGGCGTCGCGGAACTGACGCGGCCGGCCCCGTTCAGGCCTGCCTGGGTCCTTACCTGCTGTGCAGGGCGAAGGCGGCTCCCTGCGGGTCGATGCCCTGCAGGATGAACTCGCCGCCGGGGACTTCCATCGGCCCGATGACGACCGATCCGCCCAGCTCCTTCACCAACTCCGCCGAGGCGTGCACGTCGGACACGAGGATGTAGAGCCCCCAGCACGGCGGCGGCATGTCGTCGCTCCGCGTCATCATGCCGCCCAGTTCCTTGCCGTCGCGCCCGTACATCTGATAGATGCCGGCCTCGCCCATGTCCATCTGGGTCGTCTTCTCCCAGCCGAACAGGTCGGAGTAGAACGACCACGCCGCCTCGAGGTCCCCCGCGATCAACTCGTGCCAGGAGAACTCTCCGAGGGCGGGCGGCCCGTCGTGCCCGGGCGTGTCTTCGGAAGGCTGGTACGCCGTGAAAACCGCCCCGTCGGGGTCCCTGAGGACCGAGATACGGCCGACTTCGGGGATCTCCATGCGGTGGATCACGCCACCCCCCAGCCGTTCTGCCCGCGCCGTCGTCGCGTCCACGTCGGGCGTCGACAGGTAGGGCAGCCAGTGGGCCGGGGCTCCGTCGGCGAGAGCGTCGTCCGGCAGCTGCATCACGCCGCCGAGCGGGGTGCCGTTGTTGTTCCAGGTGATGTACGGCGGGCCTTCGCCCTGCCATGTTCCGGTCTCCCAGCCGACGACCTGCCGGTAGAAGTCCTGGGCGCCTTCGAGGTCCGTGGTGAGAAGCTCGTACCAGCAGAAGCGGCCGAGCGGCGTTTCAGACATCGCCTGCCTCCTGAGAGATGTCGGGTGAGACTGCGGCCGGGTCGTACCCGGCGGGGACGAGATGCCGGCCCGTACGGCGGAATCCGGATGCCGGTTTCGCGTACGCCGGCATGGACGCCGCATGAGGGCGGCGGTCGGTCAGCGGTCAGTCATCCTCGGCAAGGTCATCGAGGAAGGGCGATTTCTTCCTGCGCGGCTCGTAGACGTCCCCGAAGGGGGAAGCGTCCGGAGTCTCGCGACCGGCCTTCGGGTTCGGCGTCGCGTTGCCGAGTATGGACTGGAGTTCCCGCTCGCTGAGTTCGAACGGGTCGTCGCCCGCGTAGAGCGGCGGCCGGGCCCGGCGCGGGGCGCGCGGATTTCCCGGGACCGGATCGAAGCGCCACTCATGCTTCGAGGAGACGCGTACTTCCCACCGGGTTCCGTCCCGGTCGGCGAACTTTCGATGACTCATGGCCGCAGTCCGTGGTCTGGCGGGGAAGCTACGCTCGTGCGTCTCAACGTCGCCACTCGCGGGGGGCCGGGAGCCCGCGGCTGAACAGCGCATCGAGGCCCGGCTCCGGCGGGAGGGCCCCGACATCCACGACGCTGCCGGCCAACGAGGCGGGGGGCGGATCACTCAGGAAGGCACGCACCTGTCCCGTCCGCGCATTCCGCAGGATGAGCATGGGTCGATCCGTGTCGCCGTCGAGCAATGCGGTCCCGCCCGGCCCGGAGAGCACGATGGAAGCCAGCTCGCCCGGCCACTGCGGATCCGTCGGGAGGACGAACACGAAGGCGGAATTGCCTCCTCCGTCTGCCACTTCCGGCATGTCGAAACCAAGCGAGAACAGCACCTCGCCCCCGCGGGTCCGTCCCTCAAGCTCGAACGCGCCGGCTCCGGTCTCGGGAAGTGTGGTCGGGGCGTCGACAACGAAGGCGGGTTCGAGGAAAGGCATGCCCGCAGCGTCTACGCCGCCCCACAGCAGCAGCGATCGGGCGGAGTGGCCTCCCGCCGCGACGTCTCCCCCCCGCGTGGCAACGGGCGCGGCGTCTTCGTCCGCCAGGCGAAACTGGAGGGCTCTGTTGAAGTGATAACCGCTGATCCATTTGGGGTTGCAGTAGGACATGAGGTCCCGGTGCGCCCCCGGTGCTACCAGCGACTGCCAGTAGTCGTACCCCCAGTCGCCGATGGTCCCGTTGGCGTGAGGATACGATGGATCGACCCAGTCGGGAGTCCCGCACGGGGCGTGCAAGAGGTTCATGTTGTGCCCGAGTTCGTGCGCGATGGTTGGAGAGTAGGGGTGCGAGACACTCGTGCGCCCCGCAATCTCGCCGCGGCCGGCGGCCCCCGCCATCGGACCCGACATCATGCCCATGTAGTGGCCATCCCCGTGCTCGAAGATTCTGATCAGGCGGGTCTGGCGGATCAGGTCGAGATCAAGGTTGCTGCTACTCAGCACGGGTTCGTGCGCCGTCACCTTCAGCCCCGAGACAGGCAGAAGCGTGCGCGTGTCGTGCAGCAGAGGATGGCGCTCGGGGTCGGCCGCCATGGCATCGATCATCTCCACGATCTCCTCGTCCGGCGCCCTCTCCCCACAGGAAGGGGATCAGCGTGAGCTCGAGCACGGGCATTTCCAGCACATCCACGGTCAGGCGGCCCTGCTCCGGGATCCGCCGCGAGATACCGAGTGAGGCGTCCAGCGTCCCCTCGGGGTCGATCTCGACTACCAGTTCCAGCCCCGGGCGCATGACCTCGCCGGGAATGCGCGCGTTCGCCGACGCCACCCAACGGTCCTCGCTCACTGTCGTCGGAATGACCCCTCCCCCGGCCGGAATCTCCGCGGTGTACGTCGTCGCGCCGTCCACGTGGAAGGTGGCCCGCACGGGCGGGATCGTCGCGGTGGTCGAGTCCGGGACCGTCACGAACACCCTCAGCAACGCCGACCTGTCCGCGACCAGCGGCACGGGAATCGATCTTGATTGTACCGCCTGCGTAAGATACACGGTCGTGGGGCCCGTATCGTCGAGGCAGCGAGACAACTGTCCTGTGACACCCAGCGTCCACGCCTGGAAGTCGGGATCGGCGGAGGCACACAGAGCCGTGCCGGCCGTCTCGATCCTCTCCAGCCGGTCCAGAACCATCAGGCTGACCGGGAGGGGGCCCGCCAGACGCGGGTTATGCGATACGGAAAGCAGCTGAAGCCGCGCCAACCGACCGAATTCCGGCGGGACGGATCCCGTGAGGTTGTTCCCGGACAGCTGCAGCTCCTCGAGGCTGGCGAGGTGCCCCAGCTCGGGAGGGATCAGGCCCGCAAGCCTGTTCCGGGACAACTCCAGTTTCTCCAGGGCGACGAGGTTCCCCAGCTCCGGCGGGATCCGGCCTCTCAGGTTGTTGTTCGCCAGCGTCAAGCGGAGTACGTCGCCGGCGGGATTGGCTACGACTCCCTGCCACGCGTCCACCGGCGCTTCGGACATCCAGTTGTCGCGCCGGGTCCAGTTGGGCCCGCCGGTCGCTTCGTACAGGGCCCCCAGGGCCGCCCGGTCCCCCGAGAGAGCGGACGAGGGGAGAGGTGGCACGGGGACCGGAGCGGGGCCACTCGTGGCCTCTTCACAGGCGAGCAGGACGACCACGATCAAGACCGGCGCACCGCGAATGCCACGGAGACCGCACGGCACGGCTCTACCCTCCGACACGAAACATCCCATGCCGGAAGATCGATCGTGAGGGTACCGGCGTAAACCCGGTGCGCTGCTACTCTCCGCGAGTGAGGATCGCGGTGCCGACCAGCGCGATCACGGCGAACGAGAACCACTGGATCGCGTAGGAGAGGTGCGGGCCGGAGTCCGTCTCGATCTCGCGCGCGGGACGGAAGCTGGCGCCCGCGGGCGGATCGTCCGCGCGCAGCACATGGGGGGAGGGGTCGAGGTCGGTCTGATCGCGAATCAAGGCGAGGTCGAGGCCCGCGATGGCGAGGTGCCCGGCGCCGGCGATCTCGACCCGGAGGGGCTGGCCACCCCGTCCGTCGCGCGAGGAGACGAACACGCCCTCGGCGCGTGCCGGGTCCCCGCCGCCGGTGGTGGCGGGCGGGGCGGTCCAGCCGGCTGCCAGGTCGGGGCGCAGGCCGTCCGGCGCGGGCAGCCAGCCGCGGAGGACCATCACGGTCTGCGCGGAGTCACCGCCGACGAGGAGCGGGGTCAGCACCTCCGCGCCGGCCCGCCCGTCCAGGGTGCGGCTCCTGATGACGACCTCGCCAGCCCGGTCCCACCGGCCGCTCAGCCGCGCGCGGCGGCCGATGAGGCCGGCTGTGTCGGGCGGCACGTCGCCGGGGCCGCTCCACTCGAGCACGGGGGCCTCGGCGCGGACTGCGCGCTCACGTACCCCGGCGCTCCGCTCCCCATGCCGGTCGAGTTGCCAGAATCCGAGCCGGACGAAGAGCGCGCTCAGGCCGATCGCGACGACCCAGAGGACGATCTTGCGGGTGGAGGTCATGGAGAGTCGAGTCTACGGGTTCGCGCCCCCGTGCGCAGCCGGTCCCGGTGACCACGCGCCCCGCCCGGCGATGCCGCGGCGCTCCCGGCTTCTTGCCGGGCCGCGGCCGGTTCGCCGATCTTCCGCTCGAGTATCGGCGGTCGACGACGCCCCCTGAATCCACCGGAAGGACGCCGAATGATCTTCCACAGCCCTCATCCCCCGATCACCGTCCCGGCGCAGTCCTTCTCCGACTATCTCCTGGGTTCCCTCGGGGACCGCCGGGACAGGCCAGCGTTCATCGAAGGACCGAGCGGCCGGGTGGTGACGTACGGGCAACTCCGTGATCAGGCGCGCGCCGCGGCGCGGGGCCTCGCAGCCCGCGGACTGGAGCGCGGGGGCGTCATGGCCATCTGCAGCCCGAACCTGCCCGAGTACGCGACCGCGTTCCTCGCGACGGGCATGGCCGGCGGCTGCAGCACGACGCTGAACCCTCTCAGCACCGACGACGAACTCATCTCCCAACTGAACGATTCCGGTGCCCGCTGGTTCATCACCGTCCCGCCGCTTCTCCAAAGGGCTCAAGCGGTCGCGGCACGAACCGGGATCGAAGAGATCTTCGTGTTCGGAGAGGCGAAGGGTGCCACCGCCTTCGCCGACCTCATCGCAGACGGGATGAAGGACGGGATGACGGCGGATGCGGAACCGGCGGGCATCGGCGATCCCGCCGAGGATCTCCTCACGCTCCCGTATTCGAGCGGCACGACGGGCGTGTCCAAGGGCGTGATGCTCACGCACAGGAACCTCGTCGCGAACATCGAACAGTTCAGCGCCGTGGGACTCGTGGACGCCGACGACGTCGTGCTCGCCGTCCTCCCCTTCTTCCACATCTACGGGATGGTCGTGGTCATGAGCGGCGCCCTGAGAGCGGGGGCGACCGTCGTCACCATGCCCCGCTTCGATCTCGAGGAGTTCCTGGGGGCGATTCAGCGATACCGGGCCACGAGCCTCTACCTCGTTCCCCCGATCGTGCTCGGCCTCGCAAAGCACCCCGCGGTCGATGGCTACGACCTTTCGTCCGTGAACTGGATCATGTCCGGTGCGGCCCCGCTGGGAGAGGAAATCGCCCTCGCCTGCCAGGAGAGGATCGGGTGCCGCGTATTCCAGGGGTACGGTCTTACCGAGGCGAGTCCCGTCACCCACGTCTGCTTCGGGGAGAACGTCGACGTGGACAAGATCGGGACGATCGGGCCGACGATCCCGAGCACCGAGATGATGATCGTCGATCTCGAGTCCGGGGAGGCGCTGGGACCGGGCGGGGAAGGGGAGGTGTGGGTCCGCGGTCCGCAGGTGATGAAGGGATATCTCGGGAACCCCGAGGCGACGGCGGCGACCGTCGATGCCGAGGGCTGGCTCCACACGGGGGATGTGGGACGCGCGGACGAAGACGGATATGTGACGATCGTCGACCGCGCCAAGGAACTCATCAAGTACAAGGGTTACCAGGTGGCCCCCGCCGAACTCGAGGACCTTCTCCTCGCCCATCCGGCCGTGGCCGATGTCGCCGTCATTCCGGTGGCGGACGAGGAGGCCGGCGAGATCCCGAAGGCGTGCGTCGTGAGGGCGGGAGAGGTGAGCGGCGAGGAAATCATGGAGTACGTGGCGGAGCGCGTGGCTCCGCAGAAGAGGATCCGTGCCGTGGAGTTCCTCGAGGAGATCCCGAAGTCGGCGTCGGGCAAGATCCTCCGGCGGTTCCTGGTGGCGCGCGAGCGGGCCGGGGCGTCGTGAGCGAGTCGCTGCAGGAGAGGTACGCGCGCGAGTCGATCTGTTTCGGCTGCGGTCCGGCGAACCCGGATGGGCTCCGGCTGTGCAGCTTCCCGGCGGCGGAGGGCGGCCACGACCCGGACGGCAGCTACGAGGTGATCGCGGAATGGACGCCGGGGCCGAATCACCGGTCGTTCCCGGGAATCCTCAACGGAGGGATCATCGGAACGCTGCTCGACTGCCAGTGCAACTGGTGTGCCGCGCACTACTTCATGCGTACGCGCGGGCTGGACCATCCGCCCGTCACGGTGACCGCCGAATACACGGTCCGGCTCTGGAAGCCGACGCCCTCGGACGCTCCGGTGCAACTCCGGGCGCGGATCGCCGAGGCGGGCGAGCGCAAGGTCGTGGTCGAAGCCGAACTGCTTTCCGGAGGCGAGCGCACGGCGACCTGCTTGGGGACGTTCGTGGCCATCGGAGAAAGGCACCTGGCGCATGGAACCCGCTAGCACCCTCACTCGCACGCTCGCCCCGCGCGGTCCCGGCTTCCACGGCTTCGTCCCCAGGAGCCTCGTCGCCCACGGCCACGTCGTTCGCGGCCACGTCGTTCGCCACCTCGTCGTTCGCCACCTCATCGTGTGGGGTCTCGCGTTCGCTTGGGGCGCCTCGTCGGCGGCACGGCTCTCCGCCCAGACGGGGGAGGGCGGGGCGGCGGCGTTCGAGGTGTGGGAGGCGTCGATCCCCGAGCTTCAGGCTGCGCTCGAGTCGGGCGCGGCGACCTCCGCGGACCTCGTCGACGCGTACATCGCACGGATCGCGGCGTACGACCGTGCGGGGCCGACGCTCAACGCGATCATCCGCCTCCATCCGGGCGCGAGGGAACAGGCGCGGCGGCTCGACGCGGAGCGCGCGTCGGGGCGCTTGAGGGGGCCGCTGCACGGGATCCCCATCCTCCTCAAGGACAACTACGACACCTTCGACATGCCCACGGCCGGCTCGACGGTTGCGCTCGCGGGCTGGACGCCGCCGGACGACGCCTTCCAGGTGGGGAAGCTGCGCGAGGCGGGGGCGATCATCCTCGCGAAGACGAACATGCACGAACTGGCGGCGGGGATCACGAGCATCAGCTCGCTCGGCGGGCAGACGCGGAACCCGTACGATCCGGCGAGGAACCCCGGCGGCTCCTCCGGCGGGACAGGCGCGGCGGTTGCGGCGAGCTTCGGAGCCGTGGGCTGGGGATCCGATACGTGCGGGTCGATCCGCATCCCGTCGTCCGTCCACAACCTCGTCGGGCTGCGGCCGACGAAGGGGCTGTCGAGCATCGACGGGATCATCCCCCTCTCGCACACGCAGGATACGGGCGGCCCGCTGGCGCGCTCGGTGGTGGATCTCGCGCTCGCCCTCGACGCGACGGTCGGCGCGGATGCGGCGGATCGGGCCACGGAGGCGATGCGGGGCCGCGAGCCGGTCGGCTTCCTCGCCGCGCTCGACGCGGAGGCGCTTGACGGCGCCCGGATCGGCGCATTGACGGAGTGGCTGTCGGATTCGGGCGCGGAAGCTCCGGTCACGGCGTCCGTCCGCGCCGCTCTCGATGCGATGGCCGCGGCGGGGGCGGAGATCGTCGATGTCGAGATCCCGGACCAGGACTCGCTGCTCACGAACACGAGCGTGATCGGGCACGAATTCGCCCTGGATCTCGCCGCGTACCTGGATGCGGCCGGCGGCGCGCCCGTGGCGTCGCTCGGGGACATCGTGGAGCGGGGACTCCACCACGAGCAGCTCGACGGCACCTTCCGGCGGCGCAGCGAGTCGGGGCCGCGAGATGAGGCGGCCTATGCCGAGGCGCTGGCGCGGCAGGCCGCGCTGCGGGAAGCGATCGTGGCGTTCATGGACGAAGAGCGGCTCGACGCGATCGCCTACCCGACGCTGCGGCGCGATCCCGCCCGGATCGGCTCAGCGCCGGTCGGGGGGACGTGCCAGCTCGCCGCGCACAGCGGGCTCCCGGCGATCAGCGCGCCCGCGGGGTTCACGCGGACCGGGATGCCGACCGGCGTAGAGCTGATCGGCCGCCCGTTCGACGATGCGCGTCTGGTCTCGTTCGCGTACGCGCTCGAACGGGCGATCGAGCCGCGCCGCGCACCTCACCGCACGCCCCCGCTCGCGGACGGCCGCGCGCCGGAACCGCTCCGCTTCAGCGTCGCCGGCGACGGCGGATGGGCCGGGCGGCCCGCCGCCCCTCGGCTCCAGGGCAGCTTCAGCCTCGACCTTCCGCGCGGCACCCTCCGCTACCTCATCGCCACGTCCGGCCTCGGGCCGGCGGACGCCCACGCGATCGTGCTCCAGCGCCGGGGCAGCGGAACGCGGCCGAACGCGGTCGTGCGTCGTCTCTCCGGCCCGGGCCACGCATCGGCCGAGGGCACGCTGACGCTGAGCGCCGCCGACCTCGACGACCTGCTCGCGGGGCGGTTCGAGCTCGCGCTCTACACCGCCGACCGCCCGCTCGGCGCCGTGCGGCTGCCGCTCGACCCGCGCGGCTGAGGCGCGAGCGTCGAAGTGCCCCGGGACTCGAACAGAGTTGGCATCGTGGTGCTTCCCGGCAAATCCCGCATTCCGGCGGCGGCACAGGGGCTGGTCTGCAGGTATCAGGTCGCGCCGAAAACGCGTTTAGTGCCGTTTGTATTCGCAGAGCCGTGACCACAACTCGGGCGCCGGCCCACCGCTGGCAGCCAGAAGAAGCTTGCCCGCTTGGCACCACGCACAGACGTTAGGACATGGGTTCTCGACCACTTGCGGCACATCGAGTCCCATAGGTGGCCACTGACAGGGTGGCGGTTGCTCACTTGCGTCGAACAGGGCGCGGACGTAGTCGACACCACCTGTTTCGAAGATGCCGTACAGCGCTTGATCTCCCTCGTACTGCAGTCTGGCCTCGCCATCGTAGGACTCGTAGAGCCGAATGAACGCATCTGCTGCGCCCGTGTACGGTACGCCGCGTCCAGGTTCTTCAGCCACCGCGGCGGAGTGGATCAGCGCCATGTGAGCGGCATACGCCTGCAGTTTCGTCCCGTCGCGGATCAACCGCACCAAATCATCGGCGAACGCATCCAGTTCAGCCTTCGAACGGCTTTCGAAATGCTGACGCAAGACAGCTTCGGCTGCGTTTCGCCCTCGGAGGCGTCCATCGGCATCTGACTCTTCGACCTGCAGTGTGCGGAGGGCGCTCGTGGGAGTCGGTGTCCGCCATTGCCCCCGCTCCAGTAGCATACCCCGTTCCGGCATTTGCTCCCGGGCGCTCAGGCCTGCCGGACACAGTAGCACCAGAAAGAAAAGTACGATCCGCTTCATTTGCCGTCTCTCTTTGCTTTCATCGATTCATCGACGATACGCCCTTGAGGCTCGTGACGTCGAGATACAGGTACCGCATGAGGCAGCACGGCGATCTCTTCAACACCCTCCGGAGCAACCCTTCGTCACGTTTTCAGCCGCCATTGACAGCTCACGACATTGGTTCACATGGTGGCACGCGCGGTTGCTGGTGCTGGGGCGAGGAGAACGATCATGAGGTTGGAACCGGGGAAGCTCCTTCTCACCCTGGGAGTGCTTCTCGCTCCGCTAACCGTGTCCTGCCAGCAATCGGAGAGGGACGGGCGGTGGCTCGTGCGGGGTGAGGCCGGAGAATGGCGTGAACCCACGATCGCCGACGCACTCCTCGCCCTGCGTGGCGAGAGGGATCTGGTCAGTCCGGGCGCCGAGGCTATTCCCGCCATCAGCATACTTCGGCAGGTGCATACGCCCCGCTCACCGATCGAGCTGGAGGCGTTTGCAAACAGGCTGGGGGATATCCTGTTACTCGACGCGGAGTACTTGTCGCCGGAATACGATACACAGGTCAAAGCGTATTCGGCGCTGGTCAGCGCCATGGGGTACGGTCGTGGTCGATCGTACCCCGCCGCCTTCGATGTACTCGTGCGTGTTTATGAAACGCGTGCGGATCGCGTGCTTGCAGGTGGCGGTACCGATCCGATCCACGAGGCTCACCGCCGCGGGAGCCGATCCGAAATACGTGGGCTCGTGTCGGCGCTGGGCGACATCTACCATGCGGATCCCGAGGGCCGGGGACGTGACTACATGCGGAGGCTGGCGGAGTCGAGTACGCCGCCGCCGCCGTGCAGAGAGGTCGGCGGGGAGGTCAGCCCCTCCGGCAGTGAAGTCGACCTGTCGATGCCGCCCTGCCCGAATCACTCTCTCTGGTGCCATGCCGTAGGCAAGTTCATGTACGAGAACCCCGGCACCCTGGAGCCACCCCGGAAGCCGCCGGAGTCCGTTCTCCCAAACGGTCCGGATGGTAAGACGTTCGACCGCCTTTGCAATGAGAGGGTATGGTGAGGCTGTAGCGTGATTCCCCCGATGCCCGCCGGCCCCTGGGCTTCATCGCAGCTCCAGCCTCGACTTCCCGCTCCCACACGCTGAAGTGACCCCGGACGTTGGCAGCGACCCCGGAGGTCGGCCGCTGGCCCGAGCCCTCATCAGTGCGCTACGAGATTGATCCGACGCCGTAGGCGCCCAGGAGCAGTGCTTCTTTGCGGAAGCGTTCCGGGCGGTAGGGGGCGAGGTCGACGTCGGGCGTCTCGCCCAGCAGGGACTGCGCCACGCAGCGCCCGATGGCCGGGGCCAGCTTGAACCCGTGCCCCGAGAACCCGTAGGCGAGGTACAGGCCGGGCAGGTCGGGCGCGGGGCCCAGCACCGGATTCCAGTCCGGTGTGATGTCGTAGGGTCCCACCCACGAGTCCGTGAGGCGCGCACCCTCGAAGGCCGGCATGCGGGCTCCGATCTGCGTCCGCTGCAGGGAGACGAGGTCGCGCGGGGCCGTGGCGGTCATGCGGTCGGGATCTTCCAGCGGGTCTCCGAAGTCTCCGGTCCCCACGAGCACGACACCGCCATCGGCAGGTCGAAAATACATCTTATTATTGACAGTAAGATCTTTTACGATAGGAATTTCAGGGCCATATTCCGAGGAGCCGCCGAACGTCAGTACCACGTGCCGCGACACCTGCAACCGGAGGGCTTCGACGGCATCGTCCGATAGGCCGGATTCTGCGTAGAGACCTCGGGTCCAGGGGCCCACCGCACTCACGACGCACCCGGCCTCCACCGTCCCGCCGGGCGTCGTCACGCCGGTCACGCGATTGGCGGAGGTCCCGCCGTCCGGCGCGAGGCACAGCCGCTCCACGGGTGTGTGCTCGAACACCGCTACCCCGCGCCGCTGCGCGGCCGTGACGTACCCCAGGGTCGTGGCGACTGGATCCGCGTAGCCCGACGCGGGTTCCCAGCCGATCGCAGCCACGTCTTCCAGTTCGAGCCAGGGGTGCAGTTCACGTGCCTCCGCCCGCCCGATGGGCGACGTGTCCGCGCCCAGCTCCCGCTGCCGTGCGAGATTGTCGGCCAATCGGTCGGCGAAGGATCCGGGCCCGGCCAGGATGAGGTAGCCCGAGTTCACGAAGCCGCACGCGACGCCGTCTTCGCCGAGCGCTTCCCGGAAATCGCGGAACACCTCGAGACTCCGGAGCGTCAGCCGGGTGTTGCTCGCCACCGAGTAGTGGCTGCGGATGACGGCGCACGACCGGCCCGTGCCTCCGCCGCAGACTTCTCCCCGGTCGAAGAGGGCGACCGAGGCATCCGACAGCTCCGCCAGGTGGAAGGCGATGGAGGCGCCGATGACGCCCCCGCCCGCGATCGCAAAGTCGTAGCCCCTCTTCACCGGTCCCCCTCCCACCGTCGGTCGGCTCGCAGGCCGCCGCTGCCGGCATTACCCGCAGAGTGCGTCAGCGGGACGTCACGCCCGGGAGCCCCTCGGGCTCGTCGTCCCACCACCAGAGCGGGGCCAGCGGCCGCTGCCGAGGATGGATCTCGTCCAGCGTATCCGCGTCGTACAGGCGCCCGTTCAGCATCACCTGCTCGATCGCGTTCGTGTTGCGCAGGTCGTCGAGCGGGTTCGCGGTCAGGATCACGAGGTCGGCGAGCTTGCCCGCCTCGATCGTGCCGAGGTCCCGGTCGAGCCCGATCGCTTCGGCGCCGAAGATCGTCGCCGTGCGCAGCGCGTCGTGCGCGTCCATGTCGTCGGCGGCCATCGCCCACAGCTCCCAGTGGTAGCCGAGTCCCTGCAGCTGGCCGTGGCTCCCCACGCCCGCCTTGCCCCCCGCGTCGACGAGGTTCCTGACGAACTCCCCGTGTCGCACGAACACGTGCTGGTCCTCGCGGAACCACTGCGCCCGGCGCAGCGTGCGCGAGTCCACCTCGTCGTGCGGGACGAAGCGGCGGAGCTTCGGATCGTCGTGCGGGTTCTCGCGCGAATAGAAGTAGTTCTCCGCCCACGGGCCCCCGTACGACACGAGCAGCGTCGGCGTGTAGACCCGGCCGGTCTCTGCAAAGAGCCGCACGTAGTCGTCGTACACCGGGAAGATGGGGATGGAGTGTTCGAGCCCCGGATAGCCGTCGATCGTCTCGGTGAGGTTCTGCCGGAGGTTGAGCGACCCCTCCGTCGTCGGCATGAGCCCGAGTTCGCGCGCCGCCATGATGATGTGCTGCCGCCCCTTCCGCGCCGCGGCCACGTACATCTTGATCGTCTTCGTATCGAAGTAGTCCGCGTACCGGGAGAGGACGTTCATCGCCTCCTCCTCGGTGTCGATCCCGTCCTGCCAGAAGACGCCCGGCCCCGTGGAGTAGACGCGCGGTCCGAGAATGCTCCCGGCCCGGACCATGTCCGCGTAGGAGAGGACCTCCGTGTTCCCCGTCTGCGGGTCCCGGGTAGTCGTCACTCCGTACGCGAGGTTGGCGAGGTACGGCCATACATCCGTGCGGTGGAGCTGGTCGCGTGCCCGAAGGTGCGCGTGCGTGTCCACGAAGCCGGGGACGACCGTCCGTCCGCTGATGTCGAAGACGACGGCACCTTCCGGAACCGCGACCGAACCGCTCGCGCCCACGGCTTCGATCCGGTTGTCGCGGATCACGATATCCGCCTCCTCGATGACCTCGTCGCCGTTCATCGTGATCGCGCGCCCGCCGCGGAGCACCGCGACACCCGTCGGAATATCGCGCGGCGCCTCGATGAGGATCCGGTGTTCCGCCGCCCGGTAGCCGTCGTCCTCCGCTTCCTCTTCGGTCTCCTCTCCTTCCTCCTCCGCAGCCTCCGCTCCGACCTCTTCATCCGTCTCCTCGTCGGCCTCTTCCTCGGCTTCGGCCGCCTCCACGCTGTCTTCGTACGCCCGCGCCGCATCGAGGTCATAGGAGAAGTGGGCGTTGCCGAGGGAGAAGTGCACCGTGCGGCCGTCGCCGCTCCAGGTGGGAAACTCGCCGCCGATCTCGGTGACGCGGCGTGCGGGGAAGGAGGCGTTGTCCGGGTTCGAGACGTTGATCGTCGGAATCACGCCGGCTCGCGGCACCGTCACGGTGTAGATCTCACGCTGGATCTCCGCGAGCGCCTGGTCGCCGCGCGGCGCCATCTCGATGGTCGAAGGGGACAGGCCCTGCGTCGAGCCCTGGGGCGTGGGCCCGCGCACCTTCACATGCTCCTTCTCGTCCGTCCCATCCCATCGAATCGAGACCAGGGCGTCGGGGAAACGGAAGAGGTGGATGCGGTCTTTCTCCTCCACGAAGTGGGGATTCGCCCGTCCGTCGGTGGGCGCGATGAGCGTCGCCGGCCCGCCGCCGGAGCCGTCCGGGTTGGCGGACACCCACACGATCTCGGTGCCCGGCGCGCCTCCTTCACCCTGCGTCTCGTAGGCCCGCACGAGGCCGCGCACCGCCACGATTCGGTCGCCGGGGCCCCAGGCGGGGGCGAAGTACGTCGCCGCGTCGCGCGTGAGCCGCACCGGCGCCGCGCCGCCGTCCGCGCGCGCCTTGTAGAGGTGCCCCTCGGTCCCGTCCCACGTCGAGTAGGCGATCCATTCGCCGTCCGGCGACCAGGTCGCGAAGTGCTCCGACATGTCCGCGTCCGTGAGCCGTTCGGCGCCTGAGCCGTCGGCGCCCGACACCCAGAGGCGGTCGAGCGCAGTGAAGGCGAGCCGGTCGCCGGAGGGGGATGGCGCCGCATCGCGGATCTGGCGCACGGTGAAGGTCGGCGTGTCCTCGATCGGATAGTCGAAGTCAACCCTCGGTCCCAGCGTGAGGTCGAACCGGACGCGGAAGGGGATCTCCTCCGCGTTGCCGCCTTCGACCGGGAGCTTCCAGATCTTCCCGCCGTAAGAGGCGAGGAGGTGCCGGGAGTCCGGCGTGAACGACATGCCGGGGAGTGCGTCCAGCGTGGCCCGCGACTCCTGGTCGTCGTGCTGGACGGGATAGGCGAGCCAGCGCTCGTCGCCGCTCTCGAGGTCCCGGATCATGAGCCCCGTGTGTGCGTCGTGGCGGGTCCCGAACACGAGCCAGCGGCCGTCGGGCGAGAGCACCGGCCGGATCGCCGAGCCGTATCGCGAGGAGCGGGTGTATCGTTCGCCCGACTCGCGGTCGTACGCCTCGAGCTGGTACTGCGGAAACTGCGCGTTGTAGGTCCAGTCTCCGGTCCGCCGCGCGTACCAGATGTAGCGGCCGTCGGAGGAGACTGCGGCCCCGAGCATCTTCAGGTTGTCCGGTTCCGAGACGAGCTGGATGCCGCTCCCGCCGTCCACGTGGAACAGCTTGAGCTTCGGCAGCCCGCCCCCGCGGAAGCCGCCCATCGACGCGACGATGTAATCCCCGCCCGGAAGCCACTCGGGAGACTCGGCGCGGTTGGCGGAGCCCTTCGAGATCTGCGTCGTGTCGGAGCCGTCGAGGGAGCGGATCCAGATGTTCTGCCCGCCGTCATGGTCGGACGTGTAGGCGATCCGCGTGCCGTCGGGAGAGAAGCGGGGCTGCGCGTCGAAGGCCATGCCCGACGTGAGTTGCGTCGCATCCCCGCCGTCGATCGGGATCGTGAAGAGATCGCCGAGGTAGTCGAAGACGATCGTCTCGCCGTCCGGGCTCACGTCGAGAGAGATCCAGCTCCCCTCGGTCATGTCGATGGCGACGGTGCGGTCGACCGGCAGCGGCAGATCCTCGTTCTCCGGCTCCCCGTCTCCGTTCGAACCTTCCTGCGCAGTCGCCGCGCCCGCGGTCACGAAAAGGAGTGCAAGCGAAAGGGTGTACGGGGCGACCGCGGGCATCGCGCGGTTCACGAACGAAGATTGTTTCATCGGACGGCTCCTCGAAGTGTGATGTTCCCGCGGGAACGTCGCTGCGCCCGGGGAACGTCGCAATTTGCGCGGGGTCCCCGCGTGGCGCACTCTCCGGCCCATGACACACGGAACAGACTCAGCGTCGGATTCGGGTCCGGCGCCGCTCTCCCTGCTTGCCATGGCGGGCAGTTGCCGCCGGCGGTCGTTCAATCGGGCCCTTCTGCGGGCCGCCATGTCGCGGGTGCCGGAAGGCGTCGAAGTCCGGGATTTCGATCCGTCACGGCTACCGTTCTATGACGGGGACGTGGAGGCCGCGGGCGATCCCGGCGAGGTTGCGGAATTCAAGGCCGCGATTCACGCGGCGGACCTGGTGCTGCTCGTGACGCCGGAGTACAACGGAGGGCTGCCGGCCGTGCTCAAGAACGCCGTCGACTGGGGGTCGCGGCCCCCGCGTCCGCAGGCGTGGGACGGGAAGCCCGTCGCCATCATGGGGGCGACGCCGGGCCGCCTGGGGACGGCGCTGGCTCAGCGCTCCCTGCGCGAGTCGCTCGCGGGGCTGAACGCCCACGTGATGCCGCAGCCGCGGGTTCTGCTCTCGGGAGCGAGCGCCGTGTTCGACGATGATCTCGAACTGGCGGATGAAGCGACCGGGAAGCATCTCGACAGATTCATGTCCGCCGCCGCAGAATGGGCACGTCGGTTCCAGTAGATCTTCAGGAAGACGGGAGAGGGTACGTGTCCGACGCCAACGGCGCCCGCGTCATCTTCGAGAAGCTGGCGGAGGATGTTCGCGTCCCGGAGCGAGCGACGGAGCAGTCGGCCGGTTACGACATCCGGGCGCATCTCACGTGCGGGCCGGTCCGGGTCCACCGGGGGGCCACCCGCGAGACCCTCTCCGTGACCGCGACCTCCACGGGGAAGGGTGCCCCTTCGATCGCCCTCGAACCCGGCGACCGGGCGCTCGTGCCCACGGGCTTCCGCGCCCGTCTGCCCGACGGCTACGAAGCGCAGATCCGCATGCGGTCGTCGCTCGCCTGGAAGCGCGGGCTCACGGTGCCCAACGCGCCCGGCACGGTGGACGCGGACTATCCGGACGAGTGGTTCGTCCTCGTTCTCAACTCGGCGCCGCACCCCATACGGATCGAACACGGCGAACGGATCGCCCAGGTCGTCCTTCACCGGTACCGGGTCGCGCGCTGGGAGGAGGGGCCGGTCGCGATCTCGACGGACCGCGCCGGCGGGCTCGGCAGCACCGGCAAACGCTAAGGAGAAGACGCGATGTCCGAACTGCAGGAATGGCTCCTCGCCATCCCCGTCCTGATCACGCTGCTCGTCATCTTTCTCGTCGAAGTCACCGGCTCGTCCAGGCGCTGACGGGCCCCGAACCGGCGCTGACGCGAGATTCGCCGCGGGCTGCTAGCGGAACGGCTCGGGGCGGGGGCGCTCGAACGGTTCCGTTTCCTCCATGCGGTCGACCTCGATCGTGTCCGCGTGCGGGCAGGCGACCGAACGCGACGCGGGCCCCTCGACGACGAGGTAGTCCCCGGCCGCGGCATCTCCGACATCGCCGGCCAGCGTATAGAAGTACCCGTCCCGGTCCTCGAACGTCACGCAACCGTTCTCCTGCCCCGCGATCGTGCCGGTGCGCTGAATCCGGCCCGCCTCATCCGTCACGTGGAACGGGTCGGAGAGCCCCGTGGGCGCGAAGTTCCCGTTGAAGATGATGAAGACGACCGCCCGGTCCCACGTCGCGGTCTCCGGCACGCTCACCGTGGCCCCGATCTCGCCGAACTCGCCCTGATCGCCGGTCCCGAGTTCCTCGAAGCCTGTGCCGATGGCTCCCAGGCCGACGACGACCCTCGCCTGGAGCGGGATGTTCTCGGTGTAGAGGCTGACCTCGGTGCCCGGCGGCCCGATGCGCGGCTCCATCGTCTGGATCTGGCGCAGCGAGTCGGGCGTGGCGGGGTTGGGGTGTGCCTGGGCGAACCCGGTGTCGGCGGCTAACAGCAGCAGCGGCAGCGTGGCGAAGCCTGGCAGGAAGCGTCGTTTCGGGCATCGGTTCATGGCGGCCTCCCGGCGAAATCCGTTACCCATGCTGCGTCGGTGGCGCTGCCGTCCGCAAGACGAAACGTCCGGGCGCCCGGGCGAAGCCGGCGCATCCGGCTGCCCCCCGCGCCGCCGAGGCATTAGCTTCCGGGCCCCGCCGAACGCGCCGGGGTGGCGGAATTGGCAGACGCATCGGACTTAAAATCCGAAGGGGTCCATCCCCGTGTGGGTTCGAGCCCCACCCCCGGCATGTGGCTTCGATGGTCGAAGGGGGTGCGGAGGGTCAAACCCCCGCACCCCCTTCCTTCGCAACCGAACCGCGGCCTCCTGCCAGGGAGGTGCGGACTGTTAGAAGGGGTTGAAGTCCCAGCGCATCCGAGCGAGCACAACGCGGCCGATCGCCGGCGCCCCCAGCATGCTCTGGTACGCCTTGTCGAAGACGTTCGACACGTCCACCTGGAACCAGAGGTCTTCGTACCCCGGGATGCGGAAGCCGAAATTCGCGTCCAGCGTGGTGATCGCGGCGAGATCGCCCACCCACGGTCCCGAGTTGAACGGAAAGCCGTTCTGCGCCCGGAATCGCAGGCCCCCGTTGACCCCCGAATCGTCGTTCCGGTACGTGAGCGACGCCGCCCCGCGGACGGTCGGCGTGTTCAGCGACACCTCGCTCAGGAGTTCGCCCGCGGTCTCGAAGGTGTTCCGGTCGATGAACGAGAGGGAAGTCGCCATCTCCAGCTGATCGCTCAGGAGGAAACCGGCCCCCAGTTCGCCCCCCATCACGTCGAACCCGCCGGCATCCTGGTACCCGAGCGCCAGCGCCGAGGCGGTGCCTCCGACGCTCGTCGGAGTCACCGTCCCCAGCGGAATCTGCGCCGCCTGATCCGCTATGAACGCCGCCGTCCCCAGCGCCTCCGCCTCGGTCGCGAACGCCACTCCGACGAGCTGGCGGAACACTCCCGACAGATACGTCCCCAGTTGCGGGCCGTTGAGGAAGACGTGCGGCGAGAGAAGCCGGAGGGGCGCGATATAGCTGTCGTAGCGGGTGAACCAGGCGTTGGCCCCGACGGAGACGTTGTCCCCGAACACTCCCTTGTACCCGAACTCCTCCTTGATGCGCCCGGTCGCCCCCAGCGCATAGTTTGGGTTGTTGTGCGCGTGTTCTCCGGCTCCGCTGTTGGGGGGCGCCCCCCCCGCGGGGGGCGGCCCGCCCCCTCCCGCCACCTCCGTATCGAGCAGCAGCGCCAGCACACCCACCTGGTCCGCCGACGGGACGGGGATCAGGGGCACCAGCGGCGCAGCCTGAGGGAGGAGGGCGCCGATCAGATCCACGGCCGTAGCCCACAACTGCGCCGTGGTCGTCGGCAGGAACTCGCGAGGACTTCCGCCCCGAAGCGCGCTGAAGGGCGACATGTGCATGGGGATCCCGTTCTCCCGCATGTACGAGTAACCGTTGCCGCCGGAACCGGTGGCGCGCAGGTCGTAGAAGAACGGCGTGCCCGTGATGGGGATCGTTCCGCCCGAGATGTCCAGGAACTGGTTCGTGGACGTGGGCGTCGAGAACGCCCGGTTGAAGGTCAGCCGGAACGAGTTCGAGGCGTCCGGCTTGAACACGAGCGCGGCGCGCGGCGAGAAGACGGGATCCGCGAGGCTGCTGTTGTAGTCGTACCTGAAGGCGCCGGTGAGGTCGAACTTCGGGCTCAACGCCCATTCCCACTGGACGTAGCCTCCGATTTCCGTCGTCTGGTCGTCGTTCTCGAACTGTCCGTTGATCGTCCCCTTGCTGTCCGGGTTCGTCCCGAGGTAGTCGACGCCGTAGACGAGGCGGTGCGCCGATCCGATACGCGACTGGTACTGCAACTGCCCCACCAGAAGCGATGAGTTGTCGAAGAGCGGGCGCCCGTTACGGAGGAGGAAGGTCTCGTCGTTCGTGTTGTAGTTGTAGAAGAGTTGCGCGAACAGGTCCCTGTGCCGGAGGCGGGCCTGCCCGTAGGTGACGCCCCAGTTGGTGACGTTGGACGCGCCCAGCCCGGTGAGTTCCGTCGCCTGCGCGGCCACGTTCCGTCCGGCAGCCAGTACGAGCGACGTGCCCGGCGACGGCTCGAAGTCCATGCGTGCGTCCACGCCCCAGTTCCGGTGCCCGTCGTCGCGCCCCATCGCCGCATTGCGGGCGGACTGGGCCAGCACGCCCTGATCCGCCGGATTCGTGAGGTCGAGCCCCGAAGTGAACGGCCCGCAGGCCGGGGAGGTGGGGTTGAACCCGGCCCCGATGCAGGCCTGCCCGGCGCCCGCGACCTGCGCCTCGACGAGATCGGTGAAGGCGTACTCGGTCGCGTCGAAATACTGCCCGGAAATCTTGAACCCGAACTTGTCGCTCGGAGCCACCGCGATGCGCCCGTCGAACTGGAACAGCCCCGCGTCTCCGCCCTGAATGGGACCGCTGCCGATCCCGCCATCGTCCCCCTGCTGACGGAGGCCGCCACCGACCGAGAACGTCGCCCCGGGCGAGCGGATCGGCGACTTCGTCATGTAGTGGACGACGCCGCCGGCCGCGTTCGGTCCGTAGAGGGCCGATCCCGGGCCCAGGACGGTCTCCACCCGCTCCATGTCGAGTTCGGACGTCGGGTTCAGGTAGAAGATGTTCACGCGGAGCGACGGCACGCGCGCGATCCGGTTGTCCGTCATGAACAGCGTGCGGCCGGAGAAGATGTTGTTGAAGCCGCGCAGCACCGCCGTGCGGCCGCGGATCCCGGTGCGGCCCACGTTCACCCCGGGTTGGTGTTCCACGTGTTCCACGGGAGACGTGACCTGCCGTTCCTCGAGGTCGCGCGTTGATACGACTTCCACGGCGGCGGGCGCATCGAGCGCCTTCTCGAAAGTACGGGACGTGGTCACCGTAAGCGGGTTGATCTCGTAGGCCCGCTCCTCCATGGTCGCCGATACCGTCGTCGTCTGTCCCGACGTCACGGACTGCGATTCCATGACGACGGTCGTCCAACCCGGCGAGACGAACCGAACCGAATAGGCACCGGCGGCAATGCCGTCGAGGACGTACGTACCGCCCGGGCCGGTCGTCGTCCGCGCCGCTACCGCATCCTGGGCGTTCGTAGCCTCGACCAGCACAGCCGCCAGGGGTGCGCCCGTGGCGGCATCGGTGACCGAGCCCGCGATTCGCCCCTGGGCCCAGGCGGCGCCGGGCAGAGCCCCGAGCGCAATGACTGCCGCCAGAAGAAAGGTTCCACTGCTAGCATTACGACCGAACCGAACTCCGAATCCCGTCATCGCGAGCGCCTCCCGCCCTTCGGTTGAACCTGCCGGCCTCCCATGTAACAAGCTAAGCCGCGCCCCCGATTCTGTCAGCCGCGATTCGAGCCTCCACAGGTGGCTGGAGCGGCGGGGGAACCTCAGGGCACCCGGCCGAAACGGACGTCGCGCGTGCGGACGTTGGAGATGTAGAAGCCGATCACCTGGCCGTTGCGATCCCGCTCGAAGGCGAACGACAGGCCGCCTCCCGAGAACTGATCTTCCTCGCCGGGTTCGAGTTCCGCCTGGTCGAGCCTGCGCTGGTGCAGGACGAGAGATCCGTCTTCCACGGTGAAGGCGTAGAACGTCTCCAGCTCCTCGCTGAAGAATCGACCGGCGAAGTCGGTGAGATCCTCCGCCGTCGGCTCCCAGGCCTCGGCCTCATCATCCTCGAGGCGGGTGGCGTGGTTGTCTCCGTTCTGGTGCAGCGTGAGCCTCTCGACGTCGCCCTCCGGATCCCGCAGGAAGGTGACGGAAGCCTCGACGGCGAGCAGGCGGAAGGTCGAGTCGGAGGTGGGGACGATCTCGAGCCGCTGCTGTCCCGTCGCCTGCGTGTAGAAGGTGTCGTCCTCGCGCGTGAAAGTGAGGATGAAGTTCGGCGCCGCGTCGAGCGCGTAGCGGCCGGCGAATTCGTCGAAGGCCTCCGGGTCGAAGTCTTCAGGATCGAAGTCCCCGGTTTCGTCGCCGGCGTCTTCCTCCTCCATCGCGTCCCCGAAGAACGCCGCGGCGAGTTCGTAGGCGACGCCGCTGTTGAACTGCGCGTGGTTGCTCTGGGTCGTGAGGCCCGCGTTGATCCCAGGGAAGTAGACGAACATCGAGCGGTGCGCGACGTCCGCGCCCCCGTGGCTCACCCGCTTCAGCCCGCGCTGCTCGTCAACGGAGAGCCCGTACCCATACCCGGTCTCTTCTCCGTCGTTGAGGACGAACGACGTCATCATCTCGTCGATGCTCTCCCGCGTGCCGACGCGCGGGTTCGCGTAGTTCTCGGCCCACGTCTGCAGATCGCCGATCGTGCTGTAGATGGCCCCCGCGCCGACCGCGCCGCCGAGGTCGCCGATCTGGCGGTAGCCGTCCGGGCCCGGGGTGTAGCCTTCGGACATGTTCGGGACGATGTGCCGCGTGGAGGGCCGCACCATGGTCCCGGTCATCCCCAGCGGCCCGAACACGTTCTCCTGCATGAAGACGTGGAAATCCTGCCCGGAGGTGCGCTCTACGATCACGGCCGCGAGGCCGAACGCCGTGTTGTTGTAGTTCCACTCGGCGCCGGGCTCGTTCTGGAGCGCCGGCTGCCGCTGCACGATGTCGACGAGCTCCGAGCGGTCGATCCAGTCCCCGTGGTCGAGGCGCCGGCCCGTCATCCGCAGCAGGTTCAGGAATTCGCGCAGTCCCGACGTGTGGGTGACCAGGTGCTTCACCTGGATCGTGTGCTCGAACTCCGGAAGTTCGGGGATGTGCTTGCGGATGTCGTCCTCGAGGGAGAGGAGGCCGCGCTCCGCCTGCAGCACGATCGCGAAGGCGGTGAACTGCTTCGAGGTCGAACCGATGTTCGTCCTCGTGTCCTCCTCGAAGGGGAGACCGTAGGCGAGGTTCGCCATCCCGTAGGTCTTCGAGAAGATCGTGCGGCCGTCGCGCCACGCGCGGACCGCGCCGCCGGGGGAGTGCGGACCGTCGAAGCGAGACATGATCTGGTCGGCCAGCTCCTCCGGATCCGTCGCAACGGGTTCGTGCCGCAGCAGCGTGACCTCGTAGCGCCCGCCGGCGTCGGCATCGTCTCCCGCGACGAACAGCTCCAGCGTGTGGACGCCCGCGCCAGCCGTCCGCCCGCCGAAGCGCTCGACGCCGCGCCCCAGCCCGCCGAAGCGGCCGACCTGCGTCCCTTCCGGGTCGAGGACGCGCGCGGTGATGTCGACGGAAATCTGGTTCACCTCGCCGAGGACGAAGTCGTTCTCGCCCGTCTCGATCGTGTAGCGGGCCGTGTCGCCCGCGGCGAGCGTGCCCGGCAACCGACGGCCGACCTCGAGCTCCGTGTTCTGCGCCGCGATCTCCGCGGTCGAGAGCAGAGCGAGAAGCCCGGTGCAGAGCGTGAAATGGGATGAGCGTGGGCGGCGGCGACGGAAACGCGTGTGCATTTGGGTAACTCCGGGGGCGGGTTCCAGGGAGCGCGCGAGAGACGGTAAGGAGGCCGGACTCCAGCGGGCAACCGCGCGACACCGTAAATACGGGGTCGATACGGTCGGCCACAGATACCGGTTTCGACGCCTCCGGACGTACAATCAGGCGGCGTCAACGGCTCGACCCGGGACCACCCCAGATTGCGAAGGATCCGATGAAGGCAAGACTGAAGGCACGCTCGCTCCTCCTCCTCACGGCCATGCTCCTCACGGCCTCGTTCCGTCCCTCCTGGGCACAGGACGCGACCGGCACGCTCATGCTCGCCCAGCCCGCTGTGAGCGCCGACCGGATCGCGTTCGCGTACGCCGGGGACCTGTGGACCGCCGGAATCGATGGGAGTTCACCGCGCCGGCTGACCTCGCACGTCGGCGTCGAGTTCAATCCGCGCTTCTCGCCGGACGGGGAGTGGATCGCGTTCTCCGGGGAATACGATGGGAACACCGATGTCTTTCTCGTGCCCGCGGCGGGCGGTGTGCCCGAGCGGCTCACGTGGCACCCGGGACCGGATCTCGTTCAGGGCTTCACGCCCGACGGATCGGCGGTGCTCTTTTCGTCGGGACGCAACGCCTACACGGGCCGCCACCGGCAGTTGTTCACGGTCTCCACGAGTGGGGGACACCCCGAACAGCTGCCCATTCCGCACGCGTTCAAGGCGACCTGGTCGCCGGACGGCGCGAAGATCGCCTACACGCCGCTGTACGAAGCCTTCGCCCAGTGGAAGAACTACCGGGGCGGGACGACGACGCGGATCTGGGTCTACGACGTGGCGGACCATTCCGTCGTCCAGATTCCGCAGCCCGAGGGCCGCTCGAACGACACGGATCCCATGTGGATCGGGGACCGCGTCTACTTCCGTTCGGACCGCGACGGGGAGTTCAACGTCTACTCGTACGACGCGGGGGCCGGGCACGTCTCGCGGGTCACCGCGCACGAGGATTTTCCCGTCCTGAGCGCGTCCGCCGGCGCCGGCCGGATCGCCTACGAGCAGGCGGGGCGGCTGCACCTGCTCGATCCCGGCTCGGGCGCAAGCGACCCGGTGCCGGTGCGGATCGCGACGGATCTTCTTGAAGTGCGCCCGCGCTACGCCGGCGGCGAGAACTTCGTCCGCAACGCGAGTCTCTCGCCCTCCGGCACCCGCGCCGCCTTCGAGTTCAGGGGCGAGATCGTCACGCTGCCGCGCGACGAGGGGGACGACCGCAATCTCACGCAGTCGACCGCCGCCCACGAGCGGAGCCCCGCATGGTCGCCGGACGGAGCATCCATCGCCTGGTTCTCCGACGCGTCGGGCGAATACCGGCTGTACGTGGCTCCCCAGTCCGGTGCGGGAGAGGCCCGCAGCTACGATCTGGACGGCGCGGGGTTCTACGTGGACCCGGTGTGGTCGCCCGACGGCACGAAGATCAGCTACACGGACAACTCGCGCGCCGTGTACTGGATCGATCTCGCGTCCGGGGACACCCACCGCGTCGATGCCGACGCGATGTACGGGCCGCTGCCCCCGCCCTCGCACGCCTGGTCGCCGGACTCCCGCTGGCTCGTCTACACGCGCAACAACGAGACCAACATCCGCACCGCCTACGTCCACCTGCTCGAGACGGGCGAGACGAGGGCCGTCACGGACGGACTCAGCGACGTCTCCGAAGCCGTCTTCGACGCTGGCGGCAAATACCTGTATCTCACGTCGTCCACCGACGCGGGCCCCGTCGTCCAGTGGTTCGCCCAGTCGAACAACGACTTTGAGATGACGAACGCGATCTATCTCGCGGTCCTCGAGAGGGGCACGCCATCCCCGCTTGCGAGGGAGAGCGACGAGGAGGCGGGGGACGAGGCTGAATCGGAGGCGGAGGGCGCGGACGATGCGGACGAGGTGACGGTCCACATTGACTTCGACGGACTCGACCAGCGCATCCTCGCCCTGCCGCTTCCCGAAGCCGGCTACGCGAACCTGCAGCCCGGCGACCCGGGCCAACTCTTCTACATCCGAAGCGCGACGGCGAGCGGGTTCGGAAGCCCCGGCTCGGGCCCCGGCCTTCGCCGTTTCTCCCTCGCCGACCGCGAAGAGGCGACCGTTGTGGACGGCACGCGCTTCTACGACCTGTCGGCGGACCGCGGGAGCGTGCTGTACGCGACGTCGGGCGGCTGGTTCATCGGCAGCGCCGGCGGGACGGACATCGGATCCGGTGCGGACCGGCTCGGCGTCGCCGACGTGGAGGTGAGAATCGATCCGCGAGCGGAGTGGCGTCAGATCTACGAGGAGGCCTGGCGGATCAACCGCGACTACTTTTATGACCCCAACATGCACGGCGCGGACTGGCCCGCCATGAAGGAAAAGTACGCCGTCTTCCTCCCCCACCTCACCTCGCGGGCCGACCTGAACCGGCTCATGACGTGGCTCCATTCCGAGATTGCGGTGGGGCACCACCGCGGCGGGGGCGGCGACTTCCTGCACGAGACGGACAACGTGCCGGGCGGTCTGCTGGGCGCGGACTTCGTCATCGACCAGGGGCGATACCGGTTCGAGAAGGTGTACGGCGGTCTCAACTGGAATCCGGGACTCCGGTCGCCGCTCACGGAGCCGGGCGTCGAGGTCGAAGCGGGCGAATACCTGCTGGGGGTCGAAGGGGTCGCGCTCTCGGCGCCGGAGAACCTCTACAGCCGGTTCGAGAACACGGCCGGCCGGATCGTCTCGATCACCGTCGGTTCGTCGCCGGATGGAGCGGGGTCCCGCACGGTCGACGTCGTGCCGGTGGCGAACGAGGGCGCGCTGCGGAACCGGGACTGGGTGGAGGGCAACCTAGCGCGGGTCGACGAAGCCACGGACGGGCGGGTCGCCTACGTGTACGTGCCCAACACGGCCGGCGCGGGACACGAGTACTTCAAGCGCTACTTCTTCCCGCAGACGAACCGGGAGGCCGTGATCATCGACGAGCGGCACAACGGGGGCGGCCAGATCGCGGACTACTACATCAACATCCTCCGGCGGCCCTACATGTCGCACTGGGCGATGCGCTACGGGGCCGACCTCGTGACGCCGCAGGGCGCGATCCCGGGCCCGAAGGTGATGCTCATCGACGAGACCGCCGGCTCCGGCGGCGACATGCTGCCCTGGATGTTCCGCAAGCTCGAGATGGGGACGCTCATCGGCCGCCGCACCTGGGGCGGGCTCGTCGGCGTCCTGGGCTTCCCGATTCTGATGGACGGGGGGTCGATCACGGCGCCGAACCTCGCCATATGGACGGAGGACGGATTCATCGTCGAGAACGTGGGCGTGCCCCCGGACATCGAAGTGGAGCAGTGGCCGGCCGACGTGATCGCGGGCGTCGACCCGCAGCTGGAGAAGGCGATCGAGGTCGTGCTGGAGCAACTCGAGGCGTCACCGGTGGCGACGCCCGAGCGTCCGCCTTTCCCGATCCGCGTGCGGCGACCTTAGCAGCACCGGCGGGAAGCGGAACCGGCCGGCAGCAGGACCGGCCGATCCACCGGCGATGAGCGTCGGTGCGGGCTCACGGACTGGAGCCCGCGCCCGACGCATCCGGGATCAGCGGCAGGTGACCGGATCGACGGAGATCATGACCGCCTCGGCGGTGAGCGAGTTCCGGTTCAGCCGAACATTGATCATAGCGTTCGCCCCGAGCCGCTGGGCATCAGAGACGAGCTTCTCGAGCGCTTCACGAAAGTCCGAGCTCCCGGCAATCTCATCCGGGCGTTCCTCGTCGTCCGCCGATATCCCGCCGCCCGTCATCGTCGCCTGCACCTGGCCATACTCCGACTCCTTCGGGCACCGATCGATTCCCTCCCAGCCGGGGTCGCAGCGAATAAGTCGCGAATTCTGGAGGTTGATCTGATTGTCCGTGGTGCCCCCGAAGCAGGCCCAGATGCGGTCGTCGTCGCCGCCGCCGCCACCACCACCCACATCGGAGAGCGAGAAGGTGAGGTCCAGGCGGGTGATCTGCTCCGCGAGATTGGCCGTGATGGCGGCCCCTCCCGTGCCCATGAACACCGGTTGCACCGAGACCTCGACGCCGAGCGGCACGTAGCAGAGCGTGTAACCGCCGTCCAGCGCGGTCTGCCCCTCCATCTGCCCTTCCTCGCCGTCCTTCTCCCATGTGGCGACGACGGTGGCGCTCGGCAGCCCCATCTGCGTGTCCCCGTCCGCGACCAGCCCCCACAGGGCGCCCGTCATGTCGGGCGAATCCGGACACACCTCACTGAGTTCCTGCGCGATAGCGGCGGACCCCGTGAGGGCCAGCGCCACCGCACCCACGGCCATCCCCGAAGCGAATCTTCTCATCCTCATCGTCTTTCCTCTCCTGCAGCAGCCTGGCGTGCGTTGCTCATCGGTTGCGCGTGTACTTCGTGACTCCGCCCTCGGCGGCGGCCCGCGAGTTCGGTCCCTCCGCAGCGTAAACGTTTCCGTCCGCATCGACCGCAACACCTTCGCCGGCCTCGCCCTGCGGATCGTCGGATTCGTGCGGCGGGATGAAGGCCGTGACCCGGTCCTCCGACACGTGGCCGATCCGAACGCCGGTCAGCCAGTCGGAGTGCTGGTTGGGGTTCGACTCCGAGTCGATCGCGTACACGTTGTCCCCGTCGTCGATGAAGAGTCCGCTGACCCGGCCGAATTCGTAAAAGATGTCGAGCAGGTTCCCTTCCTGGTCGAAGACCTGGATGCGGTGGTTTCCCCGGTCCGCGACGAAGAGGCGCCCCCGCGAATCCATCTCGAGCGCGTGCGGTGTCCGGAACTCGCCCGGCGCGTCGCCAATCACGCCCCACTCCATGAGGTATTCCCCGTCGGGCGAGAACTTGATGATGCGGCCGGTGGACCCCTCCGGCGGGTTCGCGTTCTGTCCGCTGTGCCCGTCGGAAACGAAGATCGACCCGTCCGGAGCCGTTATGACGTCGCACGGCTCGTTGAAGAAGGTGCCGGGCTCGCTGTTCCGAACGCCCATCTCCCCGAGCATCAGGAGCACCTCGCCCTCCGGCGAGAACTTCACGACGATATGCCCCTTGTCTTCCGTCCCCTGGGAGTCCGTGACCCAGACGTTCCCGTCATCGTCCACGTAGAGCCCGTGCGGAAGAACGAAGAGGCCGGCCCCGAAGCTGGCCATGATCTCGCCCGTCTCGCGGTGGAACTTGAAGACCGGGTCGACGAGGTTCTCGGCGCACCCGCCGGCGAGCGCGATCCCGCCGCAGCGGTCGTACGCCCAGATGTGGCCGTCGGTGGGGTCGATGTCGATGCCCGCCGTGGAGCCCCACTCGCGGCCATCCGGAAGCGGCGCCCAATCCTTGATGACGTTGGGTGTGGGGTTCGGGAGACCCTCCGCCGCCGGATCCGTGACCTCGGCCGAGGCCATCACGTCGCCTTCCGCGGCGTCCTCCGCGCCGCAGGCCCCGATGCCGAGGAACGCGGCCCCCATTGCGGTGAGGTGTGCCAGTCCGGTTACGCGCAGGTTCTTCATGTCTCCTCCGACGGTTCAGTGTTGCGCAACCCGTACCCCGCCCTGCGTCGCCCCTGGCTTGAAATCTGTCTCGGAGCTGTCGATCTGGCCAGAGAATAGGCCGGGTCGCAGTTTCGACCCGACGCACGCGGAAAGATCAACCAGGAGGTCGGAACCGATGGCGAACTTCCCGGGGAGGCGCGCGCTTCGTCGCGCGGAGCGAAATGCCCGTCGTCGGAGTCGTGTGCTGACCGCCCTTCTCGCCCTGGGACTGGGGACGGTCGCCGCCTGCGCGCCGAACGACGGTATCCCGCGAACCGCCTCGGGACATCCCGACTTCAACGGCATCTGGTCCGCCCTCGGAAACGCGTACTGGGACATCGAGCCGCACATGGCGCGGCCGGCGCTCGCCATGCAGGAAGGTCCCGTCGTGCCGGTCCCCGCCAACGAGGTCGTCGCCCTCGGCGCCGTGGGGTCCGTGCCGTCGGGGCAGGGCATCGTCGTCGGGGGGAACATCCCCTACCTCCCGGAAGCGCTGGAACGGCGCGACGAGAACCGCGAGCGCTGGCTCGAGCGCGACCCGGAGATCCGCTGCTACCTGCCCGGCGTCCCGCGCGCGAACTACATGCATCTCCCGTTCCAGATCTTCCAGAGCGAGTCTAAATTCTTCATCGCCTACGAGTACGCCGGGGCGGTGCGCGACATCTATCTCGAAGATCCCGGTCCGCCTCAGGTGGATTCCTGGATGGGCCAGTCGGTGGGGCACTGGGAGGAGGACACCTTCGTCGTCACGGTGAACGGGTTCAACGGCCAGACCTGGTTCGACCGCGCGGGGAACCACCACAGCTACCGGCTGGTGGTCACGGAACGGTGGACGATGCTTGGGCCCGACCACCTCATGTACGAGGCGACGATGGAGGACCCCGACACGTTCTCGGAGCCGTGGACGATCCGCCTGCCGCTCTACCGAAACGTGGATCCGGACGCGCGGCTCGGGCAGTTCAAGTGCGTCCCGTTCGTGGAGGAGTTGATGTACGGACACCTCCGCAAGAACCCGATCCGGTAGCCGCGGGCAGCCAAGCTTGCCTGCACTGATGCGACGCCCGATTCGCCGCCGACGCCCGGGCGGATTTTGCGCCGTTCCGTTGCTCGGAGCGCTGCTCGGCGCCGTCTCTCTTGCCGCCTGCGACGGGACAGGCGGCGTGCCGCGGGGAGAGGGGAATGAGTGGGTCGTTCCGCGGACCGCGGAGGGGCATCCCGACCTGCAGGGCGATTGGACGAACGGGACCATGACGCCGCTGCAGCGCCCCGAGGGCGAGGCGCTCGTGCTCACGGCGGAAGAGGTGGCCGTCCGCGAGGGGCGGCGCCAGGAATACATCGACGAGCGGAACGCGCCCAGCGACCCGGATCGCGAGGCCCCGCCGGTGGGAGGGGACGGCTCCACGGGCGCGGCCGGCGGCGTTGGCGGTTACAACTACTTCTGGATCGACGCGGGCGACCGGGTCGCGGTGTTCGACGGCGAGCCCCGAAGCTCTCTCCTCACGTACCCGGAAGACGGCCGCATCCCGGACCTCACTCCCGAGGGCCGGCGGCGCCGGCTGCAGGCGTTCGCGCGGCTTGGGGGAGCGTTCGACAACCCCGAGAACCGGCCCATCGGCGAGCGCTGCATCCTCTCCTTCGGCTCCAACGCCGGACCTCCGATGCTCCCGAACTACTTCTACAACAATAATTACACGATCGTGCAGACGCCCGAACACATCATGATCCTGACCGAGATGGTGCACGATGTGCGCATCATCCGCATGGGCGAGCCGAAGCCGGCCGTCGAGGGCGTGCGCCCATGGTTCGGCGAATCGTGGGGCCGCTGGGCGGGCGACACGCTCGTCGTGCGGACAACCAACCTGAACCCGGACCAGATGGCGGCGTACGTCTACCTGTTCGGCCCCGGCTCGGAGAACATGACCGTGACGGAGCGTTTCACGCGCGCAGCCGAGCACGCGATCCACTACGAGTTCACCGTCGAGGATCCGGATACGTTCGTCGAGAGCTGGGGCGGGGAAGTGCCCTTCACGCGCCTCGACGGCGACTTGTACGAGTACGCCTGCCACGAGGGCAACTACGCCCTCTCCAACGTCCTCAGCGGCGCCCGCGCCCAGGAGCGCTAGTCTCCTGGCGGGTAGTTGGTGCGCATCCCACGTAACGGAGTCCGGTCGCGCAGAGTCGAGCGATCCTGTTACTCTGAAGGGAATCGTGAAAGACCGGCGTTGGGGCGCCGGATCGTTGGTTGAGACATGGGTGAGATCTATGCGGAAGCTGCCTCTGTACCTCCTCGCGGGCGGGGTCGCGCTGGCCGCCGCCGCGCCGCTGATCGCGCACCACGCCTTCGGCGCGGAATTCGATCGGAACGCCCCCATCCGGCTCCGAGGCGCCGTCGTGCGGCTCGAATGGGTGAACCCGCATACATGGATTCACCTCGAGGTCGAGACCGACGCGGGATCCGAGGTCTGGATGGTCGAGGGCGGGACGCCGAACACGCTCCTGCGCCGCGGCCTCCAGCGGGACTGCCTCGCGCCCGGCACCGAACTCATCGTGGACGGTTATCAGGCCAAGGACCACTCCCTCAAGCGCGCCAACGGACGTGACGTCACGTTCACCGACGGCAGCAAGTTTTTCATGGGCTCATCCGGCGCCGGCGCCCCTCCCGGCGGCGCGCCACGGCCCAACGATCCCGCCTACGACGCCAACCCCTGCCAGCCGCCGCCGGGCTGGGAAGGCGAGGTCGTGGAGGTCACGAGCCGCAGCATCCTCGAGGAGCACTAACCCACGAGCCCGGCGCGCCATGAAGGGACCATATCGGATCAGTGCCTGGCTCGTCGTCTTTCTCGCCGGCTGCGGCGGGGACGACACGCTGGACCCCGAGCCGCAGCCAACCCCTCCCGCGGCACCTCCGCCCGCGCCCATCGCGGCAAGCGTGGTCATCGAGACGCGGAAGATCGTTCAGGACTATCTCAGCGGTGTCGAGCTCGACTTCAACGAGTGGGCGAGCACGGACACCCTGATCATCCGTCCCGGCCTCACGTCCCCGGTCATCCGCGTCACGGCCAGGCAGGAGGACGGGAACGTCGTGTCCGGTGTGGAGCCGACCGTGAGGTTCACTACGGGTACGGATGACGTGACGTATCGCACGCTCGTCGGTGACAGTCTGAGACAGATATGGCTGCAGCGGGAGGGCTCCCGGTTCTGGACCATCTTCGACCTGGGGACTCCCGCCGAGGCCCAGATTCTCACGGTGACCGCAAGGGTGGGGAGGGCGGCCGACAGCCTCGTGGTGATTCTCCCCACCGCCCTGGACACCGCCGGGGCGCCGGGGACGCTGCCTGAAGGCGTCACCCTGGACAACATCGGGGATCGCGCGTCCACGCCGCTCGACTGGTTTGCCTCGCGCGCGGGCGCCGACATCTCCTACGAGTTCCACGTTGGCGCCTTCCCGGTCGACGAGTTCCATATAGGGGAGACCCCCGTCGATGGTCCCCCCAACCTCGACCTCAGGCAGAACGATAGCGGTGAGCTGGAGATCACCGCGGTTGGGCGCGGGCGGCGGTATCTGCACTACCGGGCGCTGTCGTCCGCCTTCGAGTTGAGCACGGGGCGCATGCTGACCGCGGTCGATGACTGCTACGCTCCGGAGCTGGAGGACCGCCCCCTCTACGACCGCGCCTCGACGGGGTTTCAGGTTGAGCTGGTGTACGACGAACCGGATGATTGGTCGCGCTGCGCCAGAGTGATGTTCGATCACGCGGCGGGATTCTACGAAGCCGCATTGAAGGACAACGCCGAGCCGCAGGACTTCCCGATCTTCGTGTTCGACGGGGAGGAAGACTGCGGGGGTCTCGCGTGCGGCGGACCGCGCGGACTACGCGTGAACCGACGGGCAGGTGCCGGGTTCTACTTCTCCGCCGGCGGGATCTACTGGACCCGGGACCGTCCATACATCGCGCCGTTCGGCCGCGTCCCGGACAACTTCACGTACGAGGTGATGCTGCACGAACTGGGCCATGTGTTCGGCATCGGGACGTACTGGTACCAGGGCGACGTGCGGCTCGTGAACCTCCCGAGCAGTACGCGAAGAGTGGATACCCATTTCCCCGGGGCGAACGCCGTTGTCGCGTTCGATGCGGCGGGCGGGAGCGGTTACACCGGTGCCAAAGTGCCGGTGACGAACGATCCCGCCGAGGATGCCGACGCAGGGGGGCATTGGCGAAGCGTGTTGTGCGGCGAGATCATGACCCGCGGCAACTGCCCGGGCGAGGAACTGACCGTCGTTTCCGCCATCACGCTGGGCGCGCTCGCCGATTTGGGGTGGGTCGTGGACATGTCCGTGGCCGAGGACTACATGCTGCCCTCCAGGGACATGGCTGCGTCGGTTCGGGTCGATACGGCAGGCGGTTATAACGATGTGTTGATGCGAGTGGAGCCTCCGGACAGGCGCTGAGGCGCGGGTCAGGCGGAGAAGCCGATCCAGCGTCCCGCCGCGGCCACCGTGAACCAGAGCCCCAGCGAGATTGCGGCGATGAGCCGCGTCCGCCAGTTCGCGCGACTCGGGGCGGCGGCAACCACCCACTTCCGGGCCCCGAAGGTGAACGCGAGCGCGACGGGAAGCGAGATCATCTTCACCCAGAAGGACGTGTTGTAGTAGCACTTCACGGCTTCCGACAGGAACAGCGGGATCCCGGTCAGGAACATCAGCGCCACCCCCGCCACGAGCCACGGGCGAGCGTACCGCACGACGCTCGCGATCGGCTGCCGCTTGAGCCCCGTCCCCAGGAGCCGGAGATCGGCGAGCAGCACCGCGCCCCCCAGGAGCCCGAGTCCCAGCAGGTGGGCGGCCTCGATGATGGGGAAGGCCCAGATTGATTCTCGCACGGCCGTCCCGATGGCCGTGTTCTCCAGCCGCTCGAAGAAGGGGAGCCACGCTTCCGGCGCGAACGGACGCCCGCCCATCAGTCCCCCGCCACGGGGCAGCCCGCCGCCCAGTTCACCCAGCCCGGCTGGCCGGGGATGTCACAGTCGAACCAGTTGTAGGCGATGAGTCGGCCCGCCACGATGATGAGCGCCCACGCCGCGAGCGAGATCGCGCCCGCCGCCTTCGCGCGGCCCGGCAGAACGGGGAGTCGCTCCCACTCCAGCACCTGCCGGTGGATTCCCCGGTGAAACAGGAAGGCGTTGAGTCCCGCCACGACGAACAGCAGCACCTTCAGCCGAAAGAAGATGTTGTGATAGTAGCGGACCGGGTTGGAATAGAAGATGAGAAGCCCCGTGACGACCATGACCGCGAAACCGATCCGGGTCCAGGGGAGAAGGCGACCGGTGACCTCGGACACGGGCACGCGCCGCATCGTCCAACCCAGCAGCCGGAGGTCGTTCATCATCACGGTGCCGAAGAAGAGGGCCACGGCCAGGACGTGGGAGGATTCGATGAGCGGCCATGCGAGCGTGGACTCCAGGAGCGCGATGCTCCACGGGGTGCTCCCCAACCACTCCAGGAATCGTTCCATGCGCCGGAGCTAGCGTCCGTCCCGGCTGGCCGTCCCGTCCGTCGCGGGCGCGCCGGGATCCGGAGCTTCTCCAGGTCCGGGAGCGCTATGCGGATCGCTCGGCCTGAGGGTTTCCGCCGCGTACCGGGCGTGGCAGTCGCGGCACGCGTAGTAGACCTCCGCGCCGGCGTCGAACACGGCGTCCGGGTTGCGGCGGTCGACGGCCTCCAGCGCCCGGCGCCCGGCCTCGACCATCGTTCGCGAGTGGTCCATCCAGTCACCGCGGTCGCGCGCACGGCCGTCCATCATCATCAAGTTGCCGGATTCGGCGAGGACGAAGGCGGCGTTGCGGAGTGAGGTCCAGTCCTCCTCGGTCAGGGGCCGGAACTGGTGCACGCCCTCCTCGGTGAGAACCTCTCCGACGCCGTCCCAGTAGGCCTCCGCCGCCGGTTCCATTACGGAGACCATCAATTCCTGCATGTCCGCGACGGGGACCGGCCGTTCCGGCGCTTCCCCGGTGCAGCCGGCGGAGACCGAGAGGGCGAGGAGCGGCAGCGCGAAGAGCGGCAGCTTGGAGTTCATGGCGGGGCAACCTATTCGCGCCGTCGGCGCCCGCGCTACGAGCCCGGCGGGCGGCCGACGTCCGTTGCCCGCCACGATTGATCGGCGGGCTCGTTGGGATCGGACCGCAGGAACCGGATCAGCTCCGCGTGAAAACGCTCCGGGATCTCGAACTGCGGAGAATGTCCGACCTCCGGGAAGAGGAAGAGTTCCGCGTTCTGAAGGTCCTCGGCGACGTTTCGGGCGAGGACCGGGTAGTTGGCCACGAGGCGGTCGTCGGCGCCGCCGATGACGAGCGCTTTCGTCGCGATGTGCTGCCACTCGTAAACGACGGGGTCCTCGTAGAGGATCGCGCGCTGCGCCGCCCGCACCCGCGCCATGCGCGGCCAGTCGCCGCTCAGCGTGAGGCCGTACTGGACCTTCACCCACTCGAGGTATTCCGGGCGCCAGCCGTTCGGGTAATAGCGCATGTGCCCGCGCAGGACCGACTGATACGTCGTCCCGTTGAGCACCGAAGCATAATTTTCATCCGCGTCCGTCCACCCCCGGCCGGGACGGGAGTCGGTGAGCCCGATCTGGTTCACCATGGCGACGTGCGTCGTCGTCTCCGGATAGGTCGAGGCGAACCGGGTCGCCACCATCCCGCCCATCGAGTGTCCGACGATCGCGGCGCGCTCGATCCCCAGCGCGTCGAGTAGCCGCTTCGCGTTCCGGGCCGGGATGTGGAGGTTGTAGTGGATGATGGGTTTCGAGGAGCGGCCGAAGCCCAGCCGGTCGATGGCGATCACCCGGAACCCCTCGTTCCGCAACGTTTCGATCGTGGGGCGGAACCCCGCCGCGAAGAAGTTCATCCCGTGAAAGAGGACGACCGTCTGCCTGTTCGGGGTGCCCGCCGGAGCCACATCCATGTACGCGAGCCGATAGTCGTTCCCGTAGACCTCCACGTCGAGGTACGACACCGGGTGCGGATAGGGCACGTTGCTGTAGTCGATCGCGGTCGCCTCCCAGTCGGCCGGCGGCTCCGCGGGCGGCTCGCTCTGCGCCGAGACGGGCCCGGCGGCGGCAAGGACGGTCGCGGCGGCCACGGCCGTCGTGGCGGCGAGAACCCGGCGGCCTCTCCGCCTCCGGCTCACACGGGCCGATGAACGGATTCCGTCGTGGCGAATGATCGGCATGGCGGTCCTCCCCTCACAAATGGTTGCCCGGAAGTTCCTCACTCCTTCCGGTATGCTCTCGTGATCCGGACGGGTGGGGTGAGTTGTTGCGCGTCGTAGGGGGCGCGGTGGATCGCGCGCACCACGTCCATGCCGGCCACGACGCGTCCGAAGGCGGCGAAGCCCTGGCCGTCGGGGTTGCGCATGCCGCCGAAGTCGAGCGACGGCTGGTCGCTGATACAGATAAAGAAGCTCTGCGTCGCGGTGTCGGGGCCGCCGCGCGCCATCGAGACCGTCCCGTCCTCGTGCCGGAGCCCGGTCTCGGAGGTGCGTTCCAGTGGGATGGGCGGGAAGGACTCGGCGTCCATCTCGGGGTTCCGGCCGCCCTGGACGACGGCAATCCGGACGGAATCGTCGGGCTGGTTGTCCGCGTGCACGGTTCGGAAGAAGGTGCCGCCGTCGTAGAACCCGCCGTCCACGTAGCGGAGGAAGTTGGCCGCGGTGACCGGCGCGCGGTCGACATCCACTTCGAGTTCGAAGGCGCCCAGCTCCGTCTCGACGACGACCCGGATGGGATCTCCGGCCGGGGCCGGCGTGGCGCGGAAGCCGGCGGCGCCGAGACTCAGCGTCACGAGAACGGCGGTGCTGGCCCATCGAGTCCATGGTGTTCGCACGCTTGCCCCTCCTCTCGCTGATTTTGCTGTCGGGATCGGCACAACCTTACGTTTTCGAGCCAGCCCCGGGCGACCTCGCCCCCGAATCGACTGACCGAGCGTGTACGCGACATGAGCGAAGAAAAGAGAGAACCGGGCTCCCCGCGGTCCCCCGAACGCGACCGCCGGAGCTTCGTCAAATCCCTGGCCGCCGGCTCCGTGCTCGCCGCGGGCGCGCCCTCGCTGCTGGCCGGAGCCGATCCCGGCCGTCAGAGTGGTTCCGCCGTGCGCCGGACGCTTGCCCGAGGGCCCGCCGCCCGTCGTGTGGCGCCGTCCGACGACCTCGGCCTGGCGGTGATCGGCGCGGGCGGGATGGGCATGGCGGACGTCGCGACGGCCCTCCGTATCCCGGGCGTGAACCTGGTCGCCGCCAGCGATGTGTTCGATGGACGGCTCGAAGCCGCCCGCGAGCGTCACGGGGACATCTTCACCACCCGCGACTACCGCGAGGTCCTCGCGCGCGACGATGTGGATGCGGTCATCGTCGGCACCCCCGACCACTGGCACCAGCCGATCTCGGTCGATGCGCTCCGCGCCGGCAAGGCCGTCTACTGCGAGAAGCCGATGGTCCACCGGATCGAGGAGGGGCACGAGCTGATCCGGGCCGAGCAGCAATCCGGTGCCGCCTTTCAGGTGGGTAGCCAGGGAATGAGTTCTCTCGGCAACGAGAAGGCGAAGGAACTGTACGAGGAAGGGGCGATCGGCGAACTCAACTACGCCGAGGGCTTCTGGGCGCGCAACGATCCCATTGGCGCGTGGCAGTACCCGATCCCGGCCGGCGCCTCCGAGGAGACGGTCGACTGGAAGGGCTTCCTCGGGCCGGCGCCGGACCGGCCGTACGACCCGCTGCGCATCTTCCGCTGGCGCAACTACCGGGACTACGGCACCGGGGTGGCGGGCGACCTCTTCGTCCACCTCTTCTCCAGCCTCCACTTCGTCGTGAGTTCGCGCGGCCCGACCCGGATCCAGGCCGCCGGGGGGCTCCGGTACTGGAAGGACGGCCGCGAGGTGCCGGACGTGCTCCTCGGCGTGTTCGACTACCCGGAGACGGAAACGCACCCGGGCTTCAACCTCTCGCTGCGCGTGAACTTCGTGGATGGAACCTCCGGCAGCACTTTCCTCCGCCTCGTGGGGAGCGAGGGAGCGATGGACGTGACGTGGACCGAGGTCATCCTCCGCAAGAACGTCGCCGTGGACCCGATGGACGCCTTCTCCCAGGAGAAGATGGCCGAGGCGGCGGCGTCGGCGGACGGGCTCCCCCCGCGGGTCCGCATGCTTCCCCCGGCCGAGGTTCGGTACGAGGTCGAGCGCGGGTATCGCGGCGCCCACGTCGACCACTTCTTCAACTGGTTCGAGGCGATCCGCGGCGGCCCGCCCGTGCGGGAGGACGCAACCTTCGGGCTGCGCGCGGCCGCCCCCGCGCTGGCCTGCAACCTCTCCTACTTCG
>VXMR01000030.1 GCA_009841005.1 Gemmatimonadales bacterium
GACGGCGGGCGCGCCGTCCGCCGCCGACACGCTGACGGCGGAACTCGTCGCGCATTGCCAGGAGGGTCTCCCGCGCTATATTTACCCGCGCTGGATCCGGTTCGTCGCCGAGCTCCCGAAGACGGCGACCGGAAAGATCCAGCGGTTCCGACTCCGGGTCTGAAGAAGCCCCCGCCGCTCGGGCGAGGGCGCCACCGTCGGAGGAAACGCCATGTTCGAACGTCGTCGTGTCGCGGTCGTCGCGGTGCTTGCGGGCGCTCTGCTCTGGAGCGGGTGTTCCATGCTTTTCATGCGAAGACCGCCCAAGGGCGAGGGACCGGTGGCGCTGGGCGATTGCACCCGCAGCCTCGCCGCGCCGATCATCGATAGCGTCGTCGGATTGGTCAACGTCGGAGTGGCGGCTGGGATCTGGGGAGATTCGCGCGGGGCGTTCGATTCTGATGAGGACTACGACGAGTACCGCTTCTACACTGGCCTCTCGTCGGGCGCGTACGCCGTCTCCGCGATCCACGGTTTCGTGTGGAGCGAAGATTGCCGGCGCCGCAACACGCTGAGCGAGCAGGCGATCCGCGACCATCTCCGCGTGCTGGCGGCGCAGCAGCGAAGCGACCGCTGAAGAGGACGCCGGTCTCGGCGCTGATCATCGCCCTGGCCGCCGCGCCGCTCGCGGGTCAGCCGCTCGTTCGCCGCTCCAGCACGCAGTAGCCGTAGAGCTTGAGCGTCTCGCGCCAGTCCTCCGGGTACTCCGCCACCATCTGACCCAGCCCGTACTCCTCCGCCAGCTCCGCGAACGTGCCCGACTCGGCCACCTCGAACGGCGTCTCCCGCTCGAACACCTTCAGGTCCGGGAAGCCCGTGGGAAACGAGGCGTTCATCGCCCGCTCCACCCCCTCGAGCCGCTTGCGGTCCTCGTCGGTGTCGAAGTCGCGGCGCTGCAGGTCCAGCGAGAAGTAATCGAAGGCGATGCGGAGCGACGACATCGCCCCCGCGAGCCGGTTCAGGAACGGCATGATGCTCTCCGGGGGCAGGTACATCGTGTTGCCCTCCCAGACCATCAGCGTCGGCGCCGCCGGGTCGAAGCCGAGGTCGGCCAGGTCGCCCGGAACATCCGCCTCCAGGTAGTTCGCGAAGAGCGACGGCGGCTGTTCGACCCCGTTGTTCGACAGGATATGGCGCTTGAACTCGAGGACCGCCTTCTGATCAACCTCGAAGAAGGCCGCGCCCGCGTTCCGGTAGTGATGCGCGCGCATGTCGAAGCCGCCCCCGAGCAGCACGACCTGGCGCGCCCCGTCCTCGATCCCGCGCTCCACGAACCGGTTGAAGTAGCGCGTGCGGAACCGGACCATCGTCGTCGAGGGCGGGAACGCCGCGTCGAGTTGCCGGGCGGCCGTGCGCGCCCGGTCGTTCGAGAACCACGGGGCGTAGGGATCGTTGAAGAGCGGATGCGGCTTTTCGGGCTCCAGGGCCCGGATCGACGCGATGACAAAGGCCGTCGCACCGATTTCGTTGATATCGATCATGAGTCGAAAGAACCTGGGATATGTGAGAGTGAAGGATGCGGTCAAGGCGAACATCGCTGCCTGAAATATAGTACGAGGGGAGGAAGATGCCTCCACAGCGCTCCCGCGGCTCTCCCGCGAAGTTGATGAATGGACGCCAACCGCGGAGAATGGGGGTTGTGAGAGCCGCCGCCCCGCTCCGCGGCCGGCCGCCCGCGTACGCATTCGCATGGAGGGAGACGCCATGTCCGCAGGACGAAATTCCGCGCAAGCCGCCATCCACGCCGTGGCCCTGGTCCTCGCGCTGGCCGCCGCGCCGCTCGCCGCGCAGACGACCATCGGCGTGCGGGCCGGAATCGGTCCCGCGAGCCTGTCCGGGGCCGACCTGGAGACCCGGGGCGCCGCCGCGTTCGATGAACCCCGAGACGGGATCGTGGCGGGGGTCGACGCGGGGATCCCGCTGAGCGGCGGACTCGGCGTGCGCATCGGGCTGGGGCTGGCCCAGAAGGGCGGCGCCGTGAAGGTGCCGTCGTCGATCAGGGCGAGCCGGCTGCTCAACGAGTCGACGGCCGAGATCGACTACCTGCAGTTCTCCGCGCTCTTTCGCGCGGGCACCGCCGCCGAAGAGGGGCGTCTCAACTTCGGCTTCCTCGCCGGGCCCTACGTGGCCTTCAACCTCTCGTGCCAGGTGGTGGTGACGTCGGTCGACCCCGGACCCATCCGTCCCGAGGTCCCTCCGGGCATTCCCAACCGCGTGGGGCGGACCGGGGGTGCGGGGCGGACGGCGAGCGCGCAGGACACCGCGGTGGCCTGCGGGGAGGGCGGCGTGAGCGAGGTCAAGTCAACCGACTTCGGACTCGCCCTCGGCGGCGGGTTCCAGGTGAGACTGACCGCTTCGCTCGATCTGGCGTTCGACGTGATCTACGCCCGGGGTCTCTCCGAAATCGACGATGAGGGGAAGAAGACCGGCCACGTCGTCCTTCAGGGCGGCCTCGTGTTCGCCATCGGCTGAGCCCGCGGGGGGGGGGAGATGGAGAGGGTTGCAGCAGGTGGCCGGAGACGAAGAGGAGTGTCGACGTTCTGCCTGGCGCTCGGATGCGTGCCTATGCTCGCGGTTCCGGCTTGTCAGGAGTCGGATACGCGGAACCGGTGCGGTTGGACCGGGGGTGGCGAGGTGTTCGCCTCGTCGTGCCCCCCGCCGTCATACCTGCGGCTGATCAGCGGCACCGTGACGGACATGTCCGGGAGGCCGGTGTCGGGCACGAGAGTCAACGTGATCTCTCAGTCGTTGCGCCCCGCAGGCTGCGTGTGGCATGGACCGGTAAGGGCCCTCGTCACGTCCCCGGCTGGAGGGTACTCCGAGAGACTGGGCAGTACCGGGCCCGTCGGCTGCGTGAGAGTGCGTGTCCGGCCGGCGGAGGAGTTGGGGCTGGCGGAGGTCCTGCTGGATACGACGGGAGTGACCTACTACGACAGCAGGGATCCCACCATCGCCACCGATACGCTGATCATAAACGTAGCGCTGCCGTCCGCACCGAGTTCGTGACGGCGCGAGCGACCGAAGGTGTCAAGCGTTCAGGCGTGGGGGCCGTCTTCCAACAGGCTTCCGAGAAGCCAGAGGGAAGTGAAGCAGAGGATGACGCCGATGAGAGCCGCGTAGCGTCCCCAGCCCGGACCGTACCAGGCCAGCGCTCCACCCAGCAGCGCCCCCGCGCCGCCGCCGCCGAACGCGATCCGGTACCATCTCGGCCAATACTTCGGCTGAAACCTGTGCGACCAGTTGCTCATCGCGTCACGTCCTCCGTGGGTTCGGGAGGATCAGATCCGTCAGACCCTACGCTCGGTCCCGGCGGTTGGATTCCGCAAGCCAGGCGCGCATGTCGGGGGGCCCATCTTCACCGGGGTCGTCAGTTCGGCGCGGCCACGGCCCGGTACGCGCGCGGGTCTCCGAGCGCGTAGTCCTCGCCGGTGACCTGCAGCACGCGGACCGGGTACAGGTCGAGCCGGCCGCGGTGGGGCACCCGGAACCGGACGAGCGGACCGTCCTTCAGCGCGCCCGCGACGACGATCCGGTGCCGCCCGCCGGCTGCGGAGTGGTAGAGTTCGAGACCGTCGGCGGCCTCGACCGCCTCGATGCCGGGCCCCTCGAGTTCGAGCAGCACGCCGATGGCGGGTCCCGCCGCCGGCGCCGTCCACTCGACGGTCAGGAACCCCGGGCCGTGCGGGGCGGCCGCGGGCGTGGGCAGCTCGGCCGCCGGGGCGCCCGGCTCCCGCTGGGCGGCCGCGGGCGGTCCCGCGAGATCGCCGGCGCACGACCAGGCCGTTGTGGCGAGCAGCGCGGCGAGCATCGTTCCCCGTGCCCGGCGATGCCCAACCCCGCGCCGTCTCGCGCGCCCGGATCTCCGCCGCCGTCCGGCCGCGGCGGCGCCGAACAGGAAGAATGCCGAAGACGCGGCATCGGGACCCTTGGGCGTGCTTCCGCACTTAGCTTCGCCGCTGCGGCAGCGCTCGGTCCAGGCGAGCAGGTCACCGAGGTCGTAGCGGCCGTTGTTGTTGCCCAGGCGGTCCAGCGCGTCGAGCTGCGCCTCGCTGAGCGTTCGCTCGCCGAACAGCGCCTCGGACGCCTGCTCGGGCGTCACGCCGTCCAGCAGCGCGAGCAGGGAGTCCCGCTCCGCCGCCTCCCGCTCCGCCCCGTCGGTCCCGGCCTCGCCGGCGGCG